>JBBRUT010000123.1:0-10772 GCA_038247555.1 Phycisphaerales bacterium | reverse complement strand
TTTGTCTGCTCGCGCCCCGGCGCGGTGGTCAAGGCCGCGTGGGAGAACCTCGACATCGGCCAGATCGTCGAAGCCCGCGTCGTCGGTGTGAACAAGGGCGGGCTGGAGCTCGAAGTCGGTGGCCACCGCGCCTTCATGCCCGCCAGCCAGGTCTCGCTCGACCGCATCCCCGACCTCTCCGTCATGGTCGGCGAGAAGATGACCTGCCAGGTCTCGCAGCTCGATAAGCGCGGCCGCGGCAACATCGTCCTCTCCCGCCGCGACCTCCTCCAGAAGGAGCGCGTCGAGACCGCTTCCAAGCTCAAGGACACGCTCGAAGAAGGCCAGACCCTCGACGGCACCGTCCGCAAGATCATGCCCTTCGGCGCGTTCGTCGACATCGGCGGCATCGATGGCCTCGTGCACATCTCCGATCTCACCTACGACCGCATGGGCTTCGGCGAAAATGCCATCGCCAAGGTCGTCAAGGAAGGCCAGCAGGTCCGCGTCAAGATCCTCAAGATCGAGTGGGACGAGAACGACATGCGCAAGAGCCGCATCTCGCTCGGCATGAAGCAGCTCGCGGCGGACCCGTTCCAGACCGCCGTCGCCGACATCAAGGAAGGCGCCGATGTCGGCGGCCGCGTGACGCGTCTCACGGAGTTCGGCGCGTTCATCGAGCTCGCCCCCGGCGTCGAGGGCCTGGTGCACGTCTCCGAGATCGCTTATCGCCGCATCGGCCACCCGCAGGATGTTCTCAAGCCCGATGAAGTCGTCCAGTGCCGCGTGCTCAAGCTCGACCCGCAGACCCGACGAATCTCCCTGAGCATCAGGGCATTGCTCCCCGCTCCCGAGCCAGTTGCCGCTGCCGGCGGCGGTGGTGGTGGTGGGGGGGGCGGAAGTGGCGGAGGCCGAGGCGGCCGCAAGGGCGATCGCGGCGGCACACCCCGCACCGAGGAAGAGATCCGCAAGGAGACCCCGGCCATGCGGCGTCTACGTGCGCAGGCCGCGCTCCGCTCCAAGTCGAAGGAAATCCGCGGCGGTTTCTAAGCCCTGTTTACCGTCCCGTACTGCCAAACCCGCCCGCCCCACGGGCCGTCTCGCTCAACTCGGTGACCACCTCGACGTGCGCCTGCGCGACCGGTGCGATCACCATCTGCGCGATCCGCATTCCGTGAGTGATCAGAAACGCCTCCTGTCCAAGGTTGATCATCGGGACTTTGACTTCGCCCCGGTAATCCGCATCGATCGTCCCGGGAGAGTTGGGCATCGTCACCCCGTGCTTGGTCGCCAGCCCCGATCGCGGCCGCACCTGCGCCTCAAACCCCGGCGGCACCGCGATCGCCAGCCCCGTCGGCACCATCACAATCGCGCCGCCCTGCGTTAGCGGCTTGAGTTCGATGGATGTTCCCTCGGGCAGACACGCGGCGATGTCCATTCCCGCGGCATGCTGGGTCTGATACGCGGGCGTCGCCGCGCGAGGATCGAGCTTCCGCACCCGGAGCGCAACAGTCAGCAGTTCATTGTCGGTCATCATGTTCGAGCGTAGTCGCCCGGAGCGTCTACCGCGCCGCCGCCCGCGCCGTCGCGACAACCACCCGGAGGTTGTAGTTGCTCGGAACATCGTCGATGCCGGCGGATTCCGTCGCCGCCGGAGCATCGTCGCAAGGCAGATCTTTGGCAACCTGTTCAACGCTTCGGTCGAGTTGCTCGATCATCCGCCGGGTCGAGGCGATCGCCCGATCGAGCGAGGATGCGCCGGTCACCGACTTCATGGCGTCGGACCGCTGCTCCTTCTGGAGCTGCTGGTCACATTCGGCCTGAGCCCGGAGCAGCGACGCGAGCAGCTTCTCGGCGTTCTGGCGAGTTGCCAGGGTTTGGAGAAGGACCTGCTGTCGTACACTGGACATGGTTTGAACGCTCCGTTTCCCCGCCCTTCAAGCATCCACGGCTTCGCGGCCGTGCTCTGTGAAGGTTGAGTTTAGGGACACGGCCGCCTCTGCGTTGCGATGCCCGAACGTGTCCCGAATCACGCGTGTCGTCGGCGCATCTCTGGGACGTGCTGCTGGAGGGCCGCGATGACCTGCCCGGGGTCGAGACTGGTGCGGAGAGAACCCAGTTCGGCGAGCAGCGCATGTGCCGCGTGATCGGTCAGGGGTTCTGCGCCGTCGCCCGCCCATGCGCGGATGCCCGGGTGGGCGGTTGGGCGGAGCATCTCGGTGGCGTAGGCGAGCTCTTCGTGGATCTTCTCGCCGGGCCGGGAGCCGGTGAAGGCGACATCGATCGCCGGGCCGCCGGCAGGCGGGGCGGCGGGCAGGCGGGGGGTCAGCCCGTGTGCGCGGGCGAAGCGCTCGGCGAGCTCGACAATCCGAACCGGTTCACCCATGTCGAGCACGTACATGCCCGCACGCTGCCTGGCCGCGGCGTCGAGCGTTGCCGATTGCAGCACCAGCGTCGCGGCCTCGTTGATGGTCATAAAGTAGCGGGTCATCCGCTCATCGGTCACGGTGATTGGTCCGCCCTCGGCGAGCTGGCTCGACCAGATGGTCAGCACGCTGCACGCCGAGCCAAGCACGTTGCCAAACCGGACCATGCTCATGCGGGTCGATGTGGATGCCTGCGCGGCGAGCCAGGACACGTAGATCTCCGCGAGCCGTTTGGTCGCGCCCATCACGCTGGTTGGGTTCACCGCCTTATCCGAGGAGATCATCACGAATCGCTCGGCCCCGCACGCGGCGGCGGCATCGGCGATGGCCTTGGTGCCGAACAGGTTGTTGGTCAGTGCGTGCGCCGGGTGATCCTCCATGAGCGGCACGTGCTTGTGCGCGGCGGCGTGGAAGACCGCGTGCGGGCGCAGCTCATTCAGAAGCCGCTGCGTTCCCGCCGCGTCGACAACATCGTGCAGGACGGCGCGGCGCGGAACGCCGGGGAATCGCTGGGCGATCTGCCGATCGACTTCGAACAAAGCATTCTCGCCGCGTTCCATCAGCACGAGCTGCGACGGGGCAAACCCCGCGCACAGGCGCGCAAGCTCGGCGCCGATGCTGCCGCCGGCGCCGGTGATCAGGACGCACTTGCCGGCGAGGATGCCGCTCACCGCGTGGCGATCCAGGCGGTAAGGTTCGCGGCCGATGAGCCGGGCCATGTCGATCGCGGGTGTCGCGGCGAGCATGGCGGTGTCGGCGGGTTGGATGTTCCGAGATTCGTTGTGCTGGGCCGCGGTTGCGGCGACGGGCTCAGCGAGCAGGTCGCTCAGCGCGGGGACGGAGCGTTCGGTGATTCCGGCGAGCCGGAGCAGTTCGCTGGTGCGGACCGCCGCGGCACCAAGGTTGGAAGGAAGGCAAACCAGCGCGAGCCGGGGCCGGTACTTTGCGGCGATGGCGGGGAGGTCCTCGGTGGTGCCGAGATCTGGAGCCGGGAGCGAGGCGCCGTCAGCAGGAGCCATGCCGGGCGGAAGAATGCAGCCGGTGATCACTGGCGCATCGGTCGCGAGGGAGACCTGCGCGGCAAGCTGCTGGATCGTCTCGGGTGTGCCGACGAGCAGGACTCCGGTTCGGATTCGTCGAGCGTGGGGATCGCTCGAAGCGAGAGGAGTGGAGGGGTTCACCTCCAGGACACGTCTGCGGGAGGGCCCGCCAAACGAGGAAGCCTGCGGGGGTTGGAGCGAGGGCAGCGGGTGCGTCGTCATGACGGCTCCGAAAGAGCGTGGGGACCGGTCAACAACGCATACTCATCGGCCATCCGGGGCACGGTTGCGGAATGGTGGGGTCTCGGAGCAGCCGCACTTGACCCGGCAGTGTGGTCGGTCTTTGCTCGTATACGCATGCGGATCATCTCCGGAGAGTTCAGGCGACGGCAGCTCATTTCCCCCAAGGATGCGAGCACGACGCGGCCGATTCCGGATCGTGTGAAGGAATCCGTCTTCTCGATTCTGCGGGGGCACTTTGAAGGTGCGCGTGTTCTTGACGCGTTCGCCGGCTCCGGCTCGATCGGCCTTGAGGCGCTGAGCCGGGGAGCTTCGTTTGTGCTGTTCGTGGAGCGCGACAAGGCCGCGGCGACATTGCTTGAGCAGAACATTGAGCTGCTGGGGTGCGGGGACCGGTGCGAAGTGCTTCGTGCTGACGCGATTGGGCCCGCAACGTTTGCGCGCTGTCCGCGACCCCTTGATCTTGCGTTCTTCGACCCGCCGTATCCGCTGGTTGAAGACCCGGCGAGCTGGGATCGCATCCGCGGGCAGGTGGGCCGCGTTGCCGATCTGCTGACGCAGGTGGGCTTCGTGGCATTGCGCACACCGTGGCCATTCCGGCAGGCATTGCCCGACCCCGCAGCTACTCCCGAGAACCTGCGCGAGGACCGCAAGCTCAAGGATCGCAAGGAGCGGCTCGGACGCAAGCTGCGCGAGCAGGAGTGGGTGCTCGACGAGATCGACGCCGAGGAGATCGAGGCGGAGACGCTGGAGGATGAGGCCGAGATCGAGGAGATCGAAGGGGTGGAGGCGGCCGCCGCGCTTGAGCAAAGGTTTGGCGATCTGAACATTGAGGGCGCGGCAGGTCCGGAGACACACGTGTATGGGAGCACCGCGGTGCATCTGTACATGCGCCGTCCACCCGCGGCGGAATAGGAAGTGGGGGAGTCGCCGTTGATGGAGCAAACCACGCAGAGCCTTGTTGCTGGCCTGAACGAAGCGCAGCGGGAAGCTGTGCTGCACGGCGCTGATGGCCGAAGTGGGCCGCTGATCGTCCTCGCGGGGCCGGGGACCGGCAAGACGCGTTTGATTGTTCACCGGATCGCGCGGCTGATTGTCGAGGGCGCTTCGCCCGAGTCGGTGCTGGCTGTCACGTTCACGAACAAGGCCGCGGCGCAGCTTCGGGAGCGGCTGGCGGGGATCGTCGGCGCGACGCAGGCGGGCCGTGTCCGCGCGCAGACGTTTCACTCGCTGGGTCTGTCGCTGGTGCGGCGGTTTGCGCCGGATCTTGGCTTGCCACCGATCCGGCGAGACGCCGCGATCCTGGATTCGGCGCAGCGGATCCGGTTGATCCGTGAGGCGATCAGCTCACAGAATCTTTTCGCCTCGCGTCGGGCCGCGGGCCTGGATTCGCTCTCGCATCTTGTGCAGGCGGGGATGAAAGCGCTGGCCGACCGCGCGATCGAGGCCGAGGCGTGCACCGCCTTTGTGGACACTTGGCGCGGCCGCATTGCCGCCGGTCAGGATTCGACCGGCAAGGGCGTTGACGGGGTTGAACTCCGGGCGGAGTCTGCGCGGCTCGAAGAGTTTGTTGAGATCACGATGGCGTATGCGTGGTTTCAGCAGGAGGTCCGACGGCGCGGCTGGCTGGGCTTTGAAGACCTCATCATGCTGCCGATCCGGCTACTGCGGGATGCGCCGCGGGCGGCGGCGATCATTCGTGCTGAGCTTCGGCATGCGCTGGTCGATGAGTTTCAGGATGTGAACGCGGGGCAGATCGAGCTATTGCGGCAGCTCTTCCCGCCCGATGATTCGCCCCCGGCGGGAGCCGACCCGGCCGGCCCGGACCTGTGCATCGTGGGCGATGACGATCAGGCGATCTACGGCTTTCGCGGCGCGGATGATCGTGCGTTCGCGAGGTTTGATGCAACGTGGCCGGGGTCGCGGCGCATCCTATTGACCGAAAACTACCGCAGTCAGTCGTCGATCATCGCGGCGGCAAACCGCGTGATCTCGCTTGCGGAGCATCGGTTCGCGCCTGACAAGCTTGTCGTTCGCGCATCGGCGCTCGCGGGGGAGCCGCCCGCGCCCGGAGCCGGTGTTGAGTGTGTCGAGCTTGCCCACGACATGGATGACGGCGCTGCGATCGCGACCGCCATTCTTGTGGATCGTGCGCAGGGCGCGGTCCGCGAGCTTCCATGGAGCAGATACGCCGTTGTCTGCCGCAACAACGCGGACATCACGCGCGTCGTCTCCGATCTGGAACTGGAGGGAATCCCCGCGCGGGGCAGCTATGGCGACGCGCTGTGCGAGGATCAGGGCGTGCAGGATGTGCTCGCGTGGATCACCCTGCTTGTGAATCCACGGGAGAGCTGGCCGGTGCGGCGCATCCTCACCCGGCCGCCGCTGGCCGCGGAACCACTCGCGGCGATGGAGTACGAGAAGCAACACCGATCGGAGCGTCGTCTGGCGGATGGAGACGATAACGATGCGCCGTCGTACCTTGCGTGGCTGGTTGAAGCAGCTGGAGAAGATGCGGCGATCGGCGCGGCGGTGAAGCGTCTGGCATCGCTGCATCAGCGGCTCTCGCAGATCACCGCGAGTTCCGCCGCGCCCGAGGCGATTGAGCAGGTCATCATGCTGACGGATGCGGCCCACGCGGATCTTTTGCCAGCGCGGCAGCGTGCCCGGCGGATCAACGCGCTGCTTGCGCTGGTGCGGCTGGCGCGGCTGTCGGTCGCCAAGCTGGATCAGCCCAGGGATCTGCGCGAGTTCTGGCGATACTGGCAGGACCTTGATGACAACGATCGCTCTCTGCGCGAGGTCGCGGGGATCGACGAGCGCACAGGTCCCAACGATGACCAGGATGATGAACAGAGCAGCCCGGCCGTCACGGTGATTTCCGCCCACAAGGCCAAGGGGCTGGAGTGGGACACGGTGTTTGTGCCGCGGGTTTCGCCCCAGCACGGATACGGCAAATCCGGCAACAGCGATGAGAGTCCGATTCCGCCGGGCCTTCTTGATGAGGACGCGGCGGCGGCGGCTGCGCGCCAGCCGGCAGAGGAGCGCCGGATTTTTTACGTCGCCTGCACCCGTGCGGAGCGGCGGCTGGTTCTGCTGGCCAAGAAGAACAAGGGACGCAGCAAGTCGACGCACTTCTTTGAAGAGTTCACGCGGGAGCCCGAGGGGCAGTTGCTGGTGCATATCCGGGATGTCGCGGAGCTTCGAAGTCAGGCCGCGGCGGTGCTTGGGCGGGATGATCTTTCGCAGAAGCAGGATTCCAGCCATGGGGAACTGGGCGGAGAGGCTCTGGATCGCGCGCGGCTGACCGTTCGGCTTGCGGCGGCGGAGGCTCTTGAGTTTGCGGATCGGCCCGATGCGGGCCTTAGCGACATCGAGGCGGCTGCCGGCCGGCTTCGCACGGCCGCAGCGCGGCTGGCGGTTGTTTCGCATATTGCCGCGCATCGCGGTGCGCCGGCGTGGATTTCGGGCGAGCCTTCGCTCGTGACCTATGCCGATGCGCTGCTGGCGAGCATTCGGCGGGATGATGCGCCCGCGGGCGATGCGCCGCGGCCGCCGCTGGATTTGAGTTACACGGCGATTGATGTGTATCACCGCTGCCCGAGGTGCTACTGGCTTCGATATGTGAAGCACCTGCCCGAGACACAGCGCAAGCAGTCGGGGCTGGGGTCCGTGGTCCACACCGCACTTGAGCGGTTCTATAACGCCATCCGCGAGGCGGAGGCCGCGGGCCAGGAAGTGCCGACGCTGGAAACCCTGGTCCGGTTGGGGCGGGAGGAGTTCATCGCATCCTGGCCGCGGGGCATTGAGATCGACCGGGCGGAGCTCGACCAGACGCTCGCGCAGCTCACCATGGCGCACACCAAGCTTCACGATCCGGATGTGCAGATCCTCGAGATTGAGAAGTCCGTGGAGTGGGAGTACACCGTTCCTGGCGATGGCCCGAACTCGCCGGCCACCAAGCATCACTTCCGGGCGAAGCTCGATCGCCTCGAGCAGTTCACCCGTCCCGATGGCCGCATCGGGTTTCGCATCGTGGACTACAAGACCGGGCAGGCCTGGAAGAGGCTCACCGAACCCCACCCCGATGATCTGCAGCTGGGGATTTACGCCCTGGCACTTCCCCACCTGCTCCCGGATGTCGACCCGGCTGATGTGGTGGCGGAGTACTGGCTGCTGGCGAGCGGTGATCGGGGTGTGATCCCCCTGTCGGGCCTCCGGCTCGATAAGGTCGAACAGAAGATTCACAAAGCGGTCCGCGGCATCTTGTCGGGGGAGTTCGGATCGGACAAGGACTGCGATGGGGACTGCCGGATTCTGCGGGCTCCCCTTGGTGGCGGATAATCTCCCGCCGGCGGGGTTTTCTCTGCCCTACCCCGTTGAGAGGCCGATCTTTCGTCATGTTCACCGGGTTGGCTCCCCGAATGCAACCATCAGTAGCAGGGGGGATAGAACCGATCGAGTACCCATGATCGGACGCAGTTTTGTCACCACTCTACTGGTTTGGACCGCCGCCGCGGCGGCCATTGCCGCGCAGCCGACGGCCGAGAAGGCGCCTGGAGCAAGGCCGGAACAGATCGCCCGGGTTGCCGAGCCCGGGGACCTGGTGGTCGAGATGCAGGCGCATCGCCGCAGCGGGGTTGTCTCGGCTTGGCTCGTGAACGGCATCCGTGTTCACCATCGACGGATGACGGTCCAGCCCGATCAGATCGAGGTCATGATCAGCTTTGCGGGGGGCGAGCTTCTGGAGTGCCCGGAAACCCGCGGCCTGTCGCTGCTGTGTGCCGCGTTGCTGGATCGGCCATCGTCCCGGGCGATTGCACAGGAGGACATTCGGCAGCGGCTCGAGGGGCGGGATGTGCTCATCGAGGGCGGGGCGATGCACGACTCGCTGCTGGTGCGGGTATCGGGCGCGGCGGCAGATATTCGCGCCGGGATAGAGGTTGCCGCGAGCGCGTTGAGCTCGCCCCTTGTCACCGAGGATTCGATGGTGATCGCGCGGACGGCTGCATGCGACGATGTGAAGCGCACCCAGAACGATGCGCGGTGGAGCGTGACCGAGCCGCTGCTGGAACTGGTGACGCCGATCAACGAGTGCCGGAACAAGCTCGCCTGCACCAAGCGGATGGGCATGTATACGGCCGAGCAGGCGACGAACTGGGTCGTGCGGCACGCGGGATCGAGCCCGTGCGAGATCGCTATTGTGGGCGACATCGAAGCCAACGAGGCGATCGCGATGATCGCCGAAGTGTTTGCGAAGTTCCCGGCGCGGCCGCGTGCTTCGCCCGCGGCGCTTGCTCAGCAGAGGGCCGTCCCGAAGCAGCACGGACCGTTTGCCAAGAACGTCGGGTGCAAGGGTGAGGCGAAGATCGAAGAGGCACACGTGCTGGCGGGCTTCCTCTCGCCCGATCCTTCGGAGGTTCAGGAAGTGCGGCGGCTGCGAGCCGGTGCGCGTGTGCTTGCGAAGCGACTGGAAGTCCGGCTGCGGGAACTGAAGCTCGGGGGTGATCCGCACGTGAGCTGGACGTACATGCCCAGCCCGTTTGCCGGTCGCTCTGTGACGGTGGTTGCGGCGAGCGTGACGCCGGGGGATGCGGAATCGGTGAAGCGGGTGATGCAGGCTTCGATGTGCGAGCTGATGGACAACGGTCTGCCGGCCGATGAGCTTGCGCAATCAACCGAAGTGCTTGCGCGCGTTGCCGCGGCGTATGAACGGGACCCACGATATTGGGCCGCGATCCTGGCCAGGAGCACCAGCGGCGGGCTTGACCCCGAGCAGATCTCCGACGGACCGGAGACGTATCGGGCGATGAAGCCCGACGAGGTGCTGGCGGCGATGCGCCGGGCGTGCACAATTGAAAACCGGCTGGACCTGGTGGTCCGGCCGGCTCAGTGAACAACGTGGATTGCCTGAGTCAGCCCAGCGCGGCGGCACCCGAGATGATCTCGGTGAGCTCGGTGGTGATCTGGGCCTGACGGGCGCGATTAAACTTGCGGGTGAGGGCCTTGCCCATTTTGCCCGCGTTGTCGGTGGCGGCCTTCATGGCGACCATTCGCGCGACGTGCTCGCTGACGATGGCATCGCTGAACGCCTGGAAGAGTGTGGCCTTGACGGCCGCGGGGAGCAGATTGGCGAGAAGGATCTCGGCAGGCGGACTGAACTCGTACTCGACGCTGGCCTTCTTCTCGACGGGCGCTGCGCTCTCGGGCGGGCGGAGGGGGAGGAGTTGCATGACCTCCGGCTTCTGACGGCCGGCGGAGATGAACTTCATGTAGATGACGGTGACCTTGCTGATCTCGCCTGCGATGAAGCGGTCCATGTACCGCTGGGCGAGGCCCGCGATCGTGTCGTACTCGGGCTTGTCGCCGAAGCTGTGGTGGTTGGCGACGGGGGTGTTGGAGAACTTGAAGAAGCCCACGCCCTTGCGGCCGACGACGTCGATCTCGCCGCCCTTGGCGGCGGGGTTGTTGCGAAGGTTGGCCATCGCGATGCGGAGGATGGAGCCGTTGTACGGCCCGCACAGTCCGCGGTCGGAGGTGATGATGAGCGTGAGCTCTTTGGCGCCGGAGGCTGTTCCGGCCATGGGTCCAGAGAGCAGCGGGTGGGAGGCTCCCTCGCCGGCGGCCTCGCCGATCTGCTTCACGAGTTCAAACACGCCTTCGGTGAACGGCTTGGAGGCCGTTGCACGCTGCTGGGCGCGGGAGAACTTGCTCGTGGCGATCATGCGCATCGTGTTGGTGATGCGGCGGATGTTGCCGACGGCCTTGATGCGCTTCTTGATCTCGCGGGTCTTGCCCATAGGGGCGGGAGTGTAGGCGAGGCTTCCTGGAAAGTGGATTGTGCGGGGCGCAGGTTTTGTGTCTGTCAGGGACCGATTGGCGGCTGCGATTCGGGGGGAGCAGACGGGAGATCGCCGGGTGCCTGAGCGCGAAGGAAGTCGCGGAGGATCGCCGCCGCGGCGAGGGCATCGCGGCGTTGCTTCTTCTGCTTATGCGTCATGCCGGATTGGGCCATCGACCAGTCGGCATCGACGGAGGTGAGGCGCTCGTCCTGGAAACGGATAACGCGATTGGTGCGGTCGGCCAG
>JBBRUT010000122.1:0-10796 GCA_038247555.1 Phycisphaerales bacterium | reverse complement strand
GTGCGCTCCATGTAGCCCTTGCCCTTGCGCTCGTACTTGGTGAAGCCCAGCCGCTCAAGGTTCTTGTTCGACAGCGTGCCCTTGGTCTTCAGCGGCGACATGCTGCCTGCGATGGCGGGGGCGACGATCGCGCGGCGGCAGGGCTTGCCGGTCTCGGGCTGCCTGGTCAGCGCCTCATCCTTCATCGGCTGGGCGATCTCGAAGGTCTCGCCGGTGGGCTCGCCTTGCTTGTCGAGGAGTTCGTAGACGTAGGTGGGCATGGGACATTTCCAAATCGCAAACTGCCACATGGTCAAATCAGGAGCGGATGCTCAATCCAGCCCTTCGCTCTCGATGCTGGCCTTCTCGCCCTTGAGCTTCTTCTCAACGTACTTCTTCACCCACGTCTCGAAGGACTTGCCCGATGACGGGTCGCGGTCCGAGAAGGCGATGTGCTTGATATCGGCGTAGGGGATGCTGAGCTTTTCGTTGTCGCCTTCCTTCGCGCCCTGGACCGGCGGCGGCATCAGGCGGATGTACGAATCGCCCAGATTGCTGCCGCGGCGGCGATCAAACAGGTAGCCAGTAAGCTGCGTGCCATCGACGCGGGTGATGGTGACATCCCCCCGGTAGTCGAACGCCTTCTCGAGGATGTCGAGCGTCGCGGCGGGGTCGTTTCCGAGCTCCGCGGCAAGGCCGGCGACAGAAAGCGACTGCTCAGAGGTGGCAACACCGTTCATCGGAGCACCGGGAGAGGATTTGGTTTCTTGGGGCAAGGGGAGATCCAAATAGCAAAGTTCAAATGGCAAATAGCAAATGAAGAGTATGAGGGCACGACGGAATCAGCAGGGAGTCACGGGCTTTGCCATTTGCCCATTTGCCATTTGCGATTTCGGTGCGGCGGTTACCCAAACGTCCGGCCGCTGTCGGGGTCCATCATCTTCCACTTGTTGGCCTTGCAGATGCGTGCAAGCACGGGCCAGGCGTAGTCGTCATCATTGCAGTGGACGAGGGCCTGGGTGATCTCGGCCTCGTCGGGAGAGCTCGCTCCGCTGGAGGCGTATGGCAGCTCGACGATGAAGCCGGGGCCGTAGAGCGTGGCGGAGCCGAGCGCATCGCCAAAGCCCATCGCGCCCGAGCCGTCGGGCCAGACGTTGAACTGCTTGAAGGTGGTGATCAGCGAGGCGACGGTGCCCAGGGGCTCCATCGTGGCGTTTCCTCCACCGGCGCGAGAGGGGGTGCTGCCGCTGGTCGCCGCGGCATCATCACCCGCATCGGGGCTGGGAGGGGGGTTGAACAGGACAAGTGTGCGTCGTTTGGCCAAGGGGGAGGAGTGTAGGGGATCCGTGCCATCGAAGTCGTTGCTCTGAACGACTTCGATGCCCTGTACGCAAGACCCTTCCCAATCCCTGCGATTCCGAAATCCGAGACGGATTTTGATGGCGCATCGGCTGTCTCAACTTCATCGAAGTCCGAAGCGGACTTCGATGGCACTGTTCACCCCTCCGCCTCATCCTCCGCATCCTGCTGCTCAAGCATCTCCACCACCGTGTTCACCAAATGCTGAAGCGGCACCGGCTTCATCAGGTACCGATCAACGCCAAGGCTCTCCGCATACGCCTGGTGCCGGTGGCCCTCGTTGGCCGTCACCATGATCACCAGCGGCGAATCCTCAAACCCCTTGATCTTCTCCAGCACCAGAAAGCCCGAGCGCTTCGGCAGCATCATGTCCAGCACCACCAGGTCCGGCGGTTCGTCCATCACCGCCTGCACCGCCGCGTTCCCGTCGCCCACCGACAGCGTCTCGGCTCCCTCGGCCTGCAGCGCAGCCTCAAACGACTCCAGCACATCGCGGTCATCATCGACGATCAGAATCCGCACACCATCGAGCTTGCCGGACATCTTCGCTGCTCCTGCCTGTGTTGAGCCGTTCATATCGATTGCTCCATGGATCGTTGGGGCCGCGCGGGGAATGTGCAAGCCCGCCGATTCCGCCGCGCATCACGCTCGATCTGCCCGCCGCGGCCTGGGCCACCCTCAGCCCGGGGCCTGTCCGGCCGCCATCATCGCCGCATCGCGCGCTGACCAGTCCTCGATACGTGCAAGGTCCGCCTCGGTGATCCATGGAAGTGACCTGATCTTGTCACGCAGGGCCCCCGGGAACGGCTTATTGGCATGTTCGTGCCGCGGCCGGCTCTTCCAGTATCTGTGCAGCCACAGGTTCTGTTCCGGCGCGGCCCGCACCATCTGCTCAAGCGCCCTCCGGTACCGAGCGGTGATGTAGAAAAGCGGGTCGGGCTGGTCGGCCCAGTCCTGCGGGTGGATGACATCGGTCACATCCAGGCAATACCGGAACGACTCGCCATCAAAGCTCGTCAGCCCCGCCCCGCGCGTGCCCATATCAGACGCCACGTTGTCGCGCCACGGCACCAGCCGCCGCGCAGTCCCGCAAATGACCGGGATCTCGAACTTCATCGCCATCAGCCCCACGGACTTGTACGTCGACGCGAGCCGGTTGAAGAACGGCACGAACAGGCCGCGGTCACCGGCGTTCTGATCGGCGATGAACCCGACCTGCCCGCCGCTACGCAGGATCTCCGGCATCCGGCGCACCGCCTCGAACTTGTCGATGAGCATCAGCCCGCGGCGTTCGCGCGTCCGCCGAACCCACGCATCCAGCAGCGGCAGATCCAGCGGGCGATACACCGCATGAACGGGAAAGCCCATGAGCGCGAGAATGAACCCCAGCAGCTCCCAGTTGCCGCAGTGGCTCGTGACCAGGATCGATGGACGCCCGGCCAGGAGCGAGGGGAGCGCGGTATCCAGATTGCCCAGGCTGATATGCCGCGCCCACGAGTCCTGAGTAATCAGCCGCGGCGTGTACGCCATCTCGACCACGAGCATGAAGATGTGCTCGTAGGCCTCCAGCGCCCGGGCGCGGCGTTCCTGCTCGGGCATCTCCGGAAACGCCACCCCCAGCGTGTCCATCGTGCGCTGGAACCGCTTCTTCTCCATCGCCGCGTACTTGTGCGCAAGCGAACGCGCCGCCCGCACATCGTTCTCCAGATCGCCCGTGACGGCCGCGGCGATGAGTGAGCGTACGACGTAGTAGGCGGGCGTTTGCAGCCAGCGGGGGAGAGTGAGCTTGCGTTTGCGCTTCATCGCGCGGCGTGTTTCGGGCGGGCGGTGGGGAAGAGGGAAATGAGGAGGGTAGGTGAGCCAAAAAAGAAAACCGGCTCAGAGAGCCGGGCTTTGGGGAGCTTCTGTTTCTCAGCGCTGGCCGGTCAGTGTGTACAGCCGGTTCTGGTTCAGCACCGGGATCGAGGTCGACTGCGCCTTCTCAAACAGCTCGTCATAACGGAGCGCCTGGCGACGCAGGGAGATGAAGAAGTTGATCGACTCGATCGGCGCGTTGCCCGCGGGCTCGGGCGGCAGCACCGGCCGCTCGCCCAGCACCAGGAAGTCGGTATCGCCGGTCAGATCGGTCTGCACGCGGCCGCCCCACGCTTCGATGCGGGCGCGAATCTGCGACTGCTCCTCGAAGGTTGCGCGGCCGTCGCCGTCGGCGTCGAAGTTGCCGTAGATCAGGAAGCGGTAGGTCTTGTTCGGGTCGTACACCGCGTTGGCAGCGACATCGCCGCGGACGATCGGGTTTCCCCGACGCTCGCTGAGGATACGCGCCGTCGATGTGTTCTCGTCGATCCGGATCACCTCGAGCGTGGCCTTCCCCTCGGGATAGTTGCCGGTGGTTGCATCGGGGCGAATGTCCGTCGCCTCCGCGTACACGGCGAAGGTCATGCCCAGGGCGACCTTGTCCTTGCGGCCGCGGCTGATCACCACGGACTTGTTGGCCGCGTCGAGCCCGATGATCTCCGCATCAACCAGCGAATCCTCGCTCGCTCCGCCGACACGCTTGCCCTTGAGCTCATCCTGCAGCCGCGTGATCAGCGACTGATTCAGCACCCGGTCGCGCTGCAGCGTGTCGTTCTCTGAACGAAGACGCGCCTCGGTGTCGCTCGCCGCGGCCTGGATGCGCGTGACCCGCTCGTCCATGCCCTGCTTGGACTCGTTGAGCCCCTCGCGATAGCGATCGACCTCTTCCTTGTACTTCTCAATCTCAACAATCAGCGCGGCCAGCGTGGCCCGCTGAGAATCCTCAAGCCCCTTCACGCGCTTCACCTCGTTCTCGCGGTCGGTCAGCGCAAGGTCCCGCGCCGCGTTCGCCGCGGCAAGCTGCTCGGTCAGCGATGCAACCTCCGCGTCGCGCAGGCGGATCATGGTGAGCATGTTCTGCCCGGCCGATCCCTTGATGGCATCGACCTTGGTGTTCAGATCGGCCAGCGTGTCGGAGCGCGAGCCCGTGACGCGCTGCATGGTCTTCTGCTGAGCGTCGATCAGGTACCCCACCGCGCTCATCCGCCCCTGCTTGCCCGTATCGCGGGCGCGGTTCACCGCGTCGTTGGCGCGGTCGGCATCAGAGACATAATCCTGCGTCGTCCGCCTCGCCTCCTCCAAGCTGCGCTCCGCGGCACGCTTGTTGGCAAAGAAGATGACGGAAGTGATGAACAGCGCGAGCGTTGCGACACCCAGGATGGTGACAGCGACGCCGACGCCGATGCTGGTAGAGGTCCGGCCGGCCATAAAGAAGCTCTCCGCAAAGGCAAAGGGGCGATCGATCGACCCGTCCGGTACGCCCACGGTGCTCCGGGGGATGCGTACACATCGGGGAGGACAAGTGTCCCGACAACAGGCGGCTACGTCAACTCGGGACTTTCCAAGTCCACGAGATGGAGAAACCCAAGACCCAGCAGAAGACCCAGGAGAAGACCCAAGAGCCCCACGCCATCGGGGGCCGATGGTAAGGGGGAAGAGGAGCTCCGCCGGTGCAGATCAAAGAGCTGGTCATTATCGGCGGAGGTGGGCACGCCACGGTTGTGGCCGAGGCCGCGCGGCTCGCCGGACACCAACTCGCGGGCTTTCTCGATGACGAAGCCCACCCGGACGTCGCCGACTGGTCCATCTCCGCGGAGTCGCAAGGGCTTGACATCAAAGGTTTTACGCATTTGGGACGGCTTGGTTCGCTCGCCGCCATCTCGCCATCCCAGGCGTGGATCATCGCGGTCGGGGGGCTGGCCCTGCGCCGCAAACTCATCGCACAACTCTCTATCCTTCAACAAGATAGCCGCATCGGCTCCCCCGCCAGCATCATCCACCCCTCTGCCTCAGTCTCCCCGACGGCCAACCTGGGCTCCGGGGTCTTTGTCGGCCCGATGGCCGTCATCCACTCCCGCGCCCGTATCGCCGACCATGCCATCCTGAACACGGCCACGGTCATCGAGCACGACTGCCAGATCGGGGAGAACTCCCATATCGCACCCGGCAGCGTTCTCGGCGGCGGGGTTCACGTCGGGCCAGATGCCCTCATCGGCCTGGGTTCGCGGCTGCTCCCCACCATCCGCATCGGCACGGGCGCGGTCATCGGCGGCGGGGCAGTGGTTGTGCGCGATGTCGCCGCGGGCCAGACCGTCGTCGGCGTTCCCGCCGCCCCCCTACGTCGCGACCGCGGCACCTGATCTCGCTTGGGCACCTCGACGCTCCGCGGCGAGACCTGCCTGGCCTTGGGTACCTCGACGCTCCGCGGCGAGTCTTGTCCCTCGCACGAAAACCACGAGCGATCCGCCTTACGGCTGCGCCAGCCGCTCCCGCATCTGGGCCGCACGTTGCAGAACCCCCTCCCGGGCCGCCTCCGCATCGGTGCGTTCCGCCGCGGGCACCATCTCAAAGTGCCACCGGATGTCCGTCGTGATCTGCTGCGGCCAGGCCTCCGCCGCCAGATCCACCACCGGCCACTCATACGCCGGCAGCTTGGCCTTCCGGGTCGTCACGACCGGCTCATACCCCTCTTTGCGGAGGCGGACGGAGTACTCGCCGTAGAACGTAAAGTCCGTCTCCAGCGGCGTCCGGCCAACTTCCACATCATTCAGCCAGACCAGCGCACCCTCGGGCTCGCTGGTCACATGGATCGTGCGCTTCAGGCAGCCGCCCAGCGTCAGGATCGTCGCCATCGCGGCGGACCCGGCCAGAACGCGGCCGAACAATGGGCAAAGAGGGCTGGACATCGAAAGAGTCTATAAGAAAGCAGCCCTCGCGGCCGGGAGATTGTCCGCCCGCCGTACTATTGACAGGGGAACAGGCCCCGATCGACCGATTCTGATCCTGCGATCTGCGGATCAAACAGGTCGTTTCGGGCGAACAGAATGCAGCGGGATAGGAAGGGAGGGGGAGGGGATGCCCGGAGACCGCCCTCAAACCCGGCCGGCCATGATGCGAACCAAACGACTCGGCACGAATCGAGAGTCGATCAGGAGAACGGCGATGCAGAGCAAGCTTGTCCATATGCGCGCGGCCCGGAGCCTTTCCGCCCGGGCGTTCTCGCTGGTCGAAATGATGGTCGTCCTGCTCATCCTCGCGGTGGTGCTGGCGATCGTGGTGCCGGCCCTCAGCAGCGCACGCAACACGGCCCGCAAGGCCGCGACCACCGCGCTCATGAACCAGCTCGGTACCTCGTGCGCGCAGTTCCAGATGGATGAAGGCCGACTGCCGGGCTACTTCACCGCGCGCGACATGGGTGCTGCCGAAAACGCTGCCAACGGCTTCTCGGCGATGAACAACATCATCGCGGACCTCGCGGGCGGAGTGGTCAACGCCGACACGACCAGCACCACCCTCGAGGTCGGGCCCCGCAACGCATCGCGGATCTATATCGACACCGCGCTCATCGGCTCCTCACGCCAGATCAAGGGCGTGACCAACAAGGCGTACTTCCAGCCCGACCCCAAGTTTTTCGGCGTTGTCGCGGGCAAGTTCGGTGCCGGCGAGAACCCGCAGGTGCCCGATCTCCTCGACTCCTGGGGCACGCCCATCCTCGCGTGGCAGCAGGATGAGACGCCCAACAACACCGGCGAGTTCGCCGAACTGGATTCCAGCGATCCAGCGAAGTTCTATTGGGTGCAGAATGCGGCGTTCCTTAGCGCAACCAGCCTCGGGAAGTTCCAGATTAACCAGTCGATGGACAGTTGGCTCGGCAGCAACGCTGCCAATCGCGACGCCTCCCTCCGCGCCGTCCTGGGTACACCCACGTTCGTCGATCCCGCCTTCGCCATCCCGCCCAACCAGCGTCCCGCCCAGGCGCGTGCGCCCATCGTCTTCCAGTCCGCGGGGTACAACTCGACCTATTGCGGCAAGAGCGAACGCGGCGGCAAGCTGGCCGCTGCAAACGGCAACACGATCGGGTACACCTCACCCGCGGATGCGATGGACGCGTTTGACGACTTCCTCGCGAGGGTCAGCAACTGACATCCGATCGGCAACGCGGGAGTTCAGGCCGGGTTATCGCCACATGAAACGCTGACGGGTTCACAATCGCGCCGATCCCTGCTCCGCTCCATCAGACGGAAGCTGGACCGATCGGCTCCCACCAGACCGTGAAGATCGCTCCGGCAATCCTGACGCGAAGGCGGGAATGAGCAGGGCCCTCGGGGCCGCAAGCGGCGCGGAACGTGCCGCGCCAAGGCGTTTCATTCAATACAACACCATCACGACTGCGCCGCAAGGCGGGCTCTATGCTCGCCCGAAGCGTGCGCTTCCCGCGTCCGGGTGATGGCCGCCCCCGGGGGGCCAGGTGGGGGGCGCGAGGGGGCGGGGTGAACAGCGGAACAGGTGGTTGAAGCATGTCGGTTCAAGTTGACTTGAAGGCTGGCGGACGTGAGAAGAGCCCGCTGCTCGAGATGATCACGGTCGCCGCGCCAGTCGTCGCGACGATGACGTCGTACACTGCGATGCAGTTTGTCGATGCGCTGATGGTGGGCAAGCTCGGCCCCGACCCGGTATACATCGCCGCGCAGGGCAACGGCATGGTGTGGTCCTACGTGCCCGTCGCGGGCATGATGGGCCTGCTCACCGTCGTCAACACGTTCGTGTCGCAGAACCTGGGCGCGGGCAAGGCCGAGCGCGGGCCGCAGTATGCATGGGCGGCCCTGTGGATGAGTCTTGCGTCGTGGCTGGTCATCATGCTCCCCTTCGCCGCCGTCATCGGCCTGGCGTTCTCGGTCTTTCACACCGACGCCGAGCTGGTCAGGCTCGAGACCCAGTACGCCCGCATCATGATCGTCGGCTCCATCGCAACCGTCGCGGCGAGGTCCGTTGCGCAGTTCTTCTACGGCATGCACAAGCCCGCGATCGTGATGGTCGCGGCGGTGCTCGCCAACGTCTTCAACCTCTTCCTCAACGCGATCCTGCTCTTTGGCGCAACCCCGCCATCCAAAACCGGCAACGCATTCGTCGACGGGTTTTACGAGATCAACGCGGCGATCGCCGCGACACTGGGCATCCCCGCCATGGGCGTCACAGGCGCAGCGCTCGGCACGGTGATCGCCACCTGTGTGGAGTTCATCCTGCCGATGGCGCTCTTCCTCTCGCCCAAGTATGCGAGGCTGTACGGAACGCGCAAGGGCTGGCGTCCCTCGACGGCGCACCTGCGCGACATCGTGAAGATCGGCTGGCCCGGCGCGATGATGTTCATCAACGAGATCGTCTGCTGGGCGTACCTCATGTCCGTGCTCGTCGGGCACTTCGGCAAAGAGGCCAACTCCGCAGGGTGGATCGCCCTGCGCTATATGCACATCGCCTTCATGCCCGCCATCGGGCTGTCGATCGCCGTCACCGCGCAGGTGGGCAAGTGCATGGGCATGGGCCGGCCCGACCTTGCCGCGAACCGCGCATGGCTGGGCCTTGCGCTCAACATGACATACATGTGCGGCTGCGGCGTGCTCATGGTGGTCTACCGCGAAGAGGCCATCGGCCTCTTCGTCGATGACTCGGCAACCCCCGAGACCCGCGCGAGGCTCATCTCCATCGGATCGCAGATCATGATCGCCGCGGCGATCTTCCAGGTGTTCGATGCACTGGGAATCACCTTCATCGGCGCGCTGCGCGGAGCGGGCGACACCATCTGGCCCGGTGTCGCGACACTCGTGCTGGCCTGGGGCTTCCTGTTCGGCGCGGGCACGTACATGGTGTACGCCCACCCCGAGCTGGGATCGCTGGGGCCGTGGATCGCCGCCGCGGCCTACATCATCCTGCTCGGCCTCGCCGTTACCGGACGGTTCCTCACTGGCAAATGGAAGCACATCAAGCTGGTGAAGCCCGATGGCCCGGGCACACCAAGCGTGCTGGATGCCTCCGCCGCGCCCGCCGAACCCGGCCACGTCCGCGGCCTCACCATGCAGGAAGCCGCATCCGGCGCCCTCGGCGCGGCAGGGACAGTGGATGGATTGGTGGAAGGGCCGGGCCGTTCAGAATAACGGCTTCGCAAAATGTGGAGCTTGCCATCACACCCGAACGACAGGATATTGTTTGGGTATTCATGGAAGGGACTCCATGTCCGCAGGCTCATCAATCGAATGGACGGACGCCACGTGGAACCCGGTCGCTGGCTGCACGCCGGTTTCGCCGGGATGCCTGAACTGCTACGCAGCAAGGATGGCGTTGCGCCTGGAACGCATGGGCGGAGAGGTGGCAAAAAAATATGAAGGCACGGCGAAGCGGTCACGCGACGGGCGGCCAGTGTTTGCCGGTCGCATCAATCTCGACTACGACGCGCTTGAGGTCCCGCGAGCTTGGCGCAAGGGCAAGCGGATCTTCGTCAACTCGATGAGTGATCTCTTCCACGAAAACGTGCCGGATGACTTCATCCGTGAAGTGTTTGACGTGATGAACGAGTGCCCGCAGCATCAGTTTCAGATTCTGACGAAGCGGCCGGAGCGAGCTATGGAGGTCGCGCCAACCCTGTGTTGGCCCGCCAACGTGTGGATGGGAACAAGCGTGGAGAACGCTCTGTACGCGCACCGCTCGCGGACGCTCTCGCGCATCCCGGCACACGTGCGGTTCCTTTCCGTCGAACCGTTGCTCGGGCGCATCAAGAAGCTGCCGCTTGCTGATATTCACTGGGTGATCGTCGGCGGCGAATCAGGACCCGGCGCACGCCCGATGGAGAAGGACTGGGTGACAGAGATTCGTGATCATTGCGCCCAGGCGGGAGTCGCGTTCTTCTTCAAGCAATGGGGAGGGGTGCGCAAGTGCGAGACGGGGCGCGAACTTGAGGGGCGGACGTGGGATCAGATGCCAGAGGAGGCGTCGGCAAATGGCAGCGAAAGATCGTTGGCCGGAACTGCTTAATGCCGTTGCCGAAGATGACGGTTTACCAACTCGCCCATGCGGCGCTTGGACCGAGCAAAAACTCTATCTCTGGCATCGCTATCTTGAGATCACGACCTCGGCAATGGTCGGCAAGCCCGCATGGCCGGAAGGCTTGGTTTACATTGATCTGTTCTGCGGACCAGGTGTTTGCCAGGTGCGAGAGACAGGCAAACGACTTCCGGGCTCGCCATTGATCGCAGCGAACGCGGCGAACCCTTTCCGCAAGCTGATCTTCACAGACATCGATGGCGTCTGCGCTGATTCCACTCGGGAAAGGCTTGAACGTTCGCCAGCAAGGGGCCGCTACGAGGTCCTGACGGGCGATAGCAACACTGTTGTACAGACGTTCGCCAGTCGAATTCCTCGTGGCACACTCTCCCTTGCCTTCATCGATCCGGAGGCGCTCGATGTTCACTTTTCCACTCTGCAGACCCTTGCGCAAGATCGTGCCGTCGACTTCCTTCTTCTCTTTGCGGATGCAACGGATCTCGTGCGGAATGTTGACCTGTACGAGCAGCAGGACTCGAAACTCGATGCGATGCTGGGCCCGGATTCAGGAT
>JBBRUT010000121.1:0-10813 GCA_038247555.1 Phycisphaerales bacterium | reverse complement strand
CAGCAATGGCCCCGGTTGTCGTTTTGGAATCTCCTGACGCCGGGGCTGAGGCGCTTTGGCCGAAGCCCCGGGTTGAAAGTTGCTCACCGCTTCCGAAGCCGGGGCTGAGGCGCTTTGGCCGAAGCCCCGGGTTGAAAGTTGCTCACCGCTTCCGAAGCCGGGGCTGAAGTGCTCTGACCGAAGCCCCGGGTTGAGAGTCGACCATCAGCCGTGCTACGGGCACCCCGCAAACCACGCGCTCAGAAAGGCGAAGATGTCGGGGACGGCGATACCGGAGACGCCGTCAAAATCGGCGCGGGGGTCCATCGCGAACCATGCGGAGAGGAAGGCGAAGATGTCGGGGACTTCGCGTGTGCCGTTGTTGTCGAAGTCGGCGGGGCAGGGTGGAACAGAGATGGCCAACTCCCACGTGTCGCCTCGGCGTGAACTCCCGCTCATACCGCCGAAAAGCACTGTTGCCCCACGAACTGCGTCGTAAGTCATCGCGTGCTGTCTGCGCGGTGAAGGACCCGGGATAACTTGCTGCGCCCAAGCAATTCCGTCCCACTCCCACGTATCGCTAAGGATGTCGCTACCGCCGAAGAGAACTGTAACACCGCGAGCTGCGTCGTACGTCATGGTGTGTTCATATCGGGAACCAGGTCCTGTCTCCGGGCGCTCAGTCCACGCAGTCCCGTCCCACTCCCACGTTCTGAAATTGGGGTTGGTGCCACCATAGAAAACGCACACTCCTCGAGAAATGTCATATGCCATGGCGTGGCCGCCACTGGATGCAGGTCCAGTGACAGTCCGATTTGTCCATTCGGTCCCATCCCACTCCCACGTCTGCGAGAAGCCTGAACTACCCCCGAAGAGCACTGTTACGCCGCGGGCTGCATCATATGCCATGGCGTGTCCTTGACGCGCCGAAGGTCCACTGACTAAACGTTGTGTCCACGCCGTGCCATCCCATTCCCATGTTTCGCCGTTACGTGTAACGTTGTTGAAGCCGCCGAAAAGGACGACTACACCTCGACCCGCGTCGTAGGCCATCGCATGGTCATAACGAGGCGAGGGTCCGGGAACCACCCGCTGACTCCACGCCGTCCCGTTCCACTCCCACGTATCCCCGAGGTTGCGGTTTGTGCGACCGCCGAAGAGCGTGACGACTGCACGATGCGAATCGTACGTAATCGCGTGGTCAAGCCGAGGTGAAGGGGCAGCGGCCAGAATATCGGACCACTCGGTTCCATTCCACGCCCAGAAGCCGTTGCTTTCCGTTTGGGTGAATGGATCATAACCGCCCAGCAGGACGGTCATACCTCGATTCTCATCGAACGCCATCGTGTGATGGGCTCTTCGTGAGGGACCAGCGACTTCGCGTCGTGTCCACTGCGTACCGTTCCACTCCCATGTATCGGCATAAGAATTGAGTTGACCACTCAACCCACCGAAGAGCACAGTTACTTCCCTGATCGCGTCGTAGGCCATGGCAGAATTGTCGCGCCACGAAGGCCCACTGGCTAAACGTTGTGTCCATTCCGTTCCATTCCACTCCCAAGTCTCATCGCCGCCACTGTAGTATCCACCGAAGAGGACTGTTACAGCTCGCGTTGCATCATACGCCATCGCATGGTCGTATCTCACCGATGGCCCGGGGACCATGCGTTGATTCCATGTGGTCCCGTCCCACTCCCAGGTCTCAGAACTCGATCCGGCTGAAGTCAGGCCCCCGAAGAGGACTGTGACACCACGGGCAGCGTCATAGACCATGGCGTGGCTTCTTCGGTGCGATGGACCGACCACCATGCGCTGCGTCCACGTCGTGCCATTCCACTCCCACGTCTCATTGCTCGAAGTGTTTCCAGTCCAGCCGCCGAAGAGAACGGAAACGCCTCTAGCTGAATCAAACGCCATCGCATGGTTCTGCCTCGGAGACGGACCAGCAACCATGCGCTGCGTCCATGTCGTGCCGTGCGACTCCCACGTCTCGCCGCTAAAATAGCCCGATCCTGTTCCACCGAACGAGACAAAGACGTCTCGTATAGTGTCGTACACCATTGCATTGGACGACTGCGGCGGAATGTGCCCTTGCGACCACTCCAGGTCCTGCCCCCGCGCCGACATGTTCGTGAAAACGAACAGAGCAGACGCGGCGAGTAATACCGCAGCGCGACGCGAGATAACCCATATTGAGACTCGGCCTAGTGTTGCGTTAACCATGTTATGTTCCCGTGGAGCGACGGCCATCGACGAGTTTACTCCAAAAGCATCAGCAGGGCAAGTCGTTTCAATGAACCCCTGACCGAGACATGTGCTCAGTAGATCGCGCAACCAGCCCGCGGACAGCGTGTGAAACTGGGTAGGATCGGCATGCCGTGGAGGGGACAGGCGATACTGTTGAACTTTGAGCTTCGGCCGCACGCCTGACCTCACTCGCTCACCGCCGCCGCGCCGCCTCCGCCTCCAGGTGCTTCTTCAAATACCGCCCTGTATACGACGCCGCGGTCTTCATCACCTGCTCCGGCGTCCCACTCGCCACGATCGTTCCGCCGCCATCGCCGCCCTCGGGGCCCATATCAATCAGCCAGTCCGCGCACTTGATGACATCCAGGTTGTGCTCGATCACCACCAGCGTGTTCCCGACATCCGCCAGCCGATTGAACACCTCCACCAGCTTGCGGATATCTTCAAAGTGCAGCCCCGTTGTCGGCTCATCGAGCACGTACAGCGTGTGGCCCTGTGTACCCGTCTGCCCCGCGCCCTTGCCCAGTTCAGTCGCCAGCTTCACGCGCTGCGCCTCGCCGCCCGAGAGCGTCGTGCTCGGCTGCCCGAGCTCAATGTAATCAAGACCCACATCGTGCAGGCACTGGAGGAACCGCAGAATCTTCGGGTGATTCTCAAAGAACGTGCACGCGTTCTCCACCGTCATGCTCAGCACATCCGCGATCGACTTCCCGCGATACAGAATCTCCAGCGTCTCCCGGTTATACCTCCGCCCGCGGCAGACCTCGCACTCCACAAACACATCCGGCAGGAAGTGCATCTCAATCTTCTTCAGCCCCTGCCCCTCGCACGCCTCGCACCGCCCCCCGCCGCGCTTCGCCTGCACGTTAAAGCTGAACCGCCCGGGCTGATACCCGCGGATCTTCGATTCCTTCGTCTGCGCAAACACATTCCGGATGTCATCAAAGATCCCTGTGTACGTCGCCGCGTTGCTCCGCGGCGTCCTTCCGATCGCCGATTGATCGACCTCGATCACCCGGTCGAGGTCCTTGTGGAACTTCAGCGACGCGTGCGCACCCGGCTTCTCGCGCGAGCCATTGATCGTGTTCCTCGCCGCCGCGAGCAAAATGTCATTCACCAGCGTGCTCTTGCCCGAGCCCGAAACCCCCGTCACGCAGATGATCCCGCCCAGCGGAAACGTCGCATCCACGCTCTTCAAGTTGTTCTGCTTCGCGCCCTTGATGACGATCGCCCGCTTTTCCGCAAGCACCCGGCGCGTTGCCGGCATGGGGATCGTCCGCCACCCCGACAGATACTGCCCCGTCAGCGAATCCGGCTCCGCGATGATGTCCGCCACCGTTCCCTGCGCAACCACCTTGCCACCGTGCACCCCCGGCCCCGGCCCGATGTCGAGCACATGATCGGCCGCGCGGATCATGTCCTCATCATGCTCAACCACCAGCACCGTGTTCCCGATATCGGTCAGGTGCCGCAGCGTGTTGATCAGCCGGTCGTTGTCGCGCTGGTGCAGGCCGATCGTCGGCTCATCCAGCACATAGCACGCGCCGACCAGTCCCGAGCCCACCTGCGTCGCCAGCCGGATGCGCTGCGCCTCACCGCCCGACAGCGTCGCCGTCCGACGATCCAGCGACAGATACTCAAGCCCCACCCCGCACAGGAACCGCAGCCGGTTGTTGATCTCCTTCAGGATCGACTCGGCGATCTTCCCTGTCTCCGCCGTCAGCTTCAGCCCGCCCAGGAACTCGCGCGCATCCGTGATGTTCAGCCGCGACAGCTCCGCGATGTTCAGCACCGTGCCGGGGCGCACATTCGGCGGCCGACCGATCACCGCGCTCGAGAACGCCTGCGCCGTGTCGGCCGTGTGCGTGCTCTCGATCAGCACGTGCAGAGCCTCGATCCGCAGCCGGTCCCCATGGCACATGGTGCACGGCTTCTGCGACATGAACTGCCCGAGCCATTCCTTGATGTCCGGGTTCTGCGTCGTGCCCCACCACTTCGTGATGTTCGGGATCACGCCCTCAAACTTCAAAGGCGTGCCCTTCGCCTTCGCCAGGTCATCCCGCGTCGTGCCGTGCAGCAGGATCCGCCGCTGCTCCGCCGTCAGCGCGGCGAACGGACCGTTGTAATCCGCGCCATACGCCTTGGCGAACTTCTTGATGAACCGGTTATACCACGCCCGCACCGGCCCATTCTTGTTCCACGCCGCGATCGCCCCGCCCGACAGCGCAAGCTGCTCGTTGGGAACCACCAGCGTCTCATCAAACTCAAGAAGCGTTCCCAGTCCGTGACACGTCGGGCACGCGCCGTGCGGTGAGTTGAACGAGAATAGTCGCGGCGACAGTTCCTCGAGCGCAATCTCCGGATGATCGGGATCCGAGAACTTCGTCGAGTACGCCTGATCAACCCACGCGCCTCCCCCTTCCTGCTCGAAACTCACCGTCACCGTGCCATCCGCGATCTTCAGCGCGGCCTCGATCGACTCCGCCAGCCGTTGCCGCAGCTCGGGCTCTCCAGAGAGGGCCAGTCGATCGATCACCGCATCGATGTCGTGCTTCTCGTACCTGCCCAGCTTCAGTGGGTTCTCGCCCGGGTCCTTCAACACCTCGCGCAGCTCAACCACCGTCCCGTTGACACGTGCGCGGCCCCATCCCTGCCCTGAAAGCTCCTCGATCTTGTCGCGGTGATGCCCCTTCTGGCCGCGGATGACCGGCGCCATCACCATCAGCCGCGTGCCGCTCCCCACTCCCGGCCGCGTCAGCACCGCATCCACGATTTGCGTGCTCGTCGTCGCCGTGATCGGCACGCCCGACCGCGCCGTCACCGTCCCATCCTTCTTCACTTTCGTCGGGTACCACGAATACGCCCGCCCGCACCGCGCAAACAGCAACCGCAGATAGTCATAGATCTCTGTCGTCGTCGCGACCGTCGAACGAGGATTCGCTGAGCTTCCCCGCTGCTCGATCGCGATCGTCGGAGGAATGCCGTCGATCTCCTCGACATCCGGCTTCTTGAGCTGGTCGAGAAACTGCCGCGCATACGCCGACAGCGACTCCATGTACTTCCGCTGGCCTTCCGCGAAAATCGTGTCGAACGCGAGTGAACTCTTGCCCGAGCCCGACAGCCCGGTGATCACCACGAGTTGATCGCGCGGGATATCGACATCCAGATTCTTGAGGTTGTGCTCCTTCGCGCCGCGAACGCGGATGCACCGCCCCGGTTCTCGCCTCGCCGCGCTCGCCGCCGAAGCAGCACCGTTCGCCGAGATCACAGCCTTGGGCTCGATGATCGAGCCCTTGCCACCCGCAACGCCAGACTTCTTTATGGCCAAAACCGACTCCCTGCTCAGCTCCACACGATCATAGGAGTGAGCAACGCCAGCCGCCTTGGCCGCGATCCCCTCCGCCCACCGCCTGCCCCCCGCCTCTCCACCCTCCCACTCCGTCCACCATGAACGGAAACTCAGGGTGCTGCATCCCCCCGCGAGGCGCCTTCTCCCACCGCCCGCCGCTCTTCCGCCTCCGCCCACTCCGCGGCCTGCGCAGCCTCAGCTTGTGCCCTCGCCGCCGCGGCCTTGTGTCTCGCGGAGATCAACGCACCCGTCATCACACACCCGATCGTCAGCCCGATCGAGTAATGAAACAGCCGCGACCGAAAGGTCGAGCCTGTCTCGGGCGGAGCGCCCGCATCGTTCACACGCTGGCTCATCTCATCCCATCCTCAATCGGCGCTCGCCGGCTTGGGCACCGGCCTCGTCAACGGAACGATCTTGCTCTTCCGCGTCGCTGCATTTTCTTCCGTCAGGCTGCCTTCCTTGGCGGGCGCAACACCTTCCCCGGCAAGGTCCGGCTTGAACACCGTCACGCCCGATTCCTCTTCCGCGGTTGTCTCCGGACGATCGGCCATCGTCGCGGAGCGGCCCGCCTGCAGAATCGCTGCACGGAGTCGGTCCTCTTCCGTCGCGAATGTCGCGTTCAAACCACCCTGCCGCGACAGGCTGTACAACGCGCCCACAACCTCCGAGTACGAAAGATCAAGCCCCGGCGCCGGATCCTCCGGAGTCGACCGACGCGCCAAGAACCGAATCAGGTCATACGCGTTCTCCGGAACTTCGCGCTCAGTCGCCTGCCCGGTGCCCGTATTGATGTACCGCATCCGAAGCTTCGCCGTCGCGCTCGGCGCATTGAAGATCAACCGGTCCGACCACATGCTCACCAGCGTCGGCTTCACAAACATGATCCCGCCCTCAGATCGCGGCGAGAACAGCACGATCCGCGGCTCCCCCTGCTGCGTCACATAGATCATCGGCTCCGCCGCCGGAATGCTCTCCACGATGAACTTCGGCATCCTTGGGTCCGGTCCCACCGGCGCACGGTTGATCGCAAGGTCCCGGTGCTTCGCCAGAGCCTCATACGCCGCGACCCGGATCTCAAGCTCCGGCGCGTTCACCAGATCCCGCATCGCCACGTTGATGTTCGGGTTCGCCGGCATCCGCGACAGCAGCCCGATCGCCTCCGACCGCAGCGACCCGGGCGCGTTCCTCGCAAGATCAAGCAGATGCGGCACCGTCCGCTGGTCGCCAAGCTTCGCACCCGCCTCCAGCGCCGCCATCCGCGGCCCAAGTTCCGCATAGTCATACATCGGCGTCAGAAACGGAATCGCCGTCTTTCCGACCGCCTGCAGACACCAGCTCAGCTCCGTCGCCATCGCCGGGTTCGTCTTCAGCTCCTCCACATACCGCCGCGCAAACTCCTGCGGAAACGACTGATCCACCCGCGTGTACCGCAGCAACTGCAGAAACTCCGCCGGGTCATCGCTAAACGACTTCGGAACCGTAATGGTGATGCTTTGATACGTGTTCGCGCCCGACCCGTCGGATCCGCGCCCCCTCGCGATCGGATCCTCATCCCCCGGCCCGCGCGGAAACCGCGAGTTGATCGAGTTCACAATCGTCCTCGCCCGCGAGTGCGACTCGTTATCGAGCACCATCTGCAGCTTCAGCGGCTCCCTGACCGATCCCCCCGCCAGCACACGCCCACGCGTCCGCGTCAGCCCGACCGATTCGCCGGACAAGCCGCCGGCGGGCTCCGAAAACGGATTGATGAAGATCGGCCCGCGCGCCTCGGCAAGCCTCCGCTGCCGAACCCCGCCCACCATCGACGGCGGCCCCAGCCGCAGATCCGTCGACCACAATGTCCCGCCCTCCAGGCTCGTCACGCTCGAGCCCGGCAGCGTCGACACGTACACATCAAAGTTCGTCCCTTTCGGCGTCCCCGGCGGAATCACCGCCTGAACCGTCACGATCGCAATGTTCGGCGACCGCAGAAACTGCAGCGGCGTCACGCCCTGCAGATCGCCATACGCCTGCCCGCCCTTGCCGATCCCGTTCCGCGCAACCTCCCGCTCCATGTTCCCCAGCACCGCCTGCGGATACTCGCCCCCGCCCGTTCCGTTCAGCCCCACCACAATTCCAAGGCCCGACACCAGCGTCGCGTCCGTACCACGAATCGCTGCCTCCGCGCCAATCGTGCCACGCAGCGCGGGCGGCACATCCTCCAGCCGCAGCGTTGATGCTGACACCTCTCGCTTGGGCTGGCTGCACGCACCCACAACCACCACACTCACGATCAACACGGCCCGTCCAATCGTCTTCATCGCGGCATGGGTCATCGGGGTGCGCTCCGGGCGTGCGGAAAAATGCGTCAATCGGTCCTCATCAATGCGGATGATCTTTGCACACGGATGCTTGCCCGGATGCGGAAACTCCCAGACATCACCACGGGCTGGCGATGTCCCTCTGCCGCGCTCCGCTTTATCCTCCCCAAACGACTCGCGCACGGTCGCTTAACCGTACCAGATGCAATCCAAACAAATGTCCACAACTATCCGCCCACCTACCCCCTTTGGTGTGGAAGACCTGTCAAGTACCTCGAACACCACAAGATCATGGGGGTGTGGCACGAATCTTCCAAGAAATCCACAATCAGTGGTACTCATCTGGATTCGCGGAAGAAAGTTTTTTCGCTATTGCAAGCCCTTGATGCACTTCGACTTACGAGCAAGCGACAGGCTGTACAGATCACATCCACAGCGTTTTGTGGTCGGATGTGGTTGCAGGCACGACCTGTAGCGGTATCCTGATGCTCTGCGGGGCAAAGACTGCCCTCTTCCACGTGCTTCCTAGGCCCTTCGTGCGGGGCGCTTCTTGTAAACCCGCCAGTCTTCCGTTTCCCGCTTCCAAGCCCAGGTGCTCCGGAGTTGCGCTCTATGCCCGTGCTGTGTGATACCCAGATCCGCGAGCTGATTTCGATCAAGCCCTTCGCTGACGCAAAGAAGCGCCCCGGTCAAATCTCCTACGGCGTCTCCAGCTACGGCTACGACATCTGCGTCGGCAGCAAGTTCAAGATCTTCACCCCCACGCCGCGGACGGGCCAGATTACCGTCGTCGATCCCAAGAACTTCTCCCCCGACCTCTTCGTCGAGGTCGATTGCGCCGGCCGCGGCGACGCCACCGGCGACTTTGTCATCATTCCCCCCAACAGCTTTGCGCTGTGCGAGACGGTGGAGTGGATCGAAGTGCCGCGGGATGTGCTGGTGATCTGCGTCGGCAAGAGCACGTATGCGCGGTGCGGGCTGATCGTGAACGTCACACCCCTGGAGCCCGAGTGGCGCGGCAAGGTGACGCTGGAGATCAGCAATACCACGCCGTTACCGGCGAAGGTATACGCCAACGAGGGAATTGCGCAGCTGATCTTCCTGAAGGCGGACAAAGTTTGTGCTGTTTCGTATGCAGATAAAGCCGGCAAGTATCAGGACCAGAAGGGTTTGACGCTTCCGAAAGTTGATTGAAGAAGGCACTAGGCACTAGGCATCGGGCACGAGTGGGAGAAACCTGTGTCGGATATCAACTCGCATCGTGACCTCATCGCCTGGCAGAAGGCGTTCGGACTTGGACTCGCGGTATACGAAGTCACGCGAATGTTCCCTGATTCTGAACGATTTGGGTTGATCAGCCAGCTTCGAAGGTGCGCAGTTTCGGTGGCAAGCAACATTGCGGAGGGGTATGGACGCCAGAGCACATCCGATTATGTCCGGTTTCTTCGAATGGCGCGTGGCTCGGCGTACGAAGCCGATACGCAGTTGCTCTTCGCAGTCGAACTGGGATTCCTCGGCCGATCGCGCTATGAAGAAGTCAAAGGACAGTTGGAGGAATGCGGAAAAGTCCTCGCCGGGCTGATTCGCAGCCTGGAACGATAAATTGGTTTCTTTTTCCACTCGTGCCCAGTGCCTCGTGCCTAATGCCTGGATAGCTCATGAAGATCACACGCAAGTTCACAACCACCGGCCAAGATCCTTTCGCCTCCGTCAAGTGGGTGAAGCGGTCGAGCAAGATCTCCAACCCCGACGGCTCGGTCGTGTTCCAGATGGATGATGCCGAGGTGCCCGATTCCTGGTCGCAGCTCGCCACCGACATCATGGTGAGCAAGTACTTCCGCAAGGCGGGTGTGCCGCAGACCGATGGCACCACCGGCCCTGAGAAGTCCGCCCGGCAGGTCATCCACCGTCTCGCCGGCTGCTGGCGGCATTGGGGTGAGCAGCACCGCTACTTCGATACCCCCAACGACGCCAAGGCGTTCTATGACGAACTCGTGCACATGATGGTGCACCAGATGTGCGCGCCCAACTCGCCCCAGTGGTTCAACACCGGGCTGAACTTCGCCTACGGCATCAGCGGCCCGGCCCAGGGTCACCACGTCCCCGATCCCAAAACCGGCAAGGTCGGGCTCGCCAAGGACGCCTACACCCACCCGCAGCCCCACGCCTGCTTCATCCAGAGCGTCGACGATGACCTCGTCAACGAGGGCGGCATCATGGACCTGTGGGTCCGCGAGGCTCGGCTCTTCAAGTATGGCTCGGGCACCGGCACCAACTTCTCCAAGCTCCGCGGCGAAGACGAAAAGCTCTCCGGCGGCGGGCGCTCCAGCGGCCTGATGTCCTGGCTCAAGATCGGCGACCGCGCGGCGGGCGCGATCAAAAGCGGCGGCACCACCCGCCGCGCGGCAAAGATGGTCTGCCTCGACATGGACCACCCCGACATCGAACGCTTCGTCAACTGGAAGGTCCGCGAGGAGATCAAAGTCCAGGCCATGGTCGAGGGCATGAAGGTCATCGCCGACAGGAAGGGCGGACCCAGCGATCCCTGCACCATCGGCGAAACCGCCAAGCGCCTGGGCCTGAAGCTCGACTACGACTTCAACGGCGAGGCCTACGCCACTGTCAGCGGGCAGAACAGCAACAACTCCGTCCGCATCAGCGACGAGTTCTTCGATGCCCTCGCATCCGAGGGCGGCGAATGGAAGACCTTCAGCCGCACCACCGGCAAGCTCGCCAAGACCTACAACGCCGGAGCCCTCTGGGACCAGATCGCCTACGCCGCCTGGCGCTGCGCCGACCCCGGCGTGCAGTTTGATTCAACCATCAACGCCTGGCACACCTGCCCCGGCGCAGGCCGCATCAACGCCTCGAACCCCTGCTCCGAGTACATGTTCCTCGATAACACCGCGTGCAATCTCGCCTCGCTCAACGTCCT
>JBBRUT010000120.1:0-10910 GCA_038247555.1 Phycisphaerales bacterium | reverse complement strand
CGGCAGCGGAAACGCCGCGGCCAAACCCACCAAGCCCGCCGCGCCGGCGCCCGGCAAGCCCATCCGCAAGGACGATGAGCTCGCGCAGATCGACAGCCTGCTCGACGACCTCAGCGACTCAGACTTCGACATTGATCTCGACGACAAGCCGAAGAAGAAGTGAACCGCAAGCAGCGGTGATCAGAAAGTCGTGAACGGTGACCAGTGCGATCTCATCGCGACGGTCATCGACGCGCCGCGAAAGCTGATCCCTCCGCACTCGCCACTCGCCCTCCCACTTACCGAATAATCAATACCCCGTGCGGGCCCTGGCCGAGCCCCACGAAAAAGTCCATCTGCTCCAGCGTCGGCGTCGCGCCGTCGCGGTTCACCCGCCAGAAGCTCAGCTCCCCCGTCGTCGCCGCCGGGTCAAAGCTGCGGAACTGCGTCACCGCCAGAAACTGATCTTTCGCATCAAACGTGATCCCCGCCGGCATCGCGTTGATCGGGAACTCGCCCGCGGGTGTCAGTTCCCCCGTCGCCGGGCTGAAGCTCAAAAGCGAGAGTGATCCCTCGCGCGTTGCACGCGGGTCACCATCCGGCAGAAACGACCGGAGCAGGTTCGATGTCGCCACCATCCGGCCATCGTTGCTGATCGCCAGCCCCTCCGGGCTCACGCCAACGCTCGCCGTCGATACCACGCGGTGTGCCCCGTTCTCCTCCACGCGGATCGACGTCAACTGCCCAGCCGGCGCGCCCACGTTGAACCCGTCAACATCTTGGCCCCATTGCAAATCAGTCGAGATAAAGAACTTCCCATCGGGCGTAAACGCACCCGAATACGGGAACTTGCCCACCGTCACCGGCGAGCCCCAAGGCAGCAGCGTCGCCGAGCCATCCGAATCCATCTTGAACCGGTAGAACATCACCTCGTTGCGCTCCGGCAGTGTCACCGCCAGCGCGTCCCCCTGCGGCCGCCACGCCACGCACGTCGCCCGCGCCCCATCATCATCGAGCCCAAACAGCGGCCACGCCATCGGCTCCCCTGTGATCTGCCCATCCGGGTTGAACGGCAGCATCACCATCTGCTGCCGCGGCGTGCGATTCACCACCGCCACCAGGTTCTCCCGCGGGTGCACCGCAACCGCCGTCGGCTCCTCGCCCACAAACACCGTCCCGATCACCTTCGGCGACATCGGCGTCCGAAGATCGATGACCGCCAGGTTCTCCCCCACTGGCAGTTCGCTCAGGCTCTGCGCCCCGCTCTCCGCGGCCTTGCGCGACTCCACCACAAACGCCAGCCGCCCATCACGCGACACATCCAGCATCGTCGGTGGACCCAGCGCGGAGTTCGAAACCTCCACCTGCGCAAACTCAGTCTGCGGTTCCATCAGCGGCAACGCCACCACCGTCAGCGTGTCCCGCGCGGACATCGGCCGCTCCCCCAGTTCACCCGTCCCAAACGCCGTCGCCGCCATATCCGCATCACACACCGCGATGATGTACCGGCCCGACACATCCCCAGGCCCCACCGGCTTGCCGGCACACCCGCCAAGCATCGAAACGCCCAGCGCCGCACCGCACACCAACATCGTCATCACCGTGCTCTTCATGCTGATCCTCGCGTAACAGGTCCTGCGTCAGTCACCAACCCCACTCACTCCCCATTTCTCAACTCTTCCGCCTCGGCACTCGGCACTTGGCCCTCGGCACTCCTCCCCCCTCCCACCATGGTACCAACATTCACCGTCGCACCCGGCGGCGGCGGATCCAGGACCTCCACCCCAACCCCCCGCAGCTCGCAGCTCTTCACCAGCGCGCCCACCGCCGCCAACAGGTCAGGCGGAAGCGGCGCATGAAACTCCATCCGCTCATCCGTCACCGGGTGCCGAAACCCGAGCGTCTCCGCGTGCAGAGCCTGACGCTCCAACAGCGCCCCCGCCCCCGCCAGCCCAAGCTCTTCCCCGCCCAGGTCGCGCCCGCCATACATGTCATCCCCGACGATCGGGTGTCCCCCGTGCGACAGGTGCACGCGGATCTGATGCGTCCGCCCGGTCTTCAGTTCCAGTTCAACCAGCGAGAACCCGCCCCCGCGCCCCGGCCCCGCGCGCGATGCACACTCCGGCAGCGGAAACCGCGCCCGCACCCGGCAGATCGTCACCGCCTGCTTCCCCAGATGGTCGTGCCGCACCACGTACTTCTCGCGATACCCCTTCTCGCGCGAAGGGTGCGGCCCCAGCGGAATGTCGATCACTTCGATCGGCGGCGCGACCTGCCCGTGCACGAGCGCCAGGTAACGCTTGTTCACCGTCCGCTGCTCAAACTGCCGCGCAAGCCGCCAGTGCGAGGTGTCATCCTTGCCAAACACGATCGAGCCCGAAGTGTCCCGGTCGAGACGGTGGATCACCCCCGGCCGCGCAAACTCCTTCCCCACCGCCGACAGCATCCCCGATGTCCGGTGCCGGAAGTGCCACGCCAGCGCGTTGATCATCGTCCCCGAGTTGTGCGCCCGCGCCGGATGCACGATGATCCCAGGCCGCTTGTTGATCACGATGATCGCATCATCTTCGTGCAGCACCTCCAGCGCGATCTCTTCCGGCTGCACCTCTGTCGGCGGCGGCGGCGGAACAAACACCTCCACCCGGTCCCCCGTGTGCAGCGCAGTCGACGACTTGGGCTTCCGCCCGTTCACCGTCACCCCGCCCTCATCAATCAGTCGCTGCAGCTGCGCACGGCTCATGAACGCGATCCGCGACGCCAAGTATTTATCGAGCCGCGTCGCCAGGTTCTTCTGCAGCACAAACACCACGCGATTAGGCGCATCGTCATCCGCCGGCTGCTGACCCGCAACCTGATCAGGGTCGAGCTCCCCCTCCTCCGCGCCCTCAGCCGCCGCCGCGCTCAACGATCGGTGTGTCTCCCACGCCTTCCGCAGAGCGCGCTCATCCACCTTCCCACCTGCTCGAAGCAGCGGGCTGGATTCAGGCGTGTCGCCACCGCTCCGCGATGGGCCGTTGGAGGATCGATTCGTCACGTCAGATTGTTGCCAACCAATTCTCACCGGCCCGGCGCAGGCTCAGGTACAGGCTCCCCGGCCGGTGCGGGAGCCGGTGCCGGCGTTTCCTCCGGTGTCGGAGTGGGGGGGATAGAGGGAGTGGTCGAGGGTGGTGGGACCAGTGCAAACGGCGACGGCGTCGCGTTCGGATCAGGGATCCCCTTCTGCAGGGCGGGGTCAACCCGCGGCGCAGTCAGCCCCTCATCGATCGTCACCGTCGAGCCATCGGGCATCGTGATCTGCCGCGGCGACACCGCGGACTTCACCACGAACAAATCGTTCTGCGTATAGATCCGCGGCATCTCGCTCAGCGTCGGCAGCGTCTCGATCCGCTTCTCCGCCGCCGCCGCCTCACGCGTAAACCCCACGCGATTCGCAAGCTCAATCAGCGCGGTGTACCGCTCCTTCGCCTTGTCCATCTCCCCGCGAGACTCTGCAACGCTCGCAAGCCCGAACAACGCGCTCACCGCGTGAATCGCCTTCCCATCATCCCGCCCCACACCACGCAGCACCGCCTCATACTCCGTCGCGGCCTTATCCAGCTGCGCCTTCTGCTCCTCTGCCGTCAGGAACACCGTTCCGTCGGGCAGCGCGCCCGTCGTCGGATCAAGCTGAATTCCCGCCGGAATCCCTGTGCGAGACGCATCCAGATACAGATCCGCCGCCGCGAGACGGGCCATCAGCGGCACCGCCGCCCGGCCGCTCTGCTCTTCCGCGACACGAATCAACGAACTCGGATTCCGCGACACCGTCGCCGCATCGAGTTCAGCAAACGCCGACGCCATCGCCGCATCCCGCGAAAGCTGGTACCGGCCATACAGGAAGTACCCGCCCGCCACCACCGCGATCACCATCAGGACGGGCGTGCCCCACTTCCGGAGAAACTCGATGAAGTCGGCATTCAGCCGGCTCTCCTCAAGCCCAGCGCCTTCCTTCAGTCCGCCCTGAATCCGATCTTCCATCGCCATTGCAAGCTCCAGTCCAAAACCACCGCAGGAAAAGCCCGCCGCCGAGCCCAAAGTCTACGCACATCGAGTCTTAGATCGGCACACAAATTCTCCGGCCTGAGCCATGGCGAGATACCAAACGCATCCCTTTTCGGTGACTACCCCTCCGTCGACGCGCAGCTCGCCAGCAGCAGCCGTTTTCACGGTCGAGGGTTCTCGTCGATGCAATCAAGTGGCCGCCGAGCCATCGCCGGGGCCGTCCCAGAACCGCCACGCCCGCCCATCCTTCAAGCTCGCTTCCGGCACCAGCCGCTCCCGCACCGCCTCCACCATCCGCCCCACACCCCGCCCCTCTCGGACACTCACCTCTACCCCCGCTCCGACCCAGCCCGCCGGCAACCCCAGGTCCGATCTCAGCGCCGCCCTCAACCGCGGCACTCCCTCCGGCAACCTCTCCTCCTCAGGGAACCCCGACACCCCGTCCCCGCACACCACCAGCAAGTCCGCGGCGCCCGCCATCTCCATCGCCAGCCGCTGCGACTCTGCCTGCAATCCATCCTCCGCCAGACCCCCAAACCCAGTCCCAAACCCCGGGCAATCCACCCACCGCACCGTCAATCCGCCCAGGTCGAGCGTTGCGCCAACGTGGTCCCGCGTGGTCCCCGGCCCATCCGCCACCACGCTCACATTTCGCCCCGCAAGCGCGTTGAGCACGCTCGACTTTCCCACATTCGCAAGGCCCACCGCCGCCACCAGCGGCGCGCGAATCAGTCTCCCCAGCGCGCGAGCAGTCCCCGCATCCACCTCCCCGATCCGCTCTACCTCCCGCCACCGCCGCGGCTGATCCACCAGCACATCAATCGCCAGTGCGCTCGCCGCTCCCGCCAGCGCAGCCAGCATCCTCGCCTCGATCTCATCCTCCGCTTCGGGATACGCCTCCCGCGCCGTCAGCGCGTCCACCCTCACCACACCCCGCGCCCCCAGCGCCTCCCCGATCCTCTCAAGGATCCGCTTCCCCGCATGCGGAAACACATACAGCGTGCGATCATCAAACCGTGCCAGCACGCATCGGTCGATCCCCGCCACATCCCGCACCGCCACACGCCCGGCTGTCACCGCGCCAGCGCCGAGCCCCTCAAGCAGTTCATCAATCTCCCGCGCATCCCCGCACACCTGGATCACCGCGATCGCGCCGCGCGCAGGCCACGCCGTGCTCACCGTCCACGTCAACCTCGCGCCCGCCGCGCTCATGGCTCATCGTCTTCGTCTTCTTCATCCGCCCGCTCGATCGCCTCCGCCGCGGCCACCATCCCCACCAGCGTCAGATCGGGCACAATATGCTCGACCAGATCGTCATGCTCAAACAGCAGCGCCGCATCCCCGCCCGTCGCCACCACCCGCGGATACGCACCATAAAACTCCGCGTACCGGTCGATCAGCGTGTGCACCAGCCCCCGCACCGCCGTCGCCACGCCCAGCGCCATCGCCTGCGCGGTCGTCTTCCCGAACGGCGCATCGTCCCCCGGCAGTGTCTCCGGGCTCAGTTGCACCTGCGGCAGCGCGGCGGTCTGCTCGTGCATCGCACGCAGCATCATCGCCGTCCCCGGCGAAATCGCCCCACCGTGAAAAATCCCCTGCCCATCCACAAAGTCGACCGTCACCGCCGTCCCCGCATCCACCACCACGCACGCCTGCTGCGACCGGCCGAACGCGCCCAGCGCATCCAGCAGCCGATCTTGCCCCACCGTTGATTCATCTTCCAGCGTCGTCTGAATCGGTATCGGGACATCCCGCACAAACCGTGTCACCCGGCTGCCCGACGATTCAAGCAGCCGCTCCAGCTTGTCGGCCGCCGCATCGTTCACGCTCGCCATCAGCGCCGGCAACGCCCCCGACTCCGCCGCGGCCGCATCAACGAGCGCCGCCCCCGCCGCGGCAAGGTCCGCGTTCTCCACCACGCGCGACGGTTCCAGCTTGCCCTCCTCGACGCGGGCAAACCTCGTTCGCGTGTTTCCGACTGACACAACCAGCATCGGGGCAAGCATGCACGGAGCATAGCGCGTGAAGCCCTCTTCACCCGCGCCCTTCCTACCGCCGCCTAGCATCCGTTCTTGTCCCGTTTCCGAACGCACGTTCGCACCAGGACCCACACAAATGGCCCCAGCCCCTGCCGACCGAACCTACTCCGACAGCCACGAATGGCACAAGCTTGACGGCGACACCCTCACCCTCGGGCTTACCCAGTTCGCCGTCGATCAGCTCACCGACGTCACCTACGCAGAGCTCAAGCCCGCCGGCACAAAGGTTGCCACCGGCGGCGCAGTCGGCGAGGTTGAATCCGTCAAAACCACCAGCGACATCTACTCCGCCGCCGCCGGCGAAATCGTCGAGGTCAACATGGCCGTCGTCGATGACCCTTCCATCCTCAACTCCGATCCCTACGGCAAGGGCTGGCTCGTCAAAATCAAAGTCTCCGACAAGTCCGGCCTCGCCAAGCTCATGGACGCGGCGGCGTACTCCAAGCAGTATTCGTGACCCACTCCTCCATATCCCTCCAGACTCCTCACCTCAATGCCCGCGGCCCCGCCGGCAACGGACGCAGCGCATCGCCCGATAGCGCCAACACCGTCCGCTGCATCAATGTCCACAAGTCCTACCACCTCGCCGGCGAAGAAGTCCACGCACTCCGCGGCGTCGATCTCGAGATCACAGACCCCGGCTTCTACGCCATCATGGGCGCCTCCGGCTCCGGCAAAAGCACCCTCCTCCACCTCCTCGGCGCGCTCGATCAGCCCGATCAGGGCGAGGTCCACGTCGGCGGCAAGCCGCTCCACACGCTCACCGAGCGCGAGCTCACCACCTTCCGCCGCGACAACATCGGCATTGTCTTCCAGCAGTTCAACCTCATCCCCACGCTCACCGCGATGGAGAACGTCGAACTCCCCGGAATGCTCGCGGGCCGCAAAGGCAGCGAGCTGCGCGACCGCGCCCAGCACCTCCTCGCCGCGCTCGGCGTCGTCAACCGCGCAAGCCACCGTCCCGATGCCCTCTCCGGTGGCGAGCAGCAGCGCGTCGCCATCGCACGCTCGCTCCTGTTCTCTCCGCGTGTCCTCCTCGCCGATGAGCCTACCGGCAACCTCGACTCCGCCTCTTCAAACCGCCTCTGGGAACTCCTCGCAAACATCGCCAGGAACGAGGCCACAACAGTCCTCATGGTTACTCATGAGCCCGCCGCGGCCGCCCATTGTGGGCGCGTCTACGTCCTCCGCGACGGCCAGATGCACGGAATGATCGACACGGAGGGGCTCGATGCGGCCGGCGTGGCGTCTAGCTATCAGCAGCTTGTCCATTCGGCGTAGCCGCACCGCGCTGCTCGTCGCAAGCGTCGCGCTCTCGGCAGGCCTCATCGCCGCCGTCGCATGCGCCATGGCCTCCCTCCACGCTGGCATCCGCACCAAGGTCGAGCAGACCGTCGGCGCGGCCGATCTCCGTGTCCAGCGCGTCGGCAAAGATGTCTTCGACATCTCCGTCCTTGAACAAATCGAGAAGTGGCCCGAGACCAGCCTCGCCGTTGGCCGCATGCAGGGCGCTCTCTCTCTCATCAACCCGCGCAACAACCTCGAAACCACCGCGATCGGCAACGGCGTCATGCCCGACCGCGAATACACCATCCGCCCGCAGGAAATGCTCTCCGGCCGAACCGTCGCCGCCGATGGCGACATCGTCCTCGACGCCTCCGCCGCCGAAGAGCTCGAAGCCGTCGTCGGCGATGTCCTCAACGTCCAGCGTTTCGGCGACCCCCTCAGCTTCACCGTCGTCGGCATCGCCAAGCGCCCGCCCCTGGGAATGCTCAGCCGGCCCGAATCCTTCATCACGCTCACCGCCATGGGCCTTGCCGCCGACAGGCCCGGCAAGCTCCGGGAGATCGATGTCGTCATCCGCGACACTGCGCAATCCGAGGCCATCGCCCAGTCCCGCGCCGGCGAGTTCGACAAGGGCATCGTCCTCCGCGCCGCCAGCAAGGTCACCAGCGGGCTCGATAAGAATCTCCAGTCCAGCCAGATCGGCATGACCATCGCCTCGATGCTCAGCTTCCTCTCCGCCGCGTTCATCATCATGACCGGCCTGAGCACCAACGTCAACGAACGCCAGCGCGAGCTTGCCGTCCTTCGCTGCATCGGCGGCACCAGGCCCCAGCTCGCCGAAAGCCAGCTCGCCGTCGGTCTCATCGTCGGCTCCCTCGGCGCGCTCTGCGGCATCCCCTTGGGCGTCCTTGGCGCATGGGTCATGGTCAAGCTCTTCCCCGACCAGCTCCCCGGCGGCCTCGCCATCAACTGGTTCGGGCTCTTCCTCGCGTTCGTCGGCTCCGTCGGCGCAGGGCTCATCGGCGCGCTCTGGCCCGCGCTCCGCGCCAGTCGCACCAGCCCGCTCGAAGCCATGGCCATCCGCAGCCGTCCCCCCACACGTCGCGGCCTCATCCTCTGCGCCGTGGTCGGCCTCGCCCTCGCCGCGACGCACGTCTGCATCCTCACCATCCCGCGCGATACCCAGGTCGTCTTCTGGCTCGACATGGCCTTCGGCCTCCCCGCGCTCTTCACCGGCTACTTCCTCCTCGCCGTACCCATCACCGTTCTCACCACCCTCGTGCTGGGCCCGCTGGTTTCGCTGATCTTCCGCCTCCCTGGCCGCGCCGCCGGCAATGGCGGCGGCATCCTGGTGCGCAACGTCCTCTCCGCGCCCTACCGCTTCGGCTTCACCGCCGGCGCGATGATGGTCGGCCTCGCGATCATGGTTGCCATCTGGACCAACGGCCGCGCCATCATGCGTGACTGGCTCGGCACGCTCACCTTCCCCGATGCGTTTGTCAGCGGCCTGGCCATGACCCCGCGCACGCAGGAACGAATCGACAAGCTCCCCTTCGTCATCGAGACCTGCGCCGTTACCATCCAGAACTTCCGCACCGATGCCTTCGGCGTCCGCGCCCTCTCAAACCCCACCACCTCCTTCGTTGCCTTCGAGCCCGAGCCCTTCTTCCGCATGACCAAGCTCACCTGGGTCGAGGGCGACCCCGTCGTCGCGCTCGAGATGCTCAAGGCCGGCGGCTCGGTCCTCATCGCCAAGGAGTTCCAGGTCGCCCGCGGCCTGGGCGTCGGCGACACCCTCACCCTCACCTACAACGACAAGCCCTACGACTTTGCCATCGCCGGCGTCGTCGCGTCTCCCGGCCTCGATATCGCCAGCAAGTTCTTCGACATCGGCGATGAATACCTCGACCAGGCCGTCAACGCCGTCTTCGGCTCGCGCGAGGACCTCAAGACCCGCTTTGGCAACACCGGCATCCAGCTCATCCAGATCTCCCTCGACCCCGCCGTCAGCGATGAACAGGCAATGAAGGAACTCCGCCGCGCTGGCGGGTTTGAGGTCATCGCCGCGGGCTCGGGCCGGCAGATCAAATCCGAGATCGGCAAGTTCCTCACCGGCTCGCTGGTCGTCTCTTCGGTCGTCGCCATCTGCGCCATGCTGGTGGCCTGCTTCGGCGTGGCCAACCTCATCGTCGCCGGAATCCAGGCGCGGCAGTTTGAGTTTGGTGTGCTGCGCGCCATCGGCGCCCAGCGCGGCCTGCTCACCCGGCTCGTTCTCGCCGAGGCCACGCTCATCGCGCTCTCCGCCTGCGTGGTCGGCACCGCCATGGGCATCCACGCCTCCTGGGGCGGCCAGCACATGTACGAGATCCTGCTGGGCATCGAGCTCACCATGCAGATCCCCCTCGCGCCAACTTCGGCAGGCTGGGCGACGGTGCTCATCATCACCCTCGCCGCGGCCGCGCCCGCAGTCCTCGCCCTCGCCCGCAAGCAACCCCGCGAACTCCTCAGCGCTGTGCGGGGTTGAGCGTGGCAGAAGTGAACTTGAGACCCCGACGCCGGGGCTGAGTCGGCTTTGGGACGAAGCCCCGGGTTGTAGATTGCACACGTCTGCACCTTGGGTACCTCGCCGCGCCGCGGCGAGATTGTCTGGTGCCCGGCCGAAGGCCCCCTCCCCGGCCTGCGGCCGGACCTCCCCCTCCGGGGGAGGAGCGGAGGAGGGCGTGCTGGGCTTTGGTGGGCGCGGAGTTCGTGGGGCGCTGGGCGGGCGTGGCGGGCGTGGTCGGGGTGGGGGCGGCGGGGGGAGGAGCTTCTCTGCAAGGTCGGGGTCGGAGGCGAGTTGAACGCCTCGTTGCCACTGGACATCATCATCGCGGTCGAGGCGACGTTCTTCGTGCGCGATCATGCTGAGGAGCCGGGACGCGGCGATGTTGGACCGGCGGGTGGGGTGGCCGCGCTCATCGCGCTGGGCGACGGTGGTGCGGAGGTTGACGACGCACTCGTGCTTGACGATGCGGAGCGATTCTTCAAACTCGCGGAGATCGCGTGTCATTGTGCGGGGTACGCCGCGGACGCGCTTGCGCTGGGGCGAGGCGTCTGCATCGTCCGGTGGGGGCTGATGACGTGCGCGAGAAGAGTGGTGGTCGCTACCCGAGGCTGGGCCGGAATCAAAAAGTTGCGCGCGAGACTCCCCATTTATGGGGAACTCGTTTGGATCATCGCCATCGGCATGCGCTGCATTGTGTTCGTCACGGGGCGCGAGAGCGCCGCCGAGGATGCGGAGCGGCACGAACTGGCCTTTGCGGGAAGTCTGCGCAGCAGCAGCTTTGGCCGCGGAAACGGGCGAATCGGTGGACATGTGGTTCCCCCCTCTGAAGACCCCTGTGAGGCCGCGGGAGTGCGGCTTTGCGGAGGAGTATACAGCGGGGGCCGGGGAAGTGAAAGGGATTTGTTTGGTTGTAGTGATGGAGCTAAGTTCTTGCTCTAAAAGCACTTGCAGTGGCGTCGGAAACCTGCGATGAGGATGCCAATCGATCCGGCGTGCGGCGTTCGGTTGGGATTGGTATT
>JBBRUT010000119.1:0-10967 GCA_038247555.1 Phycisphaerales bacterium | reverse complement strand
GCGGGCGAGGGGGACAGTCGGGCGGCGATGGTGAACGCGGTCAGGGCAGGCCGGGTGGTCCGCCGCAGGGTGGACGGGGCGATGGCCGGAACCAGGATCGTGGGCCGCGGCCGCCTCAGCCGGCGGGCAACCCCGCGGGCGGAGCGCCGACCGAGCAGGCGCCGCTCGATGAGACCGATGATGATCGCGAAGAGGGCGCTGATGACGGCGAGCCACTTCCTGGTGAGCAGGGCGAGCCCGGTCAGGCAGGGTCGCCCGAGGCCGCGCTGGGCCCGGATGGCCTGCCGCGGAAGAAGCGACGCCGCCGTCGTCGCCGTCGCGGCGGTGGAGGTGGTGGCGGTCAACCCGGTGGACAGGGCGGTGGTCCCGCACCCGAGGGCGGAGCCCCGTCAACAGGCCCTTGAGCGTACCGGCGGGCCGCAGAGCAGGACGCGCGTTCACGCTGGCCGCGAAAGTTCCTTCGCGCCCAGCGTGACGATTGTCACGTCACCGAGTTTGCGGCGCTCGAGGTAGTGGTTGACCTCGTTGAGCGTGATCGATGCGTACTGCGTCGCAATCTCTTCAAGAGACCGGGCGCGGCCGAGCCGGTAGTGATCGCTCACCAGCGCGGCGGCGCGGGCACCGGTTGATTCTCCGCTGAGCACGATGCCTGCGCGGATCCCGATCAGGGCTCGCTCAAACTCCTGCGTCGTGACCGCGCCCTCGCGCGTGCTGATACGGGCCAGTTCGGCCATGAGCACGGTGAGTGATTCCTGCGAGCGCTCGGGCGTTGTCCCGACATACGCGAGCACGCGCCCGAAGTCGCGGTCGGAGGAATAGGACTGGCTGACCGAGTAGCAGAGCGCTCGCTTCTCGCGCACCTCGGTGAACAGCCGCGCCGACATGCCTCCTGAGAGCACGCTGGCCACCACCCGCTCGAGACGACTGTCGGGGCTGGGCTCGGCGGGGGCTTCGTGCAGCGCAACGATCTGTATCTGCGAGGAGGGGTCATCGATGTGCCGGTAGGTGCCGCGGGTGGCCGAAACGCCCACGCGAACGGCCGGGGCCTGGCCACTCCATGCGGCCAGCAGACGGTCCATGGTTCGAACAATCGCGTCGCCGCCGCCCCCGCCCAGGACGTCGGCGTCGCCCGCGATACCCAGGACCGATCCGACCGGGCGCGCCCGCTCCAGCCAGCCGCTGATCAGGTCGTCACGCGTGATCGCCTCGAGCCCCTCCACCGTGCCGAGCCCGGAGCGGTTGAGCGGCGGGTGGGCGTGCAGTTCCTTAGCGGCGATCACTGCCCGTTCCTGCGGGTCATCTTTGAGCGATTCGATGGCCTGGAGCGCAAGGTCGCGCGAGGGCTCGATCGACGCTTCATCAAAACGCGGGCGGAGAACCATGTCGACCACAAGCGGGAGGACCTCGTGCAGCCGCGTGCCGAGCGCGGTGCAGCCGATCCGCATGTGCATGGTCGAGGCATCCGCCGATCGGGACGCGCCGATCCGGTCCCACGCGTCGGCCTGCTGGCGCGAGTCCAGATCTCCCGCGCCGCGCATGAGCAGTTCTGACCACAGCGAGGAGAGCCCTTGCCGGGCGTCGGGCTCGGTCGCCGACCCCGCCGGCAGGAGCCAGGTGAGCCCGATGGAGCGCACGCCCGTCATGGGTTCGAGGATGAGCGGCATGCCGCTGGCGAGGGTGATGGTGCGGATCGGAGGCATCGGTATTCCGTATGGGATCGGGGGCGGGGAGGGGAGACGTGGGTTCCGGACCTTGCAGGCGGACCAGTCATCATAAACGGACTGTCCTGCGGCGTTGCAAACTCCTGCCCCGTTTCACGACCTCTCACCATCCGATCCCAAGGTGGAATCCGCCCAGAGGTCCGAAGTCCCCGGTCCTGTCCCCTGACCCCTTTTCCGGTCCGCACCTGTCCCGGCGCGCACCCGGCCTGGAGCTCTCGTTGTTCCGATGGTTGGCCGACATCGCCGCGCTGGTCGTTGTCCTGGCACTGGGGTCAGGGCTGCTGCTGTTTGAGCGCGCCAAGCGGGACCGCGAGGCCAGCATTCAGCGTGTCGCGGCGGATACGCGCAGGCTGGAACTGGAACTGAAGTATCAGGCCGCGAGCAAGAGTGTGGAGCTCAACCCTCGTGGCTGGCCGGTGACGGTCGACCCGAAGTGGTTTGATCTGTCGCCGCCGATCAACACGCTGCTCAGTCCGCATCGTCCGTGGGTGGAGGTTGCTTCGCCCGATGAGGCGGGGCTTCTTCATCCGCATGTGCGCATGGCGGTCGACGAGAGCTACGCCGCGTTCTGGTACAACCCTTACCAGGGCGTTGTCCGCGCCCGCGTGCCGGTGATGGTCAGCGACGATCATGCGACCGACCTTTACAACCGGGTGAACGGCACGAGCATCGCCTCGATCTTCTTTGAAGAGACGCCGCAGCGGCTTCCTGACTTTGCAGCGCCCAAGCCGATCCCGGCTGCCGCGGCGCCGCCGAGCGGCGAGACGCCCCACGAGACGCCCCACGAAACGAGCGAGCCCCCACCGAGCCACGCGGGTGAAGCCGCGGAGCAGCGGGTCAACGCCGCATCGCCTGCCAAGCCGACCCGGCCCGCGCCGTAAAGCCCGGGCCGCTCGACCGGACCTGTCAGATTGCCTGCAGAGTCTCGCCGCGGCTCATGCGCACCCACCGCGCCAGCGCCATCACGGGGAAATAGTGTCGGTACATGTTGTACCGCAGGTAGAACACCTTCGGGAAGCCGGTCCCGGTGAACCAGTGCTCGACCCACGAGCCCGCGCGGTCATGGACGAAGTCTCCCGGCGCAAGCTCACGCGAGCCGGGATTCTCCGTGCCTTCCGCAGCGCACACGCCTGCTTCAAAGCTGGCTTTGTCTTCGATGAGCTGGTGATCGCAGAGCCACTTCGCGGCGCGGCGACAGGCCTCGTGCTCCGGCGGCAGGGCGTAGAGCAAGCACATCAGCCCCCACGCTGTCTGGCTCGCCGTGCTCGGGCCCTTGCCCATGATCGCGCGATCGATGTAGGAGTTCGCGCTCTCGCCGAATCCGCCATCGGCATTCTGCACGCTGAGCACCCAGTCGACGCCGCGGCGGACGATCGGGTGCTCATCGCCGAACCCCGCGTAGACGAGCCCGCCTAGCGCCTGCCATGTGCCGTAGAGATAGTTCGCGCCCCATCGGCCCCACCAGCAACCTTCTGGCTCCTGCTTCTCGAGCAGGTATCGCACCGCGGCGCGGATCTTTGGATGATCTCTGGAGACGCCGCACGTGACCAGGGCCTCGATGGTGCGCCCGGTGACATCGGCGCAGGATGGATCCTGCATCGCGTTGTGGTCGGCAAAGGGGATCGCCTCCATCCACGGGCGATCGACCGTGCGGTCAAAGGCGGCCCAGCCGCCGTCATCGTTCTGCATGGCGAGCAGCCATCGCGCCGACCGTGCCGCGGTGGAGCGTACCGCGGCATCGCTTCTCATTTGCTCGGTTGGGAGTTTGCCAACTTGCTCCTTTGAAGTCGCTCGCCAGAGCGACTTGGCCACCATCGCGGTGTCATCGTTGTCGGGGTACCACTCGTTGCGATACTCAAACGCCCATCCCGCTGCGCCGGTGCGCGGATCGTCTGAGCCGAGCGTGACGCCGCGATCTTCGGGCCGGAGATTGCGCTCCCAGTCCCCGTTCATCTTCACCTGATGGGCGAGCAGCCAATCGCACACCCTCGCGATGCGCGGGTCGCGCGTGCTCAGCCCCGCTTCCGTCAGCGCATACAGCGCGATCCCGGTATCCCACACTGGCGAGAAACACGGCTGGAGGCGAACATGATCCTGCTTCTGGGTACCCCGCCACTCCGTGGCGGGGCTTGTCGCGGTGCTCACCGCATGCACATCCGCCGCCCCGTTCCCGTTCGTCAACCCCTCGATGCAGAAGTCATCGAGGTCGCTTTCGGCCTGCACCATCACCGGGTGATCGCGCGTGTAGCCCATCGCCTTGAACGCCACCTGCAGGTACACCATCGGGGGGAAGATCGCGCCAAGCCCTTGGGTCGTCTCCGGCCGCACGCGATCCAGAATCCACGCCTCAGCCCTCTTGAGCGATACCCCGCGCAGCGGCGACAGGCTGAAGTTCTGCACGACCTTCAGGGCACGATCGCACGCGAGGAAGAAGTTCTTCCAGCACACCGGCTCATCGATCTCCCACTCCCTGCTCAGTTGCGACTTGTACTTCTTGTCGACGAACAGTTCATCGATCCCCCACGCTGCCGGGAGCTCTCGCACGGGTCGCAGCGCCGAGCAGATCGCCAGCGGCAGGATCATCGTCCGCGTCCACGCCGCGACCTTGTCCATGTGGAACGGGAACCAACGCGGCAGCAGAACGATCTCCGGCGGGATGGCCGGGCACGCATCCCAGCTCACCTGCCCGAGGCACGCGAGGTAGAAGGTGCTGAACGTGTTACACTTCTCTGCGCCGCCGATGGCCAGGATTCGGTCGCGGGCACGCTTCATGTGCGGAGCATCTGCGCGGTCTCCGAAGCACTTGAGCGCGAGGTACGCCTTCACGCACGCCGAGACATCCGGGCCGCTGCCGGGATACTGCCCCCACGTCCCATCGGATCGCTGCGTCAAGCGCAGGTGGTTGGCGATGCGCTCAAGCGTCGGCCGGCCGATGCGCGGGCCGCCGGCGCGTTCGGCATCATGCTCCTGGCCGAGGATGAGCTTCATCAGCAGATACTCGCTCGACAGGATCGAGTCGCCTTCCAGCTCGGCGCACCAGTGCAGCCCGCCCGGATCTGTGCCCCCCACCACCTTCGCCGCCGCCGCGGCAGCAGCAGGCCCCCCCCAGCGTTCGCCATCGGCGCGCAGCTTCCCGAGCAAAGCTTCGACCGCCGCGTCGAGCGCCTCGGCGGCACGAACCTGCAGCGCGGGCTCCGCGAGGTCGCCCACGGCCGACTTCTGCAAGGGCATACGGACCGTCGGGCGAGCAATCGTCGTCATCGAACTTCCTCGTCAGGGAGATGTGCGGGGCGGAACGGCAACCCCGCGTGGAAACGGTACGGGGCGCGTGCTGTTCATTCCAATCGGGTCTGTGATTCGCGGTTAGACTCGCGCGATGGAGAACCCCACCGCGACTGCGGGCACGAGAGAACGGCCAAGCCGGTTACGCTGGCTGTGGTTTCTGCCGGCGGTGCTGGTTTTGTGCTGGACGGTTCCGAGCAAGCAGCACATTCTGGGTTGGCAGACCGGGACAGCCTCCATGAGGCCGACCACGATCTTTCTTGGTTACGGCTCGCTGGTGATCGCGTGGGGGCCTGGAAAGTGGGCCAAGCCTGGTGATTCTGCGTTGGGCTCTTACATCACAGACGGGTTCACCTACTGGAACCTGCGGGGCGGCCCCAGAGCGCTGTGGCTTCGGCCGCGGCACCTGGGTGACCAACTGCATATCCCGCTCTGGCTCATTGCGATGGTGCTCGCGCTTCCGCCCGCGTTCATGGAGCATCGTCGGCGCAACAAGCGCCTGCCGGGCTGCTGCAAGAAGTGTGGCTACGACCGCGCGGGATTGGCGGCGGAGGCGAGGTGCCCGGAGTGCGGCCACGGGGCGTGATTGTTTGTCATCCCCCCGACTCCCCCCGACTCCCCCCGCTCGCTCCGCCACCCGGGGCATCACCTTCGGCGTGTGGCGAGCAGCCGCTCTGCACGGCGGCTTGCGCTTCTGTTCCGCTCGCCGATGGCCGTGTCGATGGCGTCTTCGAGAGCGTCGAAGAACTGCGCGCTGCCGATTCTCTCGGGCGCGCCCGCCGCCGCGGCGGCAACCATTGCCCGGTCTTGCCACTGCGGCTCCATTGCCCGAGCGATCGCCCGCTCCCACGGAGCGCTCGCTGGTTCGACACCATCATGCCGCACCACCGCTCCGGCTGGCCCGAGCCCCGGCAGGCTCGCCAGCAGTTCCGCGCCGGGCGCGCCATCCGCGGCGAGCACCGGCCGCGCGAGACGCAGTGCGTCGGCTGCGAACCGGCCCGCGCTCCCCGTGACAAACGCGTCGGGAATCGCGGCCGGGGGCACGATCGCCACGTCGCACGCGCCGAGCACGGACACGATGCGATCTGTCGTCCCAAGCACCCGTACCGCGTCGGCGGCGCCCGCCCGCACGGCCGCATCGTGCGCGTGGAACGCATCCCGCGCCAGCACACCAAGGATGAACTTCCCCTCGCGGCCGGTGCGGCCCAGCCGCGCATTCACCTGCGCGATGGCTTGCAGCATCGGCCCGAGCGCTTCGCCAACCAGTTCGACACTGGAAACCAGTCCAAACGTGTCCGTGGCTCTGGCGCCCGCCGCGCGACGGAGCTCGATCCGGTCCCGCTCACGAGCCAGATCATCAGGCGGTTCGCACGATGCGACAAACGGGAGCGCCACAACCCTCGTGTCCAGCCGATGAGCGGCCAGCGCTTCCCTCGCGTTCGCGGCGGCCTCGGTGCCGAATACCGCCACGCGCGAGGGGCGTGCGCTGCCGATGCCGCGGGGCCAGGGCCGCCGCGCTTCCACCGCGCGGGCCGCCAGCACACCGGTGTGCTTGTACACCCATTTGCCCAGGCCCACCGGGCCTAGCGCACCGGTGACTTGCTGGATCCACGCCGAGGCGCTCGGCCCGAGGGGCAACCACACATCTCCCCACGCCAGCCGCGAAGTCGAGATGACGACATCCGCGCGGGCCGCGGCGACCACCACTCGTGTCCATCGTGCAAAGCCAGCCGGCCAGTCGCTTGCGCTATGGTCGTACGGAGCCATCGATATCAGCCGCGCCGGCGCAAACCACGCCGGATCATCCGCGCTCATGCACGCCAGCGTGACATCGTGGCCCCGCCCGGCAAGGCCGCGGCACAACTGACGAATCAGGCCCGAGTGCGACCAGCGCGTCGCGGCCAGGTTTCCACCGATGATCAGCACCTTCACCCAGCACCCCCCGTTGTGCCCGCCGCGGCCGGCCGGCGCAGCATACACAGCGCAACAAGCAACCACAGCCAATACGCAGTCTGCTGGTTCACCTGGATTGAGTCAAACAGCCCCGCGCACACCAGTCCCAGCATCGCCAATGCCGGACCCGCGGCATATCCGCGTGCGGGGCCCTGGCCCTCGTGTAGTCCGTTCCGCACGCAAACCACCATCAACCCGGCGAGCAGGAGTGTCCCGATTGCACCGGTTACGGCCGCGGAATGCGCCAGCATGGAGTGCGCGTGCGCGTGCACAGCCTGCGCGGCTTTGTCCGTTGCCTGTTCCTGCTGCGACATCTCCCGCTCCATCCACGCTTTGTAGCCGCCCATCCCCACGCCCTGCGCAGGATGGGTTGCAAACGCCCGGCCTGCCCAGCCCCACATTGCCAGCCTCGCGCCGGTAAACGTCGAGTAGTCCCCTTCCATGGCGCGGGAGAGTTCCTCACGGGTTTCCTGCGCGCGCCGAGCGATGGTCTGGCCCGCCGCGAACCAGATGACCGCCCCGCACACCACGACAAGCATCGCGGCGACAAGCATGCTCACCGCGCGACGCGGGCGCCGCGCGATCGTGTGGGGATGACCTGCCGGGCGCATCGTCAGCCTCCATGCCGCGAGCACTGCCGCAAGGCCCATTACGGCCGCAGCGCCGATCCACGCTCCGCGCGTGCCCGTCGCCGCGATCGCCGCAATGGTTACCGCGCTGAGCACGCCCCCCACCAGTCGCTCGCGCACGGTTTGTCCCAGCATGCATCCGGCCAGATGCAGACCCATCGCACCGCACAAGATCGACCCGCCCACCACCGGGTCCCACCATCCGCTGTTGCGTCCTTCCAGCCGCGGCCAGACCAGCCACTCGACACCCGCTGCAACCCCCACCGCGTGACCGAGCTGCGACACATTGCCCATGAGCACGCCCGCCGCCAGCGCGCCGATCAACCATCGCCGCTCGTTCATCACGGGCCACAGCGCAAAGAGAAACACGGCGTAGCGGGCCACGCCCCATTCCGCCAGCCAGGCGTCGCGGTCGCCCGCCGTCCAGAGCAGCGACATCGCGCCCCACACCACCCACGCGATGGTGAGCCGGACGGGCCACTCCCACACCAGGGGGCCCAGGACCCGATGGTGCGAGATCATGCGCACGCAGCAACATGCGAAGGCCGGCCACCACGCCCACTCCAGCCACGTCGTCGGAAACGCCGCGAGAAAGCACGCCAGCATCGCCAGAGCGAGGTGCAGCCGATGACCCAGTGGGTCCTTGGCGCGGAGCTCAGCGAACAGCCCATCGACCTGCGCGAATGTCTGACGAATCCATGGCATGGCCCGGGATCATCCCTCCAAACCCCTCCGTCCGCCATTCGCCGGGAGGATTAGACCAAACAAATCCAGAAAAACTGAACTTTACGTCACCGTTTCTCGAATACACTGGTACAAACCCGAGGACCGGGCCCTCGGCCCGGCCATCTCGTTGGGACCTGGCCTCTCCCCTGGAGGTTGATATGAACGACATCCGTCGTGTAGTCCGTGCCGCGGCTTGGCGCGTGGGCGCAATCGCGTACCTTCGCAACCTTGTCATTCTGCTCGCGATCGCGCTCATCGCGCTGATCGGGCTGCGGGTTGTCGAACAGTTGTTCGCGTTCACGGCGATCGCAGGCGCTGGCATAACCAGCGGTGCGATGTGGAAGCAGGTGGCGATGTGGACCGGCGGGGGCTGCGCTGTGCTCGCGCTGCTCTGGACGCTGTTTACACTCGCCGACTCGAAAGCGGTTGCGCGGCGCGTTGATGAAGGCGCGAACCTGAAGGAAGCCATCAGCACGGCGATCTACATCGAGAAGGCGACTGATCCATGGTCGAAGGCGACCATTGAATCCGCATCGCGCTCCGCCCGCGGCGTGCGTCTTTCGCAGGCGGTGCCCATTCAGCCGCCGCGGTTCTGGCCGGTGCCGCTGGCGCTGGGCCTTGCTCTGGCCGTCGTGTTCCTGGCCTTTCCCCGCATGGATGTGATGGGCTGGTACAAGTCGGCGACTGCGAAGAAGGAAACCGAGCGCCAGACCGTGGAGGTCAAGGCACAAGTCGATGACGGCAAGAAGAAGCTTGATGAGATGATCAACAAGCTGGCTCTCGAACCCGAGACGCCGGATGCCAATGCCGACGCCGAGAAGCCCGCCCCCACCGACCCCGAAGCGATCCGCCGCGCGGCGGTCAAAGAGCTGACCAAGCTCTCTGACCGGCTGGAGCAGCTCAAGCAGGGGGACAAGGGTCAGAAGCTCGATTCGATCAAGGACAAGCTCAGTCAGTTGCAGAAGCCCGGTGATGAGCTTGCTGATCTCTCCAAGGCGCTGCAGGCCGGCGACTTCAAGCAGGCCAAGGCCGAACTGATGAAGCTGCAGGAGCAGGCCCAATCGGGCAACATGTCGGAAGAAGACAAGAAGAAGCTGGCCGAGCAGTTTGAGAAGCTTGCCGAGCAGATGGAGAAGCTGGCGCAGAACAAGGAAGAGCTGGAGAAGAAGCTCGCCGAGGCGGGCCTTGATCCGAAGCTCGCCAGCGCCACGCCCGAAGAGCTCAAGGAAGCCCTGAAGAACGCTGAGAACCTCTCGGAGGAGCAGAAGAAGAAGCTCGAGGAAGCGTGCAAGAACCAGAGCGAATGCCAGAACTCGATGGAGTCGATGGCCGGCGCCTGCCAGTCCGCCGCGCAGTCGCTGTCTGAGAAGGGTGAACAGGGCGAGGGCAGCAAATCCGGCGGGATGGGCGACATGGGTGAGCAGCTCTCCGAGCTTGAGCAGCTTGCGATGGAAATGGAGATGACCGACGCGGCGCTCTCGGAGTGCAAGTCGCAGATGCAGTCGCTGTGCAAGGGCGATGGCGAGGGCTTGGGCGAGTGCGCCGGCGGCATGGAGGGGAACAAGCCCTGGGCTCCTGGCTATACCCGGAACTCCGGCGGCATGGGCCGCGGCGGCCCCGGGCAGGCCAATGGTGGCAGCGCCGCAGAGTCGGCCGCCGACTTTGAGACCGTGAAGAAGAAGGCCATCGGCGCGCAGGGCGAAGGACCGATCGTCGGCTCACGTCTGGTCGAAGGCGAGAGCATCAAGGGCGAGAGCAAGGCGGCGTTCTCGCAGGTTGTCGCGACGGCGGATCAGGCCGCGACCGAGGCGATCGAGCAGAACACGATCCCGCGCGAGTTCCACGAAGCGATCAAGTCGTATTTCGGGACGCTCAAGGAGAGGTCGGGCGGCGCGCCGGTGCAGCCGGCCAAGACTGCGACGGATGCGGGAAAGCCGAAGTAAGGAAGACGAAGGCCGTACGCAGAGATCTCAGAGAAGACGCAGAGGCCGCGGAGAAGAACCTACGTGGCCTTTTTTCTCGCCCGAATCAATCATCATTCGTTCGCTCGCGCCGGCAGGATTTCCGCCTCTCTCTGTGCCCTCCGTGTCCGCTCGGCGGATTCGAAGCCGTCCACAGAGTTCACGGAGAAGACACAGAGGTCACGGAGGGGAACTGCATCCGGGTCATCTGTGTCCACTGTCTCTCTTCGACACCGCCGCAACTACTCGTCTTTGCGTTCCGATCATTCAAGTCCCATCTCCTGCCTTTCTCTGAGTCCTCGGCGTCCGCTCTGCGTTCTCTGCGTACCTGCCTTCTTGCCCGCACGCCAACGTCACGAACTCCCATGACCACCTTCAACTGCCCGCTCTCGCGCCGACACTTCACGCTCGCTTCGGCAGCGGGCCTGGCCGCGGCGGCGATCCCCGGCTCGGGCCTGCTCGCACGCACACGCGATCCGCAGAAGGTCGTGTGCTACACCTCCGCCGATTCGGTGTATGCCAAGGTTCTGCTGGCCGAGTTCACCAAGGCGACGGGCATCGCCGTCGATGCCGTCTTCGACACGGAGGCGACCAAGACGACGGGGCTGGTGCAGCGACTCCTCACCGAGCACGGCAACGCCGCGGCCAATCGCGCCGATGTGTGGTGGTGCAGCGAACCGTTTGGAACGATCAAG
>JBBRUT010000118.1:0-11135 GCA_038247555.1 Phycisphaerales bacterium | reverse complement strand
TCGGAAGCGAGGAGAGCGTGGAGCGGTCGGAGATCAACGCGTCAACGGCTTCACTCATCGAGGCCTCAGTATCCGGCATCCGCACGCGAGCAGGCGTTGCGTACATCTCGCCGGAGGTACACGTCATGCTCCCTGTCCGCGCCGGGCCCGCAAGCGAGCACGAGGGGCACGCTCTTCTTCGAGGCGTCACTCCAGCGGCTGCCCTTGTGCACAGCGATGTTTCGCTTATTGAAGGGCGTCTTCCCGAGTCAGGTGTCGATGAGGTGATGGTCGGACGCATGGCCGCGAGAACGATCGGTCTTTCAGAAGGTGATCTGGCGATTGGCGCGAAGCTGCAGATCGACAACCGTCTCTGGACGATTGTCGGTCGATTCGTTGCTCCAGGGTCGGTGGTGGAGGCGGAGATCTGGGTCCCGTTGGCCGGACTGATGACCGCGACAAAGCGCGACACCGTTTCGTGTGTGGTGCTGACGCTTGAAACGGATCAAGCCGAGTTTGCTGATATCGCCGCGTTCGCGCTGATGCAACCCGATCTCGAGCTGGCTGCAATGCCCGAACGCGAGTACTACGACCAGCTCGCGGCATTCTTCGGGCCAATCCGTATCGTCGCCTGGATCACCGCGGGCCTTGTTGCCATGGGAGGTCTCTTTGGCGGTCTCAACACCATGTACGCCGCATTTGCTTCGCGCGTGCGCGAGCTTGGGACTCTGCAGGCGATCGGGTTCCGCCGCGGATCCATCATTACGTCGCTCGTACAGGAATCGAGCCTGGCCGCCGCAGCGGGCTCGCTGATCGCGTGCGCTGCGGGCATGCTTCTGCTGAACGGCATTGGCGTCCGCTTTTCCGCAGGAGCATTTGCACTTGTGATCGATACCACCGTGGTGCTCATCGGGCTTGGAGCGGGGATCGCCCTTGGTCTGATTGGTGCGCTTCCGCCCGCTTGGAGGTGTCTCAGAATGCCCATCCCAACCGCTCTTAAGGCCGTGTAGACCGACCCCTCTTCTTCCGGAATGAAACATCCCTGTCCGCTTTCTTTCATGCGACATGTCCATAAGCACGTGCCCCGGCGCCGTGCAGTAACTCGAAAACGGAGTCCACCATGTTGAACCTCACCCTCCCGTTCCGCCCTCTTCTGCTCGCCGCCGCGTGCGCACTCGTCCTGCTGGTTACCCCCGTTGCAGTGCGAGCACAAGACCTTCCCGATTCGCACCGTCTCAAGGCCATCCCGGCAGGAGCGAAGGAACTCGCCGCGGCTGTGAAGGCAGCCAAGCCCGGCGACACGATCACTGTTCGCGGGCGGGTGGCCAACGCCGATGACGCCTTCACCACCGGTCGGGCCGAGTTTGTGCTTGTCGATGACGCCGCGGCCGCGGGTGTGCTGAAGGAGACCGATGGCGCGGTGCTCGCCGTGTGCCCGCTGAAGGCGGAGAATCGAGCGATCGTTCAGCTCGTGGATTCGAGTGGCAAGCCGTTCACCTACTCCGTCAAGGGACGTTCCGGCCTGGCGATCGGCGCGGAGGTCTTCGTGACCGCGAAGGTCACGTCGATCGCCACGGCGACCGAGCCAATGACGCTCGCGGCGTCTGGCCTGTTCATTCCACGCGATGGCCTCCCGGCCGGCATTCTGCTCGACAAGGCACCGGATGCAGCCCCGGATGTTGCCGACGCCAAGAAGGGCCTGAAGAAGGGCGACACGGTCGTGCTCAAGGGCCGTATCGGCGGAAGCAAGTCTCCGTTCGTCAAGGAACGCGCCGTATTCACAGTCGTTGGCCGCGGCATCAAGGCGTGTAACGAGATTCCCGGCGATACCTGCAAGTTCCCGTGGGACTACTGCTGTGATCCGCGCGATCAGATCCTCGCAAACTCCGCGACGATCCAGATCGTTGATGCCAAGGGTGCGCCGCTGCGGACGGACATCAAAGGCCGGTGGGAGATCAAAGAACTGAGCGAGTTGATCGTGGTCGGCACGGTGGCCGAGGTCCGCGGCGATGCAATAGTTGTGAACGCTACGGGCGTACACGTCACGACGCCGTGAGCAGGGCTACGCGATCACGCGGCGACGGTTCGCGACATAGTCCCACAGCACGAACCGGTCGAGGTCGCGTCCGCCGGTGAAGAAGACGCGGCCTCGGGTGGTCTCGGCCATGCGGTGCGCGAAGGCCACATCCTCGCTGCTCTGGCTCCAGCTGGGCAGAAGGAAGATGTTGATGGTGAGCCCCTCGCGGGCACAAAGCGTCGCTTCGCGCATCGTGGCTTCCTCGGTGCGGGGATCCGGCGGGTAAAGCATGAAGAGCTGCGAGGCTTCGAAGTGTGCTGTCGGAAGTCCATCGGTGATGAGCGCAATCTGGCGGTTGGGCGTATCTTGACCGGTGAGCACGCGCCGCGCCAGCGAGAGCGCATGTTGGATATTGGTGAAGTGCTGCGGCACGCGCAGCTCGCTCATGTTCGGATCGCCCATGTCGGCCCGCAGGCGGACCACGGGGTTGTGGATCGATACCGGCTTGGGCATAAGGCTGACGATCTCCGCCGGGCGGCGGAGCTTGGCGAAGGTGGACATCTCGATGAAGGAGAGATGATCGCCGGGGTATTCCTGACGGATCAGCGCATCGAGCGCGAGGGCCATGCGTTTGACATTGACGTACTGCCCGCCGTGGCGCATCGAGCCCGACATGTCCATCAGCACACTGGTTGCACACTTGGGCGTGTTGCGTGTTCTGTGGATGAGCAGATCATCGCCGCTCGGGAACACAAAGCCGGGTGAATCTCCAGAGTTTCCAGATGCCCCTTCGCTGCCGCTGCCGCTCGCAAAGCCGCGGGCCCGAACGAATGCGTTTACGAAGCTCCCGGCGACATCCATATTCGCGAGCGAGTCACCGTACTCGTACTCCTTGGTTTTGGCTGTCTCGACCGCACCCTCGCCGATGATCGGGCCATCGTGCCGGCCGGACCTCGCGGCCTGCAGATCGCTGAAGATGTCTGCAAGTAGCCGCCCGCGAACCAGCGCCATCGCTTTGGGCGAGAGCTTGAAGCCCTCCTTGGTCCGCTCCAGCCCCTGCCGCTCGGCTTCCTGACGTACGAACTCTTCGATCTGCTTCTGCAGTTCGTTGAGGTTCTGCATCTCCCCTGCGCGATCCTCATCTTCGGCGAACTCCGACAACTGATCCATGTCGATGATCGCGAGCTGCGCCGTCTCCATCGCTTCGCGGAGCTGCTTGAGCAGCTTGTCGATCGTCTCGAGCTCGTCCTTCACCTCCAGCGCCTCGGGCACGCTAAGCGGCTCGCGCCCTGTGAATGCGTACTTGCTGCTCAGCTGCTCAAGCTGGAACTTCTCCCCCAACCGCTCCATCAGCCGCATGAGGCCCCTTGCCACCGGCGAGTGCTCGTTCTTCTGCATGTACCAGAGCTTCTCGAGCTCGCGGATCTGCTCGGACCGCACCGCGCGGTCCAGCATCTCGCGCTGCTCCTTCTTCGGCTCCATACTCCCTGCTTCACGCAGGTACGCAGCGCCCGCTTCCAGCCGCACAGAGTCCGTCTCGTACGTTGCCAGAATCCGTGCCTTGCGCTCTTCGAGCATCGCGATCAGCGACTGCAAACTGGGGCCAAGCCCGGCGATCTGCGAAGGATCGATGCGGATTGCCGCGGCAAGCTGTTCCTCGGTGAGCTCCTTTAGATCGCCGAACTGCATGGCAAAGTCGAACGCCGCGCCGGCGACATCCGGCGGCGGGGCTGTCGGTGAGGGGAAAACCTTCGGGTCAAACCCGAGGTAGGCGTGCACCACTCCGCCGAGCTTCGGCCTTTGTGCAGGATCGCCGGACATTGGCGCCGTATTACTCACGTTTCAAACTCCACGCGCCCATGCCGGACGGCCCGGCTCACCTTGTCGCTGGCCCACAACCCGGCGAGCACGAACTCCACACAGCTTGCGCGCACCGCCGGATCACTCGACGCGTTCACCTCAAACGCCTTGTCCCACACCGGCGGGACACGCTTGAGCAGGGCCTCGTAGTGCGAACTGGGAAGCATGTCGCCCACCTCGATCTTCACACCCTTCGCGAAGATCTCCGCGATCTCCCCGATGCCGTGTTCCTGCACGTACTCCTTGAATACGTTGCGGATCGCCTCCGCGAAGATGGCATCCAGTGCCTGCGATTCGGTGAGCTGGTGGCTGGACATCAGGTCGAGCTCCACCTTGCCCGCCGCGGTTGAATGGAAGTGCGCCAGATCACTGATCCGAGGCACACTCGGCCGCTCGCCCAGCACGATGCCGCGGCGGCGGGCTGATGCGATCATCACGCGATAGTTGGCGATCGAGAATCGTGCCGACACGCCCGATGCCTGATCGACGTACTTGCTCCGCCGCGCCACGATCGCGATCTCCTCGACGATCTCTCTCATGAACCGTGGTACAAGTACCGGGTAATCCCCGTCCAGGGGGAGCTCCTTCAGAGCTTCCTGTTCGGTGATCTCGATCGCCATGTCGCGCTCGCGCGGATAGTGCGTCTGGATCGTCGAGCCGATGCGGTCCTTGAGCTGCGGAATCACCTTGCCCGAGCGGTTGTATGTCGTCGGGTTTGCGGAGAAGAGCACGGCGATGTCGAGATCAAATCGCACGGGGAAGCCGCGGATCTGCACATCCCGCTCTTCAAGGATGTTAAACAATCCAACCTGCACGGCGTCGTCAAGGTCGGGCAGTTCGTTCATCGCGAAGATGCCGCGGTGCATTCGAGGGATGAGCCCGAAGAAGAGCGAGTCTTCGGCGCCAAGCGATACGCCCCGGGCGAGCTTTGAGGGGTCAATCTCGCCGATCACATCCGCGAACTTGGTGCCGGGCGCGAGGCGTTCGGCATACCTCGCTTCGCGCGGCCACCAGGCGATCGGCGCGTTCTCCCCGTGCTTAGCCAGGAACTCCCTCCCGGCAAGCGTGATCGGCTTCTCCGGGTCTTCGTGCACCGGGCAGCCGGGAATGTCAAGGTATGGCAGGTATGGGTCCAGGAATCGGATTAGTTGCCGCATCAGGCGGCTTTTGCCCTGACCCTTCTCACCCAGAAAGAGCATGTCGTGTCCGGCAAGGACCGCGTTCACGAGCTCTGGGATCACCGTTGCGTCGTAGCCGATGATGCCGGGAAAGAGTGCCGTGGCACCTTGTCTATCGGCAAGCGCGCGAGTCATGTTCTCGCGCAGCTCGGCCTTCACGCTTCGCGACCGCCAGTCGGACCGGCGGAGCTGCTTCAGATTGTGAACATCGTTGGGTACGGTTTGATCGGGCATATCGGTTGTCTTCGCTGGCGCACACGCTCTGGATGAATGAAAGTGACCGATGGCCCGCATTCCGCTGCGGCAGAACCGAGCCTCGGGCACGGCTTGTACGCACCGCGGGTTCCCCCGTTCGTGGCATCTATACCAGCACGACTGCTTCGGCCGCCAATCCCGGCCCGAACGCCATCGCAACCCACGGCCGCGGCCGCTTCTCGCGCCTCATTCGGTCCAGGATGAACAAGATGGTCGGCGAAGACATGTTCCCGTTTTGCCTGAGTACTTCCAGAGAGTCTTGGGCGCTGTAATCCGGCATGCCGAGCGCCGCCGCCAGTGCATCCACGATCCGCGGCCCGCCCGGATGGATCGCCCAGCCACCCACCTCTGATCGCCGGAGGCCGCACGAATCCAGCACCGAGTCCATCCAGCCGGGAACGACTTGACTGAGCCGCTCGGGAACCTTCGGAGCGAGCGTCATCACGAACCCGTGATCGCCAATGTGCCACGACATCAACTCTGCCGTATCGGGCACCAGCCACGATCGGCAGCCGCGTACTTGAGGGTGTTCGCCATTCGTCGATTGTGAGAAGACCGCCGCCGCCGCGCCATCGGCAAACAGCGCATTGGCGATCAACTGATCGACACGATCACTGTAGTGCATGTGAAGGCTGCACAGTTCGACGCAGCAGAGCAACACCACCGCTCCAGGGTCCGCCGCGGCGAGCGCGTTGGCCACGGCGATGCCGTTGAGCGCGCCGTGGCAACCCATGAAGCCAACATGAGTGCGGCCGATGCTGGCATGCAGGCCAAGTGCGTTGACAAGCAACTGATCCACACCCGGCGAGGCGAACCCTGTGCATGAGACGGTGACCAGATGAGTTACGCGGGAGGGTTCAACCCCGGACTCTCGGAGCGCAGCCGTCGCGGCTCGCTGCGCCAGAGCCAGCGATTCACGCTCAAAGACCGCCATTCTTGCCGCGGTTGTGGGGCCATCGCCGCCATCGTTGGGCGGATAGAACGACTGGTCCCCGGTGGCGGCATCAATCAGTACCGATGCACGCTCCTCGATGCGTGTCCGCCGGTGCAAGGCCTCGATCGCGCCCTCGGCTACGGAAGTCGGTGCGAACGTCCGGCCCAGTGCGGCGGTCCGTTCCTGAGTCAGCCTGCCGGGTGGCGTGGCCGTGCCGATCGCCAGCATTCGTACGGTCATGCGGCCCACCCTTCATATCCTTGCGATGTCTTTGGACCAAGAGCGGATGCGGCGCGGGTCAAGAGTGAGGGCACGAAAGCACCAACGGCGACCGCGGCGGCGAGGGCGCGTGGATATCGCAGCAGCCCGGCGATACGGCGGCATCGCCGGTGCTCCGCCGCCAGCTCTCGCTGGTAGAGCCGGGTCCACGATCCTTCTGCCGCGCGGCCAGCCATCGCGGCTCGCACCGTTTCCGCCGCGAGCACTGAGCCGCGGATCGCCCAGGTCATCCCCTCGCCGGTAAAGGGTTCCACATATCCCGCGGCATCTCCGACCACATAAACATTGCCCGACTCGATGCGCGTGCGTCGGCGGGTGAGCAGAGGAGTGCCTCGCCAATCTGCGCTTGCCATCGCCTGCGGATCGCCGCCTGCGCTGGAGACAAGCTCGGCGCAGAGCTTTGCGGGACCACCCGCCAAACGAACCGCCGCCGGGTCGAACGACGCCGCGGCGTCAACTTCACCAGTTGGCAATCGTACAAGACCCAGATATCCCGCTCGACCACAAGCCATCGACATCCGCTCAATCCCTAGAGGAAAGGGAGAACGATCAAGGATGGCGCCGATTCCCATGCGGCTGCGGGCAGAGGTGCACCAGCCGAACTCGTGCCGATCCGCGAGCGAGGTTCCGCCCAGCCCATCCGCCACGATGATGGCGCGCGTACGAATCGTCACCGATTTACTCGTGGCGTTCCGCAACTCGACTGTGCCTCCGCTCTGCACGCGGGCACTCCAGCCGGTCAGCACACATGCCCCCGCCGCTTGTGCGGCAGCGGCAAGCCGCTCATCGAGCACATCCCGCCCGATCACACGGAAGCCCGGCGCGGGCAGCGTCGCCACATGTCTCCCGACGCGAAGTTCGCACGCTTCGATGCGCAGCGCCCCTGTGAGTGTCGCTCCGAGCCGCGCGGCCTCGAGCCTTTCCACCCCCACCGGACCGAGGCAGCAACCACACACCTTGATTCGCGGCAGCACCGAACGCTCGACCAGCAGCACGCGACCGCCCCCCTGCGCGAGCGCATGCGCACAGACGCTCCCTGCCACCCCCGCACCGATCACCACGGTGTCCCACGGCTGCGCGGCCGCGGCGGTGACGTTCGCTTCAGCGACGGAGTTGATCAGCTTCGATTCCAAACCAGCAACTGCCTTTCCGGAAAGACTGCACGCACCCGCGCGCCCGCCAGACCTGCCCTCCCCGCCATCTCACGCATCTCTTCGAGGGTGTAAGCCCCTTGGACGCTGCGCACGGCATCAATCTGAACAATCCTTGACCGGCTCAGCACTCGCGGAACCGCCCACGCCATGGCCAGCCCAAGCCGCGTTCGCCGAAGATCCTGAACGATCACCGTGCTGGCCGCGCGGGCCATACTCCGCAAGATGTGCTCGACCTGAGGAGGGTCGAAGTGATGAAGAAGCAGCCCGCAATGAGCGATATCGAAGCCCTCCGGCAGCGGCTCCGCAAGAACGTCGATGCGCTTCAGGGAAACTTCCGCAGCTGCCTCTCGCGTGTTCTGCCGCGCAGTCTCCAGTGCAACTTCGCTGATGTCACATCCATGAAGCTCGATCGACAACCCCGCTTTGACTGCCAGCCGTGACAACCGGATGGGCAGATCCGCTGATGCGGTAGCGACATCCATCATGCGAAGCGGCCGCTCACTTGCTCGCGCGAGCGGTTGAATCACGCCCCAGATCAGGTTGTCGATTCGCGTGACGCGGTTGAGACGGGCAAGCTCGCGAAGCGCGGCCTCATGTTCCGCGGCCTCAAGCCCCGGATCATCCATCAGTTCGGGAGTTCGATACCGCGCCATCCCCATAGTTCGGATGGTAGCGCGGAGCCTCGCACCCCCGCTCGCCGAACGGGTATCAGGGAGATGCTTCCTGCACCGGTACGCCTTCAGCAAGATTCGCAGCGCCGGCAAGGACGACTTCCGGAACCGGGAGTTCGCCAACAATCTCAATCTCATCTCCCAGGCGAAGCCCCGTCCTCACGCGGTGCTCCTTCGCCTTGCCGTCGGCGACGCTGAAGACCCGGTTCACGCCCGCAAAGGTCACCACTGCGCCGGCTGGGACGAACACCACGCCGCTGTCCTCCCGGATCCGCGCTTCCCCCCGGGCAAACGCTCCGGGCTTCAGTCGACCGTCGCGGTTGTCGATGGCCACTTGGATCGCGAATGTCCGCGAGTCCGAGTCGATCTGGGGTGACACGCGCCGAACGTCTCCGGGGAATGGCTCGGCATAGAACTCCACCCACACGCGTACCTGTTGTCCAGTCTGGACCTGCCCCGCAAAGCGCTCCGCGACGCGGGCCCGAAAGTCGATCCGCTGGGTTGCCACAAGCCGGAACATCGCCTGACCAGGTATGACATACTCGCCTTACGACACCATCCGCTGGCCGACGTAGTAGGCCATCGGACCATTACCATCCGTTGAAGGGGGCGACAGGATCGACATATCCGTTGGCGCTGGTCGGTGGCATGCTCCCCCTCGCGATCGGCACCGGGCCCGGTGCCGAGGAACGCCGCGCAGTCGCAGCCGTTGTCATCGGTGGACAGTCACTCTCCCTCTTGCTCACACTGCTCTTCACGCCCGTCGCGTACTCCATCTTTGATGACATCGGCGGCAGGTTGGGCCGGTCGTTTGGGCGCAGCCGTTCCCCCGGCGAGACCGGCTCCCCAGGTCTCCCTGCCTCCTCGGCTGTTCCCGCCCATCACAGCTAAAGCCGCCGCCGTGTCGAGACACGTCCGCGCTGCGCACATGAAGTCTGGTTCATCCTCGAACCGCGATTCTTCTCAGCCGCTTTGACTATCCTAGTGTTGACTCGCTCGATTCCGATGGATGTTTCTGTCGCTCGTGTGTGCCCGGCAGATAGGCGACTGAAATGAGATTGCCCATCAGAGGGCCGATGAAGCCTGAGTCTTCATCCGCTCGCATTGGCTTGCACTCCCCTCACCCACTGCCAACGCGCGCGCTCGGAACCTCGTCCTTGTTCGCCATGGCCGCGGCCGCGATCATCGTCGCGGCACTCTACGCCGGGCAGGATTTGCTTATTCCGCTTGCTCTTTCGGCGATCTTCAGCTTCTTGCTTGCGCCCGTCGTGTCCCGATTTCGCCGATGGGGAATCCCTAAATTTCTTGCTGCGATTTTTACCGTATCGCTCGCAGCCATCGTCTTCACCCTCATCATGCTGGTTGTGACATACCAGATCATCAGCCTTGCCGATAGCTTACCCAAGTATCAGAGCAACATCGAACAGAAGATCGAGTTGTTGCGCAAGGCACCCACCGGCACGATTGATCGCCTTGATCGGTTGTTCGAGTCGATTGAGCAGCGGATCGCTTCGCCCGATCCCGACCGCCGCGAAAGCGAGGTCCCCCTCCCCCTTGTGATTGACCCTCCACTCAGCGACACAGAGGGCGCGACCACTAAGTCCACAACACCCGCGGCAGACTCCCTCACCCCCTTGGGTGTGCTCGGATACATCCTCGGCACCACCCTCGGCCCGCTCGCCTCTGCCGCCATCGTCATCGTGCTGGTGATCTTCAGTCTTCTGGAGCGCGAGGCCATCCGCGGCCGAATCCTCCGTCTTCTGGGCTCGCGGCCGGGCCAGCTCTACGTTTCAACCCAGGCACTCGACGACGCCTCCGGACGCGTTTCCAGATACCTGCTGATGCAGCTTGTGGTGAATCTCACCTATGGGATTCCGATTCTCATCGGCCTCCTCATCATCGGTGTCCCCAGTCCCTTTCTCTGGGCGCTCCTGACGATCGTGCTCCGGTTCATCCCGTATGTCGGACCGATCGTCGGAGCCGCGCTCCCCATCTTGCTCGCGCTCGTGGTGGACCCGGGCTGGAGCATGGTTGTCTGGACGGGCCTGCTCTTCATCGTTGTCGAGTTGATCTCCAACAACTTCGTGGAACCGATGTTGTACGGTCGTTCCACCGGTCTCTCTCCGCTGGGGATCATCCTTTCGGCAGTCTTCTGGGCATGGATCTGGGGTCCGATCGGTCTGCTCATCGCCACCCCCATGACCGTGTGCTTTGTGGTCATCGGTCAGTACATCCCGGCCATGAGCCTCTTCCCCCTCCTGCTGGGAGATCAGCCCGCGCTCCCGCTCCACGCCCGAATCTATCAGCGACTGCTCGCCATGGATGTTGATGAGCCCGATGAAGCCTCCCGGAAGTATCTCGCGTCTCACTCGCTTGAGCAGTACTACGACGACGTGGTGGTGCCCCTGCTGCGCCTGCTGAATGAAGAGCGGCACTATCACGCGCTTCAGCCCGAGCACCGCGAGTTCATCATCGATCGCACGCGCGAGTTGATTGAAGACATGCACGAGCACTCCAAGGTCGCCAGTCGAACCGAGACCGCAGCGGGCGCACCAGCGCCGACCAAATCTCCTTCCGCAGGCACTCCCGTTCAGACGCAGGGAAAGGCCCAGTCAGAGGATGAACTACCCAAAGCCGCGGCTTCTCCGCAGCTTCAAGGCACTGTCGCGACCGATGCTGCTCCAGCGGTGTTCAGCATCCCGCTCGATGACGAATCGGATGAGCTCGTCGCTCGAATGTTCACGATTCTCCTGCAGCGCCGAGGCATTCGCGCGGCGACAGGCAGAGCCAGCGAGCCCACCTCCTCGC
>JBBRUT010000117.1:0-11658 GCA_038247555.1 Phycisphaerales bacterium | reverse complement strand
GGCCACCCATTCCCGGGCAGAGCGAGAGGATGTGGGACCACCTACCGACATGAGAGCACCGCCTCCGCCGCGCGGCGTCCCGACTCCAGAGCGCCGTTAATCGAGGCGTTGTCGACATGGTCACCGGATACGAAGACGCGGTCGGCTTTCGTCATTACGGATCGACGCGGCATCGCCAATGCCGGGGCATCCTCGCTCGGCAGCGCATGTTCAATGAAGTCGGTTCTGAGGTGTCGCCAGTCATCCACCTGGCCTCCGAACCACTCCCGCAACTGCGAACGAACTCTTGGTACGAGGATCGAATCGTGCAGCGACGGATCATGCGGCGCGACCACCGACGCGGAGATCAGCGAGCGTCCCGGGGGAGCGTATTGTGGTTGGACGTTGGAGATCACCGCCACATGGTTGGCTGGTCCGGTTCCATCGCCATCGATATAGAGGATCGGCTCGCGCGACGGGGGTGTATCGGCGGCGAAGCTGAGCGATGCCGTCGCCTTCCAGCTCGGCGACGGCAACCCTGGCAGCAGCTTTGCCGCGGTGCCGCCGTCGGTGGCAACGACGATCGCCGAGGCGTGGAGAGTCTCCCCGGAGGTCAATGTCACCTCGCCCGGACGAATGGAGGACACAACATGCCCGGTTCGCAGAGCCGACGAATCGAGAAAGCCGGCGAGCTGCCCCGAGATGGCCTGCATCCCCGCTGCGGGGAGCGAGGCTCGACCTCTGGCGAACATGCGGTACGTCGATCGAAACTTACGGGCCGATGTCTTGAGCGATCGGTCGAGAAACACCCCGCCAAAGAACGGCCGGAAGATGCGATCGATAGCACGAACGCTGATGCCAACACCGCGAAGGAGCTCTTCGGTGGTCTGTTCCGGGGCGCTCCAGCAGCGTGCCTCGCTGGCGAGCCGCAGCGATGTGTCGAGAAGCGCGATCGCGGGTACATCCCGTGCGGTCATCAGAGGCGATCGAAGCATGCCCAGCAGCGCCAACGGCGCTCGGAGCGGGTCCGCGATACGCCAGAATCGCCCCTCGAATCGGACCATAGCGCCTGGGACGAAGGACCGAAGCTCAAGCGCGGGAATCTGCAAAACGCGTTGCCCTTCGGGATACGCGGTCAGGTAGACCTGGAATCCCCGGTCAATCTGGAACGCGCCACCATCCGCTTCGATCCTGTCGGTCCTCACCCGACCTCCGACGCCGTCGGAAGCGTCCAAGACGATCATCTTCAAGTACTCGCGGCGCAGGGCTCGGGCGCACGCCAGACCTGCAAGCCCGGCGCCCACGATCACCACTGGCCTGTCAGTGCGTCCGGTCATACGCCACGATCTTAGAGGTCCGCGGCTTTGCGGAAACCCGGACCCGGAAATGAACGGAAGCGCTACTCGAGAAGCCGACCGGTCACGAGCAACTCATCACCCGCCTCCCAGTCCGGAAGTCCCTCGGCGGCCTTCGGCACTGGCACGGAATGAATCTCCATGCCGCCGTCTGGCGTGGACTTCACTCGAGTGTTCTGACCAGAACCGAGCACGCCGGGGTGGTCGGTCCGCTGGTGAGCGCCGCGACTCTCTCGCCGCTCAAGTGCCGACCAGAGTGTGGCTTCGGCGGCAATGATGGAACCGCGAAGGTCGAGAGCGACGCCAAGATCCTGATAGCCCTCGGACGATGGACGAACATCTACCTGGTCGACTGTTGCGGCGATGGATGCAAGCTTTGTGAGCCCCGCCCTTATCGGCTCCTCCGACCGCACAACGCCGCAGTGCTCCCACATCAGGTCGCGGATCGCTCTCTGGAGTGGCCGAGCCATCTCGGACCCGGGCCGGATCACATCCGAAAGCCGGTCCAGCGCACTGCGAATCGAGTTGCGGTCTCGGACTTGGGCATCCGTCTCGATGCTGAGGCGCGCTGCTGCTTCGCCGGCCCGCCGGCCAAACACGAGCGTCTCGGCGAGCGAGTTCCCGCCGAGACGGTTTGCGCCGTGCACGCCGCAGGTCGCCTCGCCCGCGGCGAAGAGGCCATCCACATCGGTCGCGTGTGTCTCAGCAGACACCACCACGCCTCCCATCGAATAGTGAGCTGTAGGTGCAACTTCCATCGGGGAGCGGGAGATATCCAGCATCTGCGATTCAAGAAACTGCCGGTACATCCGGGGCAGCTTCTTGATGATGAAGTCCTTTGGGCGGTGAGAGATGTCCAGGAACACACCGCCGTGTGGTCCGCCGCGGCCGGCCAAGATCTCCGAGTAGTTCGCTAGCGCCACGCGGTCACGCGTGGATAGCTCCATCCGCTTCGCGTCGTAGCGCTCCATGAATCGCTCGCCGTTGCTGTTCGTGAGATAGCCGCCTTCGCCGCGAACCGCTTCGGTCACCAATGTGCCGGCCCATTCCTCCGGCGCGACCATGCCCGTGGGGTGAAACTGAACCAACTCCATGTCCCCGAGCGAGCATCCGGCGCGGAAAGCGAGAGCCATGGCGTCGCCGGTGTTCTCGTCCCGACGCGAGGAGCTCCTCCGCCAGATCCGCGTATGTCCTCCACCCGCGAGCACCACGGCGTCGGCACAGAAGACCGTCTGATCCCCGGTCGAGAGGTCGAAGCCAACGGCGCCGAAGCAACGCCCATCGCGCACCAGGAGTTCAGCGATGTACATCTGCTCGACGACGGCGACGTCCGTCTGCATCAGACGAGAAACGAGCGTTCGAACGATCGCTCGTCCCGTATAGTCGCCTGCGTAGCACGTCCGCCGGTACTTGTGGGCGCCGAAGAATCGCTGATCCAGCTTGCCTTCGACGGTCCTCGCAAAGGGACACCCCCACGATTCGAGTTCACGGACGGCGTCGGGTGATTCCCGGGCCAGCAGTTCAACCGCCCTGGGATCGCCGAGCCCATACCCCTCGCGCATCGTGTCGACGTAGTGCTGTTCCCAGGAGTCTTGCGGGTCGACCGTCCCGAGTGCGGCGTTGATCCCACCCGCCGCAAGCACGGTGTGCGGATCTGATCTGGTGCGTTTGCCGACGAGCACGACATCGCATCCAGCCTCATCAGCCGCGATCGCGGCCCGGATTCCGGCTGCACCTGTTCCGATCACGAGCACGTTGCACACAATGCGGTGTTGCTGCGTCTTCCCCATGCCTTTGCATTCGTAGCAAGGCGACCGAGAGATTCGCTCGCAGCTGGCTAACAACCGTCGACGTCCGAGGGCGGCGAGAGGCGCAGTCGGCCAAGTATCCCATCGGGGGAAGTAGGTGGACGTTTCCCGGGTACATCGGCTCGATTCCAGGCGAGGAGAGCTTGGAAACTCACCACGGATCACAAGCAGAGAGCCGACGGGTCTTGATGGGCTGGCATCTAAATCCCTGAATCCATCGAACCCTATTTCGATGGGACTCACCGCTCTTCAACTCGCACGGAATGATCGAGCGATCGCCTCATGGATGCGGGCCCACGGCGTAACCTTTCTGCGGGTTTCGGTCGCCATCGTGTTCATCTGGTTCGGTCTGCTCAAGCCGCTCGGCGTGAGTTCCGCGAACGAGCTCGTTGAGCGAACGGTGTACTGGGTGGACCCTCTCTGGTTCATTCCATTCCTCGGATGGTGGGAAGTCGCTATCGGTGTGTGCATGCTCTGGCGACCGCTCATCCGCGTATCGATTGCCCTCTTGGCTCTTCAAATGCCGGGCACATTCCTCCCGCTGGTGCTTCTTTCGGACGTCTGCTTTGTGCACGTGCCCTGGGCTCCAACTCTTGAAGGGCAGTACATCATCAAGAACCTGGTTCTCATCAGCGCCGCGATTGTGATCGGCGGCACAGTGGGTGCCCGAGAGCAAGTGACTGAACGGCGTCGCGGACGCCCCGGAGTGGAGCCGTTCTGACCGCTCGCCAGAGGGCTCGATGGAGCGGATCCCGCGCACAGACCATGTGACAATTGAGCGTCGCGGCTTCACTGGCGGAGAGTGCGCTGCGTGTGTGCCACGTCTGACTGGCCGTGAATCCGTCCCCGCGCGGAGAGCGAACTCTCAAGCATGCAAAACGGGATCGCCATTCCCACGGATCGCCTTCTGGATGCCGTGAACTCTGTGCCCGCGGGCCTGACGGAAATGGGCCGGGTGCACGCCGGAATGATGCCATCGTCAAGCTTTGGAACAGCCGATCAACCCAGGGTTTTCTGCGACCTCACCGGAGACGAAGTCATCGCAGCAGAACGCTTTCTGTTTCGATGCGGTATCTTGTCCGATCCGCGCGTTCCGCCTTCGCAAACCGTAGAGTAATCACATCTGCTCCACACGCCCCGCTTGAACCGAAAGGATCCCGACAATGGCCGACCCTGTTCAGACCAACTCGTGGCCGGACCTGGCGATTGGTCTCTATGACCGTTTGACCGGTCGCAACGCTGAGATCACGTACGAGTTCGCGGACATGCGGATCAAGATTCCAAGCGGCACTGGGCCCAAGGCAGAGCACGCCGAGTGGGTCTTGAGCGGCACGGTAAAGATCCGTACGAAGGACTCGGGTGCCCGCCCAAACTGACGCTGGTCGGCCGTATCGCCGGAACGGTGGACGGTCGGCCATGGCTTCTGAGCGGCGATGAGCGTGCACTCACGCTTGAGCTCCCAACTCTCTCTGTTGCTCTGAAGCTCCGTTCGACCTTTTCGCGGCTTCCTGCCGGTTTGACGCGCGTTTCAAGCATGATTAAAGTGCCGTTGAAAGTGCGAGTTGGCCGGTTGCCGGCTGTGACGTTTGGCCCACAGTCGTTCCTCCTACGGCTCCTGCTCCCGAGCTGGAGTGCAGCGAGGAAGGCTGTGTGACGCAGTCGGACGTCGTCAAATCTCTCGTGTCGGTGACGGGAGCCACGGGCTATGTCGGCGGTCGACTTGTTCCGCTGCTGCTCGATGCGTGTTTCCGTGTTCAGTGCATCGTCCGCGAGCCAAGGAAGATCGCCGATAGGCCGTGGAGGTCACATTCTGATCTCACTGTCGAGCAGGGAGATCTCTCCGACATCTCCGTACTGACACGCCAGCTCACGGGGTGCTCGGCGGCGTACTACCTCGTTCACTCCATGGAGAGTAGCGGCAAGGAGTACGCCAAGCGCGACCTGACTCTGGCGGCGAACTTCGCCGCAGCAGCCGCTGCGGCTGGCGTGCAACGAATCATCTATCTCGGCGGTCTTGGAGAGGTCGGCAACGGTCTCAGCGAGCACCTGAGCTCGCGCCGTGAGGTCGAGCGAGTTCTTGCGGCTACCGGTGTCCGAGTGACGGTGTTCAGGGCGGCGATGGTCATCGGGTCCGGGTCGGCATCCTTCGAGATCCTGCGATACCTGGTTGAGCGGCTTCCCGTCATGGTCACCCCATCGTGGGTCAAGACCGAGTCGCAGCCCGTCGCGATCGCGGACGTGCTTCACTGGCTCGTTCGATGCCTGTCGGTACCGGAGACGGCGGGCATGACGCTCGAAATTGGAGGGGCGGATGTTCTGCCGTACCGCGAACTGATGTGCATCATGGCGGAGGAGTTGGGACTCCGCCGGCGGGTGATCATCCCGCTGCCGATCCTCACGCCCCGGCTCAGTTCGGGATGGATAAGCCTGGTAACCCCCGTCTCGTACAGGATCGCGCGACCGCTGGCCGAGGGACTGCGGAATCGTGTCGTGGTGACCAACGACGAAGTGCAGCGCCTGATGCCGCATAGAGCATTGGGGGTTCGCGAGGCGATCAGTCAGGCATTGGAGCAGGTTAGCGGCAACTCGGTCGATACACGCTGGTCCGTGGCGGGCCCGGTTCCGGGTGACCCGGAGTGGGCGGGCGGCACCGTCTTCACCGACGAGCGGTCCATCGTCATTCGTACATCGGCAGAAGAGGTGTTTCACGCCGTGTCCCGGATCGGCGGCGGGCACGGGTGGTATGCCGGAGATGTGCTCTGGCGGATCCGCGGCTGGATGGACACATTGGTAGGCGGTCCCGGCCTCCGTCGAGGTCGTCGAGACCCGGATCGGGTCGAGTTTGGCGAGACGCTGGACTTCTGGCGGGTGATCGGCGTCGAGCGGGGACGCTCTCTCTCCTTGCTCGCGGAGATGAAGCTGCCGGGAACAGCGACGCTGAACTTTGCGATCGCGCCCGAGACTGGCGAGATCGGGACCGCCCTCACGATGACGGCTCGATTCAGGCCCAAGGGCATCCTCGGAATCCTCTACTGGTACAGCGTGCTCCCTCTCCACAACGTGGTGTTCGGAGGTTTGCTCCGAGGGATCAAGCGACAGGCGGAAGCGCATCGACTCAAAGAGCAACCTTGGGAGTCCGGGCAGACGAAGCCGACGGGCTACGGGCGGGCTCGGCTCTGGTTGGGTATCAGCGGGGTGGGGAGCATGGTCGTGTTAGCCACGGCCTCGCTTATCCTCGATGTGCCGCATCGGCTTGCGAGGGTCTTCGACGAATCACCCGCCAGTCAGATACTCATGCTGCTCGCATTCGTTCTTGCCTACGCGATCGTGCAGGCCCCCTTCGACCTGTTCGGCGGATACCTGCTGCCCAAGCGTTTCGGCAGGGCACACCCGTCGGCTGGGCGGTTTATCCAGAACCTGCTCCGTGGAGCATCTCTGCACGCCGTGCTGTTGCTGATCTCGGGTGTCGCGCTGTTTTTCGCCGGGCGATACTTCGGTCTCATCGGCACGATAGCAACCGGCGTACTGGTCTCCGTCGTGCTGCTAATGATCCGCAAGCCTCTGGCCAGAATGATTGCATCGCTCAAAGAATGCAAGAAGATCGTCAACACCGGTCACGGTGAGTACAAGCTTCCATCAATACGGGTGATCGAGAGCGCCGACGAGGGATTCACTGGTGGCTACACGGGTGTGATTCGGCCGCGTGAGGTGATCCTTCCAGCCCGCTGGATCGACGAACTCACCGAGCAAAGTCTCCAAGTGGTGACACAAAGGCGAAGACTTGCCGTACGGACCGGAGCATGGTTGCGTGGACGCGTGCTGGCGCTGGTCTTCACATGGATCGGCATCGCACTGGCTGCCTTTCTGGTGGGTGCGGAAAAGGTGGGAACCGGTGAGGGGGTCATCACGTTCAGTCTCTGGTTTACACTCTGGTCGTTTCTCGGGCTGCTGACGCTTCCAACCCCATCACGAGCAGGTGTCATCGAAGTGGACGCCGCGTTGCAGGCATCCGGCGTTGATGTGGGCGCACTCAACGATGCCGTTCAGTGTCTGGATGCGTTCCAAGACCGGGAGCCAGAGCGTCCCGCAGGAGTGGAGATGATTTTCCATCCCATTCCGGCCGTTCGCAATCGGGTCGAAGGCCCACTGGCAAAGCGCCGACGCGGTTTCCTCGACGCGGCCCGCACATCGGTGTTCCTCAGCGCCTCGGGCCTGGGGCTTCTGGGGAGAGCGGTACACTGCAACTGCGGCAGGCCGGCCCTTTGGGTGTTTCTTCCATCAGACTGAACCACTACACGCTCCATCATGTTCAACCAGTCACGCGGTTCAAGCCTGGCCGCGGTCATCCCGGACGATTCCGAGCTTCTTGCGGAGCATGTCGGCGTCGATGGTGATCTGCGTGCGGATCTGCGGGGTCATTCGTTCCACGTTCTTGAGGATCATCGCCATCCGCTGGTTGTGGCCCAGTTGCTCGCGGGTGCGGATCAGGAAGTCCCAGTAGAAGACCGTGACGGGGCAAGCCGAAGGGCCGCTGCGCTCGGCCGGGTCGTAGCGGCAGGTGGTGCAGTAGTTGCTCATGCGCTCGATGTATTTGCCGCTGGCCGCGTAAGGCTTCGTGCCAACCAGGCCGGTAATGCCTTTGGCTGCGCCCTTGCGCCGATCGGCGTGCATGACCATTCCCAGCGCGTTGGGGAGCGTGACCCAGTCCACTCCGTCGACGAACATGCCGAGGTACCAGTCGCTCACGGCCCGGGGGTGGACGCCGCTGATGAGTGCGAAGTTGCCGGTGACCATCAGCCGCTGGATGTGGTGTCCGAAGCCGGTATCCAGCACCTGACCGACGCACGCCTTCATACACGCCATGTCGGTGTCGGCCGTCCAGTAGAAGGTTGGTAGTTCGCCGTGCTGGTCGAGCCCGTTGCGATCGGCGTATGTGGGGCCTTCGAGCCAGTAGACGCCGCGGATGAACTCGCGCCAGCCGATGATCTGCCGCACGAACGCTTCGACGGATTGCAGCGAGGCTTTGCCGGACTTGTACGCCTCGATGGCCCGCTCGCAGCACTTGCGCGGATTGAGGAGCTTGAGGTTGAGCGAACTGGAAAGCGTGGAGTGAAACAGCGTTGGCTCGCTGGTCCACATCGCATCCTCGAAGGGACCGAACTGGGCGAGACGGTGCGTGATGAAATCGTCGAGCGCGGCCACAGCCTGTTCACGGGTGACAGGCCATGCGAAGGAGTCTGCGACGCCGGGCAGATCGGGGAGTACGCGGTTCAAGGCCGCGAAAACGGTGCGGGTGATGTGATCGGGCTTGAAAGTCATCGGCGGACGCGGCCGCGGACTAGGGCCTTGCTTGCCGAGGGGCAGCCGGTTCTGCTTGTCGAAGTTCCACTCGCCGCTGGCGGGCTTGGCGCTTTTGCCCGTACCTTCCATGAGGTAGCCGGTCTTGCGGCGCTGCTCGCGGTAGAAGAACTCCATCGTGAGCGCGGTGCGGCCCTTGGCCCAAGTGGCGAACTCTTCAGGGGTCGTAAGGAAGTGCTCGTCAGGCAGGATTGTGAGCGGGATGCCGGTGGAGTCGCGGACGCCTTCGAGCATCGCCATCACGCGCCACTCACCCGGGTGCGTGCAGACGATCTCGGATGGCTTGAGCGCTGCGGCGGCACGCGAGATCTCCGTCTCGAACGCGCCAGTGTTCTCGGGGTCGTCAAGGGTGACGTATCGGACTCGGACCTTTCGCCGGGTCAACTCGGAGGCGAAGTGACGCATGGCCGACAGGAAGAGGGCGGTCCGCTGCGTGTGGCTGGGGACATGAAGCGACTCGGTCGCGACTTCCATCATGAGGACGGTGTCGTCTGTTCCAAGCGAGCGGATGAGGGCGGCATCCAGATCGAGCTGGTCTCCGAACAAAATGACCAGTCGTGCCCGGGCGGGCTGGGGCGGAGGGCGCGTCGAGGAGAAAGCGGAAGCACGCGGCATTAAAGTGTATCGTACGATAGAGAGCGGAGTTCGTTACCGTCGCCGAAGGATCGTTTCGTGCCCAATCACCACCTGCCCACCAAGCCCTGCGCATATTGCAAGCGAGAGTTCGCCTGGAGAAAAAAGTGGGAGCGAGACTGGGAGCGTGTGAAGTACTGCTCAAAGACGTGCGCGGCGGCAGCAAAGGCGGGGATCCGCGGGTAGAAGCCGCCGCTCGCAACTTTCGGGCCGCAAGGGCATTCCCGCCGATGTCGCAGGGCGGTCATCGGTGCTCCTTTGAGGTTCGGAGTCGCGCCCGTCTCTGCGTTAAGGCTCGAATAGCTCGCGAGTGATGGGCTGGTGGGCATTTGCCTGATGTCGCAACCTCCAAGACGATCAACGCGGACTTTGTCGTCTCGACTCCAGGTACACGCGGTCCATCGCCCGACGAAAGATCCACGCCCTGTTCGTAGCATCCTTCTCGGCTTGGCCTTCCGCGAGCGCCAGGCGCAGCCGCTCAACAGCGTCGTTTCCCACAGCGTCGGACGCCAGATCAATGATCGCGGCGATCGTCACCTCGTAGATGGCAGCGCACGCTTCTGGCTTGCCATCATTGAAGATCGGGACGCCTCGTTCGATCGCCAGTTCCACAAGCCCCGAAACGCCCAACGCAGACTCCTTGATCCCTTCCGCGGGCACGTTCTTGGCGGCCGACGGATCAGGAACGATCACGCGATCGATGATGTGGATGACACCGTTCGACGCTTCGATGTTGCCCGTGATGATGCCCGCGCCAGCCACCCTGATGTGTCCGTCAATCAGCGAGAAGGAGACCGCATCGCGGCCGAGCAGCGTCCGAGCGGATCGTTGGGCGATCATGTCGCTGCGCATGATCCGGCTGGGGATCATGTGGGCACCGAGTACATTTGCCAACTGGGACGGATCGGCCATCAGTGCCTTGATCTGTTCTTCGCCCAGAGCGGAGAACGCGTCGTTGGACGGAGCCAGCACGGTCCACGGCCCCTCGTTCTCACTTCCGAGTTGTGTGGCAAGGCCCGCCGTCGTGACCGCCGTGAGGAGCGTGGAAAGTCTCGGATCCTGGCTCACGATCTCGGCGACGGAGCGAGTTTCAGGCATCATGACGCGATCGATCACGTACACGATTCCCCTGTCGAACTGGACATCCGTCTTCACGAACAATGCGCCCGCGATGGTCAGCCCTTCTCCATCGATGGCAAGGTTCTGGCCCGACAGCGCAAGAACGTTTCGGCGCTGCAGAAGCGAACCTGAATCGAGGGCCATGGGAAGCACGTGATGCTTGAGAATCGTCCGAAGCGTCGGCCGCCCATCCTCGCTTGTGAGGAACTTTACTGTCTCGGCAGGAAGCGCCGCGAAGGCCTTGTTGGTCGGAGCGAAGACTGTGACGCGGCCGTCGGCTGGCAGTTGAAGGCCGGAGACTTCGATGAGCGAGAGAAGCGTCGTCAGGTCGGCGGTCTTCGCGACTGCCGACAAGGTCGAGTCTGCCGCAGGCGCTCCCTCTGCGGGGCTGATTGCCCGGACGAAATCGACGTCAAGCTGAAAGACCCCGGGCTTCTTGTCTGCAAGGGTCACGCCGATCGACTCCACGAGTGCCGGGGTGAGCTTCGGTGCGTTGGGGACAAGACGGCCGAAGCTGTGGAGACGAAACTGCTCGAAGGGCAGCCGGAGCGTGACCCACTCGCCCGCTACGGTGTCAAACTTGGTCTGGAAACTCCCGGCCATCATGCGGACGTCCGAGCAGCGCACATCAAACTGGTACGTCCGGCCGTCACCGCGGACTCTCGCTTCGATGCCGATGGCGTCCTTGAGTGACGCTTCGGGCACCGTTGTCTGCATCTGCGAGAATCCGCCGTTGTTCTCCAGCGACAGCTCGCCGGAGAACCTGAGGATGCCCGCTTCGGGTTGTGTCACGCGCCCCGTCGAGCGTCCGCCCATGACCCCATCCAGCACGATGCGCCAACCGGCGACGCCGTTCTCGAACTCGATGTTGACGGGCTGTGCCGCGGCGACGGAGCACAGAGACAGTGCGGATACGATGGCGAGAAGATACTGCATGCGAAACTCCTCAGCAAAGCGGGTTCGACCACGGCATCTGTTTGGATTCACTGGTGGTCAGGAATCGCGTCGGAGTGGGCGAAGAACCTCGCGATCGTCTGTGTCTGCGTATCCGTGGGCACAGGTTTCGACTCGAAAGGCATCTGAACACGGTGCACGTCGAATACGCTAGGACAAGCCAGCGTTTGGGAGGAGGTGCACTATAGCGGCGTTTTCGAAGAGTTCGGAGATTCAAGCAAGTGCGCACGACGTCTTTACGTGGCATCAGTCTCCCGACGCGCTCAAAGAGTTGATTCCGCCTTGGGAGCAAGTGACCGTCGAGCAGCAACCCGCATCGTTGGTCGACGGGGCGCTCGCTGTGCTCGTGCTGCACATCGGCCCAATGGAGTTGCGATGGGTCGCGCGGCACCGGGACTTCATCGATCGCTGCGAGGAAGGGGGCGAGTTCACCGACGGGCAAGTCTCCGGTC
>JBBRUT010000116.1:0-11779 GCA_038247555.1 Phycisphaerales bacterium | reverse complement strand
TGAAACAGCCTTCATTTGCGCAGGGCATGACGTGTGTGGATCCGGGCTGGAGAGGAGCCAGCGTGCAGAGATTGGGCGCAGGTTGGCGAATAGCGCGACGGTACGATGCCGCTGGGCCAGACTTTCTGGGATGCCCAAGATTGGTATGCTGACGGATCAGTTCGGGGTCGGCTGGATGGTCTCTGTGGCAACCGATCAGCACCAGTAGAACAGATGCTTCGACTGCGAGTACTTCGTGCCATCAGGCCAGCCGTACCCACCTCAGCTTCGCGGATCGCGAGCGGGGGTTGGCGTGCTGCTCGGCCTCGGTGGCGATGATCGGATCGCGGGTCTCTTCGGAGTAGATACCGGAGCGTAGGCCTTCGCGGAACGAGTTTTTGACGCGGCGGTCTTCGCCGGAGTGGAAGGTGATGATCGCGGCGATGCCGCCGGGCTTAAGGACATCCGGCAGGATGGTCAGCAGCCGATCGAGATTCGCCAGCTCGCGGTTGACGAGGATGCGCAGCGCCTGGAAGGTGCGGGCGGCAGGGTGGAGCTTGGCACCGGCTGCGCGCTTGACGGTGAACTCGCGCGCTTCGCAGATGATCTCCATCAGCTGCTGCGTGGTGGAGATCGGCTGCCGGGCGCGGCGCTCGACGATCAGGCGGGCGATCTGCGGGGCGTCGGTCTCATCGCCGAGTTCGAGGAACGCGGTTGTGAGATCGCTCTCGGTCATGCGGTTGATGATGGCCGAGGCGGGTTGGCCGCGGGTCGGGTCCATGCGCATGTCGAGCGGGCCGGGGCGGCGGTAGGAGAAGCCGCGATTGGGATCATCAATCTGGGTGCTGGCGACGCCGATATCGGCGAGGATGGCGTCAACGCGTCCCCCCTCGACACCGGCTTCGGCGAGAACGCCCGGAAGACCGGCGAAGTTGGAGTGGTAGAGATCAAACTTGCCGCCGACCCACTTCAAGCGTTCGCCGGCCTTGGCGATGTTGGCAGGATCGATGTCGAGGCCGATGAGGCGGCCGCCGGGGTAGATGCGAGAGAGCATGGCGGCGGAGTGTCCGCCGATGCCGAGCGTGCAATCGACAACGGTCTGGCCGCGCTGGAGGTTGAGGGCGTGGATCACCTCATCGAGGAGCACGGGGAGGTGCTTGTCGGCGTGAGGCGCGGCGGGGCGGGGAGGCTTGGGGGTGGGAGTGGTCAAGGTGGTGGATGGTAAGGGGGCGGAGGCACGGTCGCGGGCGACTGCATGAGCGCCCGGATGATCGAGCGCCAGTGATGCAAATCGAGTTTGCGATGATTTGGTAGCCGTCGACATTGTGGAGCGGCGGATCGGGATTGAGAGACAGCGCATGGGCAACCGCGCTCAAGACGGAGGTGTCTTGGGAGGCATTGCGGAGGGGAGCATTGAACACGAGAGAGCAGTGCGGGGCAGCGGCGAGTCGATGGGCGCTTCTGCATGGGTGATGCCGCGGGAGTGTTGAGCGAGCACGCGTCAGTCGCACGTGCACTGTGCGCACTTCGCGGTGCGAGCGGCAGCGTGCGTGCGCGATGCAGAGCGTGTGCAAGTTGCGCGCTGCGCGCACTTGCGGCGCGCGATGCGGTGGTTACACTCTTCATGTCGGCAGAAGCGCTGGTGCGCAGAGGCCGACACCAGGAGATTTCAGTTCATGGCAAAGCGAACCGTACTTCGAAGCAGCAAGGGCAAGAAGCTCTACGCCGTCCGTGACAGCGAGGGTCAGTTCAAGGACATCCAGTCGTACGCACGTGCGCACGCGGCGGACCTGCGCACCACGAGCAAGGCCGAGGCCGCAGCGGGCAGGAAGAAGAAGGCCAAGAAGAAGGCTGCCAAAGCCGCGGGGAAGAAGTCGGCCAAGCGTGGAACGGCGAAGGTCGGCAAGGCCGTCGGCAGGAAGTCCGGCAAGAAGAAGGTGGCGCGGCGGACTGCGAAGAAGTCTGCACGCAAGGCCGCGAAGAGATAAGTGGATGCGCGGAGCTTCGAGCGAGTTCTTCGTTCGAATGCGACCGATCTGACAGGTTCGCCGGTGAAGCGATCGTCGTTGATTGACGCGGTCGCTTCGCCGGCAGGGCCGGCGGGGGGCTGGAATCCCGCGGCGATCTTGATGTAGCTGGGAGCGACCGCGCGCAGAGCTCGTCGCTTCAGATCGACGGCGGTATGGCCGACGACGTTGTCGACATCATGCCGGCGGAGCGATAAATCGATCAAAGTCCCTGCTCTCGGGGTAAATGTGCTTGGGCCTACCATCACGCATCCATGGCCGATCCCACTCTGGAAACATCGCTGAATCAGCCACCTGAGGAACGCCAGGCGCATCGGCCGCATCCGGCGATTGCGGCTGCGATCCGTGCGCGCTGTCCACAGATTCTCGATGAGTGGCGCGGCCGGACGCTCTTCTCGATGCCCGAGCTCTCCGAGCTCACCATCAAGGAGTTTCACAACCACATCACCCTCATCCTTTCGGCGATGGCGGATGCGCTGGAATCCAATGAAGCGCCCGACCTCCGCAAGCTCGTCGAGACCGCGCCCGAGCACGGGTTCCAACGCTTCATGCTCGACTACGACCTCGTGGAGCTGTTCTCCGAGGAGCGAATCCTCCGTCGCGCGATCGTGCGCCAGGTGGAGGAAGAACTCCGCAGACAGTGCACACCTGAAGAGGCCGCCACCCTCCACTCGCTGATCGACGTCATGCTCCAGCAGGGTGTGCTCGCATTTGTGCAGCAGCAATCCAAGAACCTCCGAAAGGGTGCCGAGGCCGAGCTGAAGTACCTCTCGTTCCTCTCCCATGACCTTGGCAACAACCTGTTTGTCATTTCCAGCAGCCTGCACTTCATCGAAAAGCAAATTGCCGGACAGTCGGAACTTCTCGAGAGCGCTGAAGTGCTCCGCGCCGCCTCTGAGACGATTCAGCACACACGCGACGGCATGCGTCGACTGTTGCAGCACGAGCGACTCCGCCGCGCCGGGCAGAAGGCAAGCAGTTCGCCTCAGAAACTTCTCGAGAGCGTTGAACGCACGGTCCGACTGGCGACAAACGGCGGCCGCACCGCCAGCCCTCGGATTGAGGTCAAGGTCGATCCCGCAATCGTTGTCCTCACCGACGCCGATCTGCTCACGATCCTGCTGCAGAATCTGCTAGGGAACGCGGTGAAGCACGCCGCGGCGGTCGTTCGTGTGGATTGTGAGAGAACTGAAAGTACGGGCAAGGCGCGTGCGAAACTCATCGTTGCGGATGACGGCGGAGGAATCCCCGCCGACCAGATGCACAAACTGTTCCACGCCTTCGAGCAGATTCCGCAGATGGCACCCATGAACACCGAGGGTAGCGGCTTTGGCCTCGGGCTCGCGATCGCCGCGCAAGCCGCGGAGCTCATCGGCACCAAGATCGAAGTCGAATCGACGAACGGCCAGGGATCGAAGTTCTCGTTCTCTGTCCCGATCGCGGAATAGCCGACCTCACGGCACTGCACGCACCAACGCCTCGCGATCAAAGTACCGCTTCATCGCCGCCTTCACAAAGCCCTTCCCGTCAATCGATACGACACCTGCATCGGGCTGCACACCGGCCTTATCCAGCAGAGCCTGCGCGCCCTTGGTGTGACCAATGGCCTTGAGGTGCCCGAACGCGTCCATCACGAACTGCACTGCCGCGGCCCGGTTTGTCAGAGCCTCCGCCGACTCCTTGCTGAGCACCAGGGCGATCGCATCCACAAGAACAGATGGGCATCCGGCCAGCTGCGCATCGGCCTTCCGATGAGTGCCATCGCTGAGCTTCGCGCCCCCGACCTTCGGAGCAATGACAATCGCCCTCGCACCTTCGGCCTTGATCGCGCCAAGCAGTGCAGAGAGCGACTTGGCATCGGAGCCGTCATCGATGAGCACACCGATCGATCGACCCGCGAGTGTGTCCTTCATCCGGCCGATGATGCGGACCGCCGGCGAGGGCTTCAGATCCTTGGTTGGTGCCGCCGCGGGGCTCGCGTCAGGGAGTGCCATTCCCAGCCCATCGGCCACGCGGGAGGCAAGGGAGTCGTCGACATTCCGCAGGTTGGCGAGCATCCGGAGGCGTACGTGCTCGAGCTGCACCTTGGAGAGTTCGAATACCAGTCCGCTCACCATGTGATCCTGCTCAACCTTGTGCACTGAGCGAAAGAACTGCCGAGCCTGCGAGTAATGATCCGCGAAGCTCTCGGCGCGCAGACGCTGCTTCACGTCGTTCATCGGCTCCGCGAAGCTCTGGAACCCGCGGGCAGGCGACTCGCGGGGGCCGCCCGGTTCCCCTGCCTTGGCGAGGCTGTTGGGCTCGTAGTTCGCACGACCGGTGAACTTGCCGGTCTGCATGTGGCCATCGCGCTGAAAGTTCAGGAACGGGCACTGCTTGGGCTGGTTGATCGGGATCTGATGGAAGTTGGGGCCGCCCAGCCGCTTGAGCTGCGTGTCGAGATAGCTGAACAGCCGCCCCTGCAGCAGCGGATCGTTCGAGAAGTCGATTCCCGGCGGAACATTCGCCGGGCAGAACGCCACCTGCTCGGTCTCGGCAAAGAAGTTGTCGGGTGAACGATCCAGCACAAGCCGGCCGACGATCCGCAGCGGGAGCACCTCTTCGGGAATGATCTTGGTCGCGTCGAGCACATCGAAGTCGAAGCTGTCTGCAAACTCCTGATCAAAGAGCTGCAGGCCCAGGTCCCACTCCGGGAAGTCGCCGCGCTGGATCGCTTCAAAGAGGTCGCGCCGGTGGTAATCAGGGTCCGCGCCGGCGATCTTGACGGTTTCATCCCACACCGTGGACTGCAGCCCGAGCCGCGGCCGCCAGTGGAACTTGACGAAGGTGGACTCGCCACGCGCGTTGACGAAGCGGAAGGTGTGAACGCCGAACCCCTCGATCATGCGGAGCGACCGCGGCAGCGAGCGGTCGGACATCTTCCACATGATCATGTTCGTCGATTCGGGCGTGAGCGAGATGAAGTCCCAGAAAGTGTCGTGCGCGCTCGCGGCCTGCGGATAGCCTCGATCCGCCTCCATCTTGACGGCGTGAACCACATCCGGGAACTTCATCGCGTCCTGGATGAAGAACACCGGGATGTTGTTGCCGACCAGGTCCCAGTTGCCCTCTTTGGTGTAGAACTTCACCGAGAAGCCGCGAACATCGCGCGGCGTATCGATCGAGCCTGCTCCGCCGGCGACAGTCGAGAACCGCGCGAACACCGGCGTCCGCTCGCCGTTCCGCTGGAACAGATCGGCCCGCGTGATGTCGGCGAGCGAGTCCGTCAGCTCGAAGTATCCATGAGCGCCAGATCCGCGGGCATGCACCACCCGCTCGGGGATGCGTTCGTGATCAAAGTGAAAGATCTTCTCCCGGAGGATGAAGTCTTCAAGCAGCACCGGTCCGCGCGGCCCCGCCGAGAGCGAGTTCTGATTGTCGGCGATCGGGATGCCCTGATTCGTCGTGATGGTTTCGGCCGGGGATGCTGCGGTCTGGTGCAGCTCGCCAGCGTTGCCCTTCTCCATCGGCGCTGAACGGTCTGCGCGCGCGGGCGCAGTGGTTGACTTGGGGGTTCGAGCCGACTTGGCGGCGATGGCCGACTTTGCGGGTTTCGACTTGCTCATCTTGGGTTGTCCGGTCTGTGCGTGGTGTTGCGAGAATGGGCTCGCAGCAAGCATGCCGACGCAAAGCACATCCAGAATGAGATGAACGTGAAGCGAAAGACATCTTGCGGGGTTCAGCACCGCTTCGCAGACCAATCGCCCATCGCTTCAAGCAACCGAGACGGTTTACGTGAGATCGTTGATGAAGAGGCCGGTCGCCAGCTTGGGGTAGAAGAACGTGCTCTTCTGCGGCATCAGTTCCCCGGCTCGGCTTACGGCCTTCACCGCCTCCAGCGGCGTTGGACGCAGGATGGCCGCGAGCTGCGGGGCGAATCCCTTTCCGCCGCCGGAGCCCTTTTCGTGACCCGCACCGATCTCTTCAACTTCCGCAACTGTGTGCGGGAATGCCCACTTCACCGGTTGATTGTTGTTCAGCTTGGGCTGGGCGATTCCCTCCACGAGTCCATACTGGACCAGCGCCACATCCAGATCTCGCCAAGCCTTGGGCTTATCGGGAAACTGTTCGGCCAACGGGTCCGGCGTTGCCGGAGCAACCACCGCACCCTTGCCGGTGGCAAAGTCGAACAATCCCATCCGCGGGTCGCCGAGCTTGGTGAACTGATGCACCGCCCGCTCCAGTTCGGCCATACTGCCCTCGACAGGCTCAAACTTCAGATCATCATCCGCGGCGCGCTGCAGTTCATCCCACGAGTAGCCGGACATCCCGCCCAGCACGCGGTGTGTCGGCCAGATCGCCAGGCCCGGGTCGCTCATGCTCACCAGAACCATCATGCACCGCCGCGATGCATGATCGGCGGGCGCTGCGCCGTCGGCTTCCAGCCCGCGAATGTAGTTCAGGGCGGTGTTGTAACGGTGATGGCCATCGGCGATGAACACATCTTCGCCCGAGAGCGCGACCTGGTATGCCTTGATGTCATCCTCGTTCTCAACGACCCACACCTCGTGCTTCACGTTGTCCGCCGTCGCTGCCAGCACATCCGGCGTTCGCGCGGCGCAGATGCGTGCGATCACCGCGGTCGCCTGGCCCTTTTCATCCGGGTGCAGCCCGAAGATCGGCGAGAGCTGCGCCCGCGTTGCCTTCATCAGCGCGAGCCGGTCCTCCTTTGGACCCGAGAAAGTCTCTTCGTGCGGGAGAATGCCGCCGCCCTGGCGCGGTCCGAAAGGCACCGCATCGACTGTGCACGCCATGCCGCTGCGCTGGAAGCTGCGCCCCGCGGTGCTGAACGTCTGCCGGTAGGCAAACATCCGTGGCGCGGCCGACTTGATCAGCGTGCCATCCGCCAGCCACGCACGGAACTTCTTCCCCGCCGCCGCATACGCCTCCGCCGGCCCGAGCTCCTTGGCCGGTATGTGGGGCAGATCGATTCCCACAATGTTGTTGGGGTTGCGATCCAGCAGCGCCGCCTTGCTCGAACCATCGAGAACGTCATATGGCGGCGCAATCAACGCGGAGACATCCGTCTCGCCGGGTGCACGGGCAAACTCAACCGCATGAAAAGGAAACACCTGGGGCATCTGGAAAGCTCCTGAGAGGGACGCCAGTATATCGGGCCAGCGATTGCCGCAAAGGCCGCCAATCGACGTGAAGGCTCCCTCCCCTACCTGCGATCGTTCTGCTTTGCCGGCGCGGTGCTCCCACCCAGCGGCGATCGCCCCTCCACGATCGGCCCGCGCGAGCCCGGCTCCACCACACGCTGGATGAACGCGCGATACTCCGTCTCGGCTTCCGGTAGGTCTCTGTTGAAGTAGGCCATGAACACCACCGGGCCGCGGCGCGACGCCAGCCCACGGGCCCCATCGGGCCCGAACACCGCAACGACTGTTCGCACGATGTTCCCGCTCGCCGCATCATTCAGCAGCTTCACCAGCGACCCGCGATAGCGCCCATCCGCGCCCTCCACCAGGAAGTGGGCCAGCGCCCACACCTGCGAGTAATACGTGAGCGCATCGCCGGTGTCGCCACCCGGGCCGATCAGGTTCGCCGGCGCAGATTCCAGCAATGACGACAGAGATGCCAGCTCGTTCCTTGCTGCGGCGTCGCGCAAGGCGTCAAACCGCTCCGTGTTCGCCCATGGCATGAACACCGGAAGGCTCCCGCGGTCGCCCGTCGGCGCGGCCCACCTGTGCCCTTCCATATATGAAGCGATCCCTTCATCCAGCCAGATCGGCAGCGGCTGCGCGAAGGTCCGCTGAATGTACTGATGCCACCCCTCGTGCGCGAGGATCGCCATGGTGTCGTGCGTGCCAATGTCGAAGAGCAGCGCGCGACCGCCATACGCGAACCCGCCCCGGGGGATGCGGAGATAAGGGCCTGATCTGTCGGCAAGGAGCTGCTTGGTGAGCCGCTCCCACTGCGTGCGCGTCCGCAGGACGAACGTATCAAGCTTGATGCTCGGCGGTGGCAGTGGTTCAAAGCTCTCGCGCGAAGCAGAGGCGAATGCTGTGCGGTAGTGGTTCATCGCGGCCTCCAGGAAGCCGGGGAGGCGATCAATCAGGATGGGCTCTGTTTGCGTTGTGTAGATCCGGAAGTGTGGGGTGCGGATCACCAGGCCTTTGTCACCGTCGTATGTCCAGTCTTCGACTGATTCGATCGAGGTGGAAGGTGCTGGGCGTGCTGCGGTGGTCGCGTCGGGAGCCGCCGCAGTCTGTGCTGAAGGCTTGGATGGGTTCGATGTGCAACCGGTCCCGAGAAGTAGAGCGAGCAAGAGAGCGAGCGACGCACGCGAGGATGTGCAGAGCCGCTTTCGCAGCTCATGGATTCGTGAGGCGAATGGAAGCAAATGGACAATACGATGCGGAGTGAGCATCAGGAAAGCCCCGCAAGCTGGGCACGGGCTGCATCGAGATCCGCCTCCGCTTTGGCAAGCTGAGCCTTCGACTCTTCAACGAGCTTGGGCGGGGCCTTGGCGATGTATCCGGCGTTGTTGAGTCGGCCGTTCATGGTGGTGATGGATTTGGTGAGATCGGCGATGAGCTTCTCAAGCCGGGCCTTCTCGGTCCCGGCATCCACAGCATCGGCGAGATTCGAGAGGAACAGTTCGTGGCCCTCGAAGCGGAACGACACACAGGAGCCTTCCTCGGGCGCGGCGGTGCTCACGGATTCGAGACCGGCGAGTGTCTGCACAAGGCCGCCCCCCCCGGCGCTGGGCGCGTTGATGATGGAGAGGATTGCCGCGGCTGCGGCGGGCGTGTGCAGCGTGATCTTCCGCTTGTCGTGGACGTTGTGCTGGGCGCGGACCTCGCGGATGGCGGTGATGAGCGAGCGGAGGCGTTCGAACTCGCGCTCGGCGTCGTCGTCGTGGAGTGAGTCGGCGAGCCTCGGCCAGCCTGCGGTGCAGAGCAGGCCCCCCTTTCGTGAGGGCGAGAGGTCGAAGCCGTCGAGGCGGTCTATCTCAACGTGCCGCAGATGTTCCCAGATGGCCTCGGTTACAAACGGTGTGACCGGGTGCAACAGGCGGACGATGGTCTCGAGGGCGTGGGCGAGGACAGCGCGCTGGCGCGGGGAGGAATCGACCGTGGGTTTGATGCCCTCGATGTACCAGTCGCAGAAGTCGCGCCAGAGGAGGTCGTAGAGGGTTTGCGCGTAGTTGGCGAACTCGTAGTTGGCGAGGGCGGCCTCGGCATCGCGGACGCCGGCGTGGAGGCGGGAGAGCATCCAGCGGTCGATGAGCTGGGTGGGCGCGTCACTGCGTGACGCTGTCTCGCCACGGAGTGGCGAGGTACCCAAAGGCGAGGTACCCAAAGGTCGGCGCAGGATGGTGAGCGCGAAGCGCGAGGCGTTCCACAGTTTGTTGCAGAAGTTGCGGCCCGCATCGAACTTGGTCGAGGAGTTCTTCCCGGTCTTTGGGTCGAGGACAACGGGGAGGCGAACATCCTGCGTGTTGGTCGCCATCTGCGTGAGGGTGAAGCGCATGGCATCGGTGCCGTGCGACTCGATGATGTCGCGCGGGTCGACACCGTTGCCCAAAGACTTGGACATCTTGCGGCCGTCGCCGTCCTGGATGACGGCGTGGATGAAGACGTTGTGGAAGGGGGGCGGACCGGGACGGGCCGAGGCACTGGGCACTGGGCACTGGGCACTAGAGGAAGAAGAGGCACTCGGAGTGTCTTTCCCTTCGTCGCTCCGTCGCTCCGTCGCTCCGTCGCTCCTGAGATACCGATTGAACATCACCATGCGGGAGACCCAGAGGGTGATGATCTCGCGCGCGGTGCAGAGGACCGATGACGGGTTGAAGGCCTCGAGCAGACCCTTGTTGGACTCGGCGTTGAAGGCGGTAGGCTCGGGCCAGCCGAGTGTGCTCAGCGGCCAGAGGGCGGAAGAGAACCAGGTGTCGAGGACATCGGGGTCCTGATGGAAGCCGTGAGCTTTTAGAAATTCCGTGATCTGATCGTCGCCCGAATCGCGCACGCAGACGTGCAGCAAACCCCGGCAATCGACCGGTGTGTCAGTGTGACCGCCTGGTCCGAAGGCGACGATACGCGTTTGCTTGAGCCAATCACCCAGTTCTTCGCGCAAGAATTCGATCTCGCCTACATGCACATCCCGCGACCACACCGGAATCCGGTGCCCCCACCAGAGCTGGCGCGAGATGCACCAATCGCGGATGTTGTCGTGCCAGTGCTCGAAGGTCCTGGCGTAGCGGGCGGGGTGGAAGCTCATGGAGCCGTCCCCTGCTCCCTGGCCTTCATCTGATACTCTGCTGCGCTGCTGCTCTGCTGATCTCTGCTCTTTTACAAGAGCCGTATTCGCTGTCTGCGCCATGCGCGGATCGGTGACCTTCACGAACCACTGATCGCTGAGGTATGGCTCGATGATCGACTTCGAACGATCTGAGATCTTCACCGTCTGCTTGTAGGGCTTGGTGCCTTCCAGCCAGCCTTCGGCCTTGAACTTCGCAACAATCTGTTTGCGAGTTTCCTCGCGCGACAACCCAAGGAACAGCCCCGCATCGCCGACGTCGGTCCACCCGAACTTATCAGAGATGGAAGCATCGGGAGCCATCACGTTGATCAGGCCGGTTCCGGTCGAGTTCCGGTCGATCTGCTCTTTGCGACGGAAATACAGGTCGTAGTCGTTCTGGTCGTGCGCGGGCGTGACCTTCAGAAAGCCCGTCGCGTACTCGGCCTTCGGGTCGTTCGCCTCTTCCTCGCTGCGGGCCATCGCCTTGGGCAGCACCACGTAGTCATCGGCCACGATCGGGAGGATGCGGCCGACAAAGGGCAGTTCGACCCACAGTCCTTCAAGAGCCTTCAGGCGCGGGTCGTGCGGGTTCATGCCGATCGCGGCATCCCCAAGATACGTCTCAGGACGGGTGGTCGCAACCGTGACCCATGCCTGCTCGCCGGGGGTGTTGCGATTTGCGCCCGGGTAGCCGCGGAGCGCAAGCTCGCCCCAGGTCGCGCGGCGGGGGCGCGAGCCGCGTTGGCCCGATGTGGGACTCTCGTCCTGCTCATCCGGTGAATGGACCAACGGGTACCGCATGTAGTAGAACGCGGTGTCGATCTCGATCTCATCGGTCTCATCATCCGCAACGGCGGTCCTGAGTTCCGGGTCCCAGTTGACCAGGCGCTTGCCGCGGTAGATGAGGCCATCTCGGAAGAGGCGGAAAAAGGCTTCGCGGACCGCCGCGGCACATTGGTCGTCCATCGTGAAGCGCTGGCGGTCCCAGTCGCAGGAGCAGCCCATGACCTTGAGCTGCTCGGTGATGGTCTTTTCGTACTCGTCTTTGAAGGCCTGGATCTTGTCGATGAAGGCTTCGCGGGTGAAGTCGTGGCGGCGTTTCCTTTCTTCGTTCCAGACGCGCTTCTCGACCACCGCCTGCGTCGCGATTCCTGCGTGATCGGTCCCCGGCATCCACAGCGTCTCGAAGCCCATCATCCGGTGCGCACGCGCGAGGATGTCCTGCAGCGTGTTGTTCAGCGCGTGCCCGAGGTGCAGCGCGGCCGTCACATTCGGCGGAGGAATGAAGATGCAGTACGGCTTGGCCTCGCCCGACAGGACGCGCGCGGGGTCGGCGTGAAACGGCTTGGCTTCATCCCACGCCTGAGTGATGCGCGGCTCGGCATCGCCCGGGCGATACGCCGAGGGCAGGGTGAAGTCGGATGGGGAGTGGGTGGGGGGGTTGGGGGGGTTGGGGGGGGTGGTGATCATGGGTGATTGGGAGGCGG
>JBBRUT010000115.1:0-11823 GCA_038247555.1 Phycisphaerales bacterium | reverse complement strand
TTCCACCCCGAGAAATTGCCCGTCTCAAACCCACCGTTGAAGACCAGGTTGCCGGCCCACGCCGGCGAAGCGGCAGCCACGAGCAGAGACGTTGCCAGCAGCGCTCGCCGGAATGGTCGGATCATAATTACGAACTTTCGCGTGAGAAATGGAGAGAGAGTTCCTCAATCTACCACGCGCCCTGCCTTCAGGCAACGGTTTGGGCCGGTGGCCCAGGCGCCTTCTTTGCCTTGAAGTGCCACTGGACACTTGGCTTTGCAAGTGGCCAGTGCTCTTGACCCGCGCCTACGCCCTTCATCCGCCCTGCCGAGACTGACACTTCACCTCTCGCGACATGGCCCCTTCCCAGCCGCAGTGCCGCCCGTTCTCACCGCCGCCTTCTCCGCATCGCTGCCGCACCGCCAGCCATCACCAGCACCGCCGCGGCGGAGGGGGTAGGGACGGCGACAACACTGATTGTGTCGATGTGGAACTCGCCGGGGAAGGCGTTCTGGCCGAACTCAAGGAACGAGCCGGTGATGTTGGCGTGGAGCGGAAGGGTGAAATGAGTCCAGATCTTTCCTGGCCCGGTGCCCTGCACGAAGAGCACGGGCTGGCCTTCCCAGCGTACCGTGACGAACTCACTCTGCATCCCAAAGTACCACCTGAGCCAAAAGCTCAACTCGTAGTCCTGCCCGGCCTGGGTCGGCAAAGTCTGGGATATGTACTGGAGTTGGGTCGACGACAGCCGTCCGTAATAGGTGCCGCTATGTGCATCACCACCGGACACAAAGAACAGGTTCTGCATCGACATCGGTGCCGGGACGTTCCACCCCGAAAAATCCCCCGTCTCAAACCCGCCGTTGAAGACCAGTTCGCCCGCGAAGACCGGAGTCGCCGCTGCGGCAATGAATGACGCCACGAGCAGGCATCGCTGCGATGTTGGAAGCATGGATGGACTTTCGCGAGAGGGGAGAGAGAGCTTCAATGTGCCACGCTCTCGCCCTTTCACCAACGCCCGATAGCGACTTTCCGGCCTTCACCGGCGACTTGCATGCAACGTCCCCGCACTGCCACATCGGACTCGATTCTCCATCCGCTCTTCGACTTCACACGTCCCCCGCCTCCCCACCTTCGTCCCAGCCCTCTCCTTCCGAGCCTTTCCGTCTTCATCCATCCAAACTCTTCTTCTGATCTGCGTTCATCTGCGTTGATCCGCGGCTCCTCTTCCGAGCCCGTCAGTTCGCACCATGGCCCACGCCCCGCCTCCCGCCCGCGGTCCTTGGCTTCCGCATCCTTACCCAAACACATACCTTGCAAACCCCTCCCCATGATGTACACTCCCCTCCGCCACCGCTACGTCTCCGCGGCCAATCGGGGGTCATCAGAGGGGGACCACATGTCCGCGATCGATTCTGTCTCTACATTGGCTCCGTCGCGCGCCGCTGTCGAACATCGCCCCCCCCTCGGCCATGCTCACCCTTTTCCAGGGGCTCTGCGCGCAGATTTCTGTGTTCGCGTATTTCCTCGCGCCAGCTCCACCCACCCCAAAGCCCCCGATTCAAGGCATTCTTGCGCGCAACATTTTGTTTTCCATCCCGGCTCACCCCACTCGCCTTCAAATCGCCCCGCCCTCGCCTTTCCACTCCGCATTCCGCGCTCCGCATTCCGCACTTCCCACCAGTCCTCAGCCCTTCCGCCTCGGCACTCGGCACTCGGCACTCGGCACTCGGCACTTTCCCCCGCACTTCCCCAGTCCCTCCTCGCCTTCGAGTCTCCACTCCGCACTCCGCACTTCCCACTTCCCCTCCGTGACCTCTGCGTCTTCTCCGTGACCTCTGTGGACGGCCTTGAAATCTTCCGCTTTCCCATATCCGACTTCCGACATCCCACTTCCCCCCTTGCTTAGTTCTCTCCGCACCCCTGAACAGCCGAATATTCAGTGAACACTCCGCTCCCCGCCGACCCCGTCCCGCCGCCCGGGCGTACCTCCCTCCTTCCGGCTCCTTCCTTCCCACGGCCTCCGGCCGATGACCCCCCTCACATGACCACCCGCCCATGAACCCCGCCAACGAAGCTCAGATCTCCACCCGATCCGATCCCGCCGCGACCGGCGGGGCCAACGGCGCTGCGCCCAAGCGCACCCGCTCCAACATCGAGGTCATGATCCTCAGCTTCAACGAGGCCGCCAACCTTCCCCACGCGCTGGCGAGCGTCATGGATTGGGCCGATGCGGTCTATGTCGTCGATTCCGGTTCCAACGACGGCAGCCAGGACATCGCCCGCCAGGCCGGCGCGCAGGTCATCCACCGCCCCTGGCTTGGCTACGCGCGGCAGAAGAACTGGGGGCTCGAGAACCTGCCCATCGCCAGCGACTGGGTCTTCATCCTCGACTCCGATGAATCCATCACGCCCGAGCTGCGCGATGAGATGCTCGCCATCGCCGCCAAGCCCGCCGCGCAAACAGCCGACGCCGGCTTCTATGTCAACCGCCTGACCAAGTTCATGGGCGCGCCGATCCGCCACGCCGGATTTTTCCCCAGCTACAACCTCCGCTTCTTCCGCCGCGGCAGCGCACGATACGAAGACCGCGAAGTCCACGAGCACATGGTGGTGAAGGGGCCGACCAGCCGCCTGCGGCATTACATGCTGCACGAAGACCGCCGCGGCCTCGAACACTTCATCGCCAAGCACAACCGCTACTCAACCCTCGAAGCCCGCGAACTCATCCGCGAGATGGCGCGCACCCCCGCCGACCGCGCCACGCGCCTGGAGCGCGGCATCGCCACGCGACGCTGGCTCAAGACCAACGTCCTCCCCCGCCTGCCGTTCTCGGGCATCTGGCGATTCCTATACATGTACGTCGTCCGCCTCGGCTTTCTCGACGGCGTCGCGGGCTTCCGCTTCTGCCTGCTGCTGGCGATGTACGACACCTTCATCTCGCTGAAGCTGGCCGAGTTGCGGTCCCTTGGCGCGGACCGCAATCTTGAACTGATCGGCTCACCCTCTGCCCCGCCTCCCCCCGCGGCCCGCGGCCTCGCGGTGGCCGAAGGCGAACTCAGCGTGGTGACCAGCGCCGCGGCCAGCAGCGTGAAGTCCGCCGAAGAGATCGCCGAGGCCGTCGGCGAACCGCTCCGCAAGCTCGAGCGTGCGCCCGCGGCGGTGGCGACCGCCGGGGGTGGGGGAGCCAAGGCCGACGGGCCACAGTCTGCGCCGCTCGATGAACGGCTGGCGCGGGTGCGAGAGGAGATCGGGGAAGTGACGTTCCCGCCGGGCAAGTGGCCGGCGCGCGGAAGCGTCCCCGTCAGTGTGCTGATCCCGGTGAAGAACGAGCAGCGGAACGTGATCGAGTGCATCCGCCACTGCATGTGGGCCAATGAAGTGGTGGTGGTCGATTCGCAGTCGACCGATCTCACCATCCCCATGTCGCAGGCGATGGGCGCGAATGTCTATCAGTTCCACTACTCGAAGGAAGGTTGGCCGAAGAAGAAGAACTGGGCTCTTGAGCAGGTGCCCTGGAAGAACGAGTGGGTGCTGATCCTCGATGCCGATGAGTACATGACGCCCGAGCTCAGCGAGGAAGTGCGTCAGGTGGTGGCGGGGACCTACAAGCCGCGCGACACGCGCCGAGCAGGCTGCGGGGATGGCTACTGGCTCAACCGGCGGTTCATGTTCATGGGTCGCTGGATCCGCGGCTGCGGGTATTACCCCTCCTGGAACGTCCGGCTCTTCAAGCACGCCCTCGGGCGCTACGAGCGCATCGGCAACCTCGGCAACACCGGCTCCGGCGACAACGAAGTCCACGAGCACGTCGTGCTCTCTTCGGGCCCGGCCGGCTACCTCGAGCACGAGTTCCTGCACTACGCGTATCCCGACCTCACCGCGTGGATCGAGAAGCACAACCGCTACACCACCTGGGAAGCCCACGCCATGAAGGCCAAAGACGCCGGCGCGGTGCAGGCCTCGCTCTTTGGCGGGCCGATCGAGCGTCGCCGCTGGCTGAAGCGCTACGCGCGCAAGCTCCCTTTCCGGCCCTCGCTCCGATTCCTGTTCAGCTACTTCATCCAGCTGGGCATCCGCGACGGCTACCCCGGCTACGTCATGTGCCGCCTGCTGGCGTGGTACGAGTTCGTGTCGATGGCCAAGCACCACGAGATGCAGACCGCCGCGGAATCCAAGCGAGCTGAGGAAGCCCGGCGGAGCCAGCTTGCGCGGGGCACATCCAAGAACGGGACAGGGGCATGAGCGGGGAGCCGGTTCGCGTCGCGCAGATGATCCAGTCCGTGGATGCGCCGGCAGGGGGGACATCAACGGCGTTTCTAGGAGTCGTCGGCGCAGTGCGGGCGCAGCCGGGGTTCTCGGTCCGTGCGTTCTCGACGGCTCCGCCACAAGGCGACCCCCACTGGGCAGATATTCGCCGCGGCCGCGAGTCACATGGCGAGCAGAGTTGGGACTTGTCAACAACCTTTGGCCGGACACTCCGTCCCGGTGGGCTGGGCAAGCGCGTTGCAGGGGAGATCAGTGCGGGCCGGGTGGATGTCCTGCACCTTCACGGCCTCTGGTCGCCCGACCTGCTGCACGCCGCGCAGGCGGCCCGCCGCGCCGGGGTCCCCTATGTCTGGCAGCCGCACGGGATGCTCGTCCGTGCCGCTATCAACCAGAAGCGTCTCAAAAAGGAACTCTTCCTCGCGCTCGGGCTCCGGCGTGCCCTCGTCAACGCCGCGGCGATTGTGTACTGCACCCGAGAGGAGCAGGAGCAGTCGGTCCCGCCGCGTGCCGTCGCGCGCGAGCGCATGCACGTCGTCCCGCTCCCGCTGGAGCTCCCTCAGAACCTGCCCTCTCGCCAAGAGATGCGCTGCTCTGCGCGCGAACGCTTCAACATCCCGCAGGATGCTCCGACCGTCGTCTTCATGGGCCGACTGCACCACGTCAAACGGGTGGAACTGGCGATGGATGCACTCGCCGAGGCCTCCCGAACGCTCCCCACCGCTCACCTCCTGCTCCTTGGCGACGGTGACCCCGACTACGTCGCCTCGCTCAAAGCCCACGCCGCCAGGCTGGGGATCGAGAGCCGAGTCCGCTTCGCCGGGTTCATCTCCGGCAGCGACAAGTGGCCCGCGCTCGCGGCGGGGGATGTGCTGACGTTGAACTCCAAGCACGAGAACTTCGGGTTTGTGGCGGTAGAGGCACTGTGCGTGGGAACGCCCCCGGTGATGACCAGCAACCTGGCGCTGGCCCCGGAGCTTGCCGGGGTGGATGGTGGAGTGTCGTGCCAGGGGACCGCGGCCGCGCTCGGGCGGGCATACGTGGACATCATCCGTCACCCGGATCCAGCGAGCGTGGTTCAGCGAGGGATGGCGTGGGTGGGGGAGAACCTCTCGGCGGCAGCAGTCGGGAGGACGCTGGGAGGGGTGTATCGCGCGATCCTTGCGCGTTCCTGACCAGGCACCCGCCGGAAGTCAAGCCGCGGCATGACGTTGTGTTCTGCGCGCCGGGCCGATATCGTCCGTGCCTGTGAATCAACGTCCGTGGACCGACAGCCCTACCCATCTTGCCCGCGCCAGCCGCGGCGGGTTGCTCGTTCGTGCGTGCGGGATGGCGGTTGCGCTGGGGATGGGCGGCGGGGCGCTGATGGCGCAGCCGCTGGCACCGCCCACGCCTGCGCCGCAGCCGAGCCCTCTGACGCCGAGGCCCGCCGCGGGAGTCGATGACGATTCGCTGATCCCCTATCAGGACCGGCCGATCCGCGAGATCCGCATCGAGGGCGTTTCGGCCAATGAGCAGCAACTGGTCCGGAACCAGATCCGTTCGCGTGCCGGATCGCCCTTGTCGGCCGATTCGGTTCGGGATGATGTGCAGCGGCTGAACCGGCTGGGCCGGTTCAAGCGGATCCTCGCCAAGGCGCAGCCGTACGACGACGGCTCTATTGCGTTGATCTACGAGTTCGTGCCGACGCCGATCATCACGGATGTGGCGGTGTCAGGGAACCGCCAGATCAGCGATCAGGACATTGCCTCGGTGGTTTCGCTGCTGAAGGACACGCCGGTCGATGAGTTCCAGCTGGGCAACGCCAAGTCGCGGATCCTGAAGCTGTATCGCGACAAGGGATACTTCACGGCGGATGTGGTGATCGATCAGAAGGAGCTCGATCAGGGTGGGGTGGTCCTGTTCAAGATCACCGAGGGGGAGCGGCTCCGGGTGACGGAGATCCGGTTTGACGGCGCGGAGTCGTTCGCGCGCAGCGAGCTGATGTCGACGATCAAGACGCGGGTCGCGGGGATCCTGGAATCGGGCCCGGTTGATCCGGAGGTCCTGGATCAGGATGTGGCGTCGATCATCGCGTACTACAAGGACCGCGGGTACCTGGATGTGCAGGCGGACCGGCAGTTGGTGTTTGCGCCCAACAGCCGCGAAGCGATTGTGAAGTTCATCGTGCGAGAGGGCGAGGTCTACACGCTCCGGTCGGTGAAGGTGGTGTCCATGAACCCGGGCGAGAAGCCCGGGGAAACCGAGCCGCTGCGGGTGTACACCGCCGAGCAGATCGCCGGGCTGCTGGAGATCAAGCCGGGCGACGCGTACAGCATGGACAAGATCCGGCGATCGATCGACATCATCGAGAACGCCTATTCAAGCCAGGGGTACGTCTCCATCCTGGAGCGTGGACGCGAGATTCAGCGCATCGAGAAGCGCGATCCGGATAAGCCCGAAGTCGATCTGATCCTGCGGATCGCCGAGGGAGAGCGGTACAAGACCGGGCTGGTGCGGGTGACCGGCAACGACGTATCGCAGAAGAAACTGATCATGCGCGAGCTGGATCAAGTTCCTGATCGCCCGTTGAACCTGACGTTCCTCCGCGGAATCGGCGGCGGTAAAGTCCTCGACTCCGAGCGTCGGCTGACGGAGACGCGACTGTTTGAACCGGGCTCCGTGAAGCTGACGGTGCAGCCCGAAGACCCGCTGACCCCCGGCTATCGCGACATGCTGATCGAGGTCAAGGAGACGAACACGGGCTCGCTGACCTTCGGCGCAGCGGTGACGTCGGATGCGGGGCTGTTTGGCACGATCGGACTGACGCAGCGGAACTTCGACCTGTTTGATCCGCCCGACTCGGCGGGGGAGCTATTCACGGGGCAGGCATTCCGCGGCGCTGGCCAGACGTTCGATATCCAGTTGCAGCCCGGCACCGAGACGCAGACCTATCAGATCTCGCTCTCGGATCCGCGGATGTTTGACAGTCAGTATTCGGGTTCGATCGCCGCGTATTACCGCTCGCGCGAATACAACGAGTTTGATGAAGCGCGGCTGGGAGTAAGGCCCTCGCTGGGCAGGCGCTTTGGCGAGCGATGGGTGGCGTCCGTGTTTGCGCGGTACGAAGACATCGACATCACGAACATCGATGACGATGCGATCGTGGACTTGTTCGAAGTCGAGGGCACGAGCTCGATCTCGGGGGTCGGCGCGAGGTTGGTCCGCTCGACCGTCGACAGCCGATTCCGGCCCAGCCGCGGCACGCGCTTCCTGGCCGATGTGGAGCGTGTCGGCGCGCTTGGCGGCGACTACGAGTTCACCAAGCTCAGCGCCGAGCACCTGGTCTTCCTCACCGTGGGCGAGGATTTCCTGGGCTACAAGACGGTGCTGCAGTTCAAGGTCGCGGCGTCGTACATTCCCGAGGGCAAGGATGAGGCGCCCTTGTTTGAGCGGTACTTCCTTGGCGGGCGAACCTTCCGCGGGTTCGCATTTCGCACAATCTCGCCCAAGGGCGAGCGGGCGTCTGACGGTGTGCTGACCAACGAGCCCGCGGGCGGGACGTTCAGCTTCTTCCTGGGGACGGAGATCGAGAAGCCGGTCTACCAGGAACTGATCTCGGTCGCGGCATTCATCGATTCTGGCACGGTGTCGGATGAAGCAACCCTGGACGACTATCGCGTGTCCGTGGGTGTGGGCCTGCGGCTCTACATCCCTGCGCTGACACCGGTCCCGTTTGCGTTCGACTTCGGATTCCCGCTGATCAAGCGCTACGGCGATCAGGAACGGGTGTTCTCGTTCAGCTTCGATATCCCGTTCTGAGCCAAGCGACGAGCCTGCGCGTCGATATCGGCTCCGGTCGGCCAGACTGTGCGGGGTTGCGTCAGGGCGCCTCCCACTTTCGCCACAGCGATTCGTACGCGGCGAGGCCGTCCTTCCACCCCTTCTCCCAGTTCTGGAAGTACTCGAACTTCTCCAGCGCATCGGGCGCCAGCTTGAGTTCATCCGCCTTGCGGGCGAAGAAGCGCATGCGGGGGCCGATGCCCATTGGAAGAAACTGCGACAGCCAGCATTCTTGGATCACATCCGCGGCTTCCTCAAACGCGAACTTTGCATCGCCATCGGGGGTCCAGGAACCAGCAAAGCCAAGAGCGACATCGTCATGGGCTGTCAGCAGGTCGTCGTAACCGATTGACGAGACAAAGGTCTCGACGGAGTGAACGCCGCGGAAATCTTCCCGCAGGGCGATGAGGTGTCCAAGCCAGGGCCGGCCGTCAAGGGCGGTCTCCGCAAGGCCCGCGGGGTTGATCTGCGGACGAAGGACAGCGATGTGCTTCTCGCCTTCGGCTTCGATCTTCTCGATGAGCGACTGCGCCGCCGCGGCGATCTCCGCGGGGACGGACTTGATGGGCTGTTCGCCCTCGCCGATGAGCCGCGACAGGGCCTGTCTTGCTGCGCCAAACCACACAACGGTTCGGTACTCGTACTCGTCGGCCCGCTTGGGTGTGAGCATCGCGCGGATGGAGTCGAGCGCCTGCTGCGGGTCATCGGTTCGCATGGCCTTGACCCAGTCGAGGCCTTCGGAGGCGCGGACAGGGTTGGGGAAGTCATTGAAGGATTGAAGGATGCGGAGGCGAACATTCTTGTGATCGGCTTCGAGATAGGCGGAACGGGCTTCGAAGCTGATGTGGAGAGGGACCATCAGGTCCTTCGCCCCGTGGATGAGCACCAGTGGGGTGTTGCCCTTCTTGATGCACTCGGCAGAAGCCCCGCAGCCGTGGGCGACAACGCCGTCGGCGAGCGCGGGAAAGTTTGAGGCAAAGCACTGAACGAACGTCCCCCCGCCGCCCATCCCGTAGAGATAGATGCGGTTGACGGGGAACGTGCGTGAGATCTCCAGCACCAGGTCTCTGAACTGGATGATCGAGTTGGTGGTGGTTTCGAACGTACGGAGATCGGGGTTGCGATCAGCCGCGGTGGTGCCATCGATGGAGACAACGATGTCGCCGGGTCGGAAGGCGCGGTCCTTGGCGGTCGCAGGCGCGGGATGGTTGAGCGTCCCCCAGCGGAAGTCGGCCCGGTTCGGGTGGCAGAGGATCACCAGGTCGTAAGCCTCGCCCTTTTTGTAGTTCTGGGGAAGAGTCCATGTGAAGCGGAGGCCCTCGCGCGTTTTCCAGGCAAAGGGCGTTCCCGGAGCGGCATCCGAGGAAGGCGCAAGCCGCTGGGGATCGGTATCCTGCCACTCCTTCCAGCCCGGCGCGGCGGGGTTTGCGGTCGAGTGGAGCAGCGCATCCTCGGCAGCAGGTGCTGACGGCGCGACTTCCGGCGTGCTGGGCGCGGGCTTCGGGCGGGGCTTGCCGAACGAAGGCTGCGCAACCACCGGCGCGGCAGCCAAGAGCAGGGCGGCGGCAGCCACGGCGAACGGCTTGGTCAACGGTCGCGCGCGCGTAGGCATCTGCTTCTCCGCTTCGGTGATCAGTGGGTCGCTTCCCGCAACGCGATCAGGGCGTAGGCGGTGATGAGGATGGGGTCGTTCTCCATCCATCGGTCATCGAGGCTCTTGAACGAGCCATCTTCGCTCTGAAGCGCGGCGAGGCGGTCAATCAGGTCCTTGCGCCAGTCGCGCTGATCGGTGACCATCCCCTCGCCCTTCACGAGGCCGATGGTCGGCTCATCGAGCGCGGCGAGCGCACGGGCGAAGGTGACGAAGTAGTAGTACAACCCGTCGGTTCCCATTCCGGGGTTCTCTTCGACGGTGTAGTGGCGGCGAATCCAGTCATACGCCGCCTGCACGCGTGGGTCGTCTTTGGCAAGGTCGGCGTACAGATAGCTCTTGAAGCCGGCATAAGTCATTGAGCCGTAAGCGCGGAGGCGGCTGACGTGCGAGCCATCGTCGAGCGTCTCCTCGATCGTGCCCGCCTGGCTCTGGCCGGCGCGGCCCTCGACCGATTGCGCGTTCTCGACCGTCGCGTAGATGAACCCGCCCTGATTGCTGTCGTCGGCGTAGGGCATGTCATTCACGCTGTCCTGCATTTGCAGCCGCTGCAGGAACACCAGCGCCCGCTGAACCGCGGGGTCATCGCTGGGGACACCGGCATCCTCAAGCGCCTGCATGAACATGTTCATGTTGGAGCCATCGGGCCGGCCGTGCTTGCCATAGCCCACGCCGCCGTAGAAGGGGTGGTTGCGCTCGACGGGTTTGGCCGCCTCGGACCCGCCGATGGAGTTGTCGGAGAACTCGCTCCACTGGAGCTTCTTCAGGAAGCCAACAGCATTGTCGCGCGCGTTTCGCGCCTGCGGCATGTCGACCTGGGAGAGCGCAGAGACGGCGAGCGAGGTGTTGTACGAAGGAAGGACGCGGTCATAGATCCCGCCATCGGCCTGCTGCCAGTTGAGCAGATACTTCACAGCCATCATGACTTCCGGACGCACGCTCTCGGCGGTAGTTTGGCCGTCGGCCCGGCCAAGCTGAATGCCGGTGATGATGAGGGCGGTGATGCCGGGCAAGTGAGGTCGTTTGGTTTTACCGGCCTCGTCGGTTTCGGGGTCGGGGACGCTCCAGCCGCCCGACAGCTTGTCCTGCTGCGACAGCAACCACGCTTCGGCCCGCTGGGCCATCGCGCGGCCTTGCTCACGGTAATCCGGCGTGACTGCGGATTCAGGCTCGCCGAGCTTCTCCGCATCGCCGAGGGACGGCAACGGAGGGAGCGATGCCTGGGTGAAGGCGAGACTGGATGCGGCGATGAGCAAAGGCAGGATCATGGTCACGCTCCCGTGCAGGGCCGAACCGAGAATTGTTGGCAGCCTTGCTGTTGTACCGGCGGCAGGGGAAGGACGGTTCAGGGTGCGGGCGGGCTCAGGCGATCGACAGTGATGGCGGCGATGGCCACCGCCGCGGTCTCGATGCGCATCGCGTGGGGACCGAAACGGATGATCGGGACGGCCGCGGCATGGGCCTGAGCGAGTTCCTCAGGGGTCCATCCCCCTTCGGGTCCGACCAGCACCCGCACAGATGGCGGCGGCGCGGATGTGGGTGACCCCAGAGGTGTTCCGGAGGAATCGGCAAGGAGGATGAGGGTGTCGGGCGCGGGAAGGATGGCGTCCATGAAGAGGCGTTCGGGCAAAATGCGGAGGAGCCAGGCGCGGCCGCATTGCTTGGAGCTCTCGATCGCGAGTCGGGAGAGGCGGTCCAGCTTGGTGGGGCGGGGCTCGACAATCGAGCGGGATGAGCGAAGGGGTGTCCAGGAGGCCGCGCCGACCTCGCTGAGGCCCTCGACCATTTCATCGACGCGGGCACCCTTTGGGGTGGCAGCCCAGATCTCTACCCGTGGCAAGAGTTCGGGGACATGGCCGATGGCGGTCACGTAGACCGAGAGGCTTGCGCGGCGGTTGGCGGTTCCCAGCGCAGCGACGGTGCCGTCGGCGATAGATCCCAGGCCGTCGAGAAGCTGGACGGGGTCGCCAATACGAAGACGCTTGACGCGCAGAGCGTGCGCTGCCTCATCTTCCGCGACGATCGCCTGCTGGCCCGGACCGGGGAGGGACTTTGGCCAGTGGATTCTGTGCATGGATGAGTTGTATGGCATTGGTGTGCGGCGG
>JBBRUT010000114.1:0-12035 GCA_038247555.1 Phycisphaerales bacterium | reverse complement strand
GCCATCGAAAAAAAACGCGGCGGCGCAAGGGCACGCTGATATTCGTGGATGAAGCGGGGTTCTCCACCAAGCCCGCCCGCCGCACGACCTGGGGCGCTCTGGGCAAGACGCCGGTGGTGAAGATCGCCGGCCGCGGCTGGACCAAGATCAGCGCGGCCGGAGCGTTGATGGTCTCCCCGGGCGGACGCGGCGGGAAGCGCCGGCGTGTCGGACAGTTCTTCAGGCTCTACGAGCAAAGCATCAACGGCGAGATCTGCGCAAAGTTCCTGCGGGCACTCTTGCGTGAGGTGCGTGGGCCGGTGACGCTCATCTGGGACGGGCTGGGTGTGCACCGGGCACCGGCGGTCAAGGCGGTGCTGGCCCGCTCCAAACGTGTCGAGGTTCACCGCCTGCCCTCCTACGCCCCGGAACTCAACCCCGTTGAGCCCATGTGGGGCAATGGCAAAGGCGTCAAGCTCCGCGGCATCATCCCCGACGACGGCGACGACCTGGAGGTCGAAGCCCACATCGCCCTGGAAGACATCGCCAACGACCAACCCCTCCTCCGATCCTTCTTCGGCGCCACTCCCTTCTCCGTCCCGGGAGTCACAAAGTGAGTCACGGATTTAGGCAGCGCTCAGTATCTTTGGAGTGTCTGCACACATGGACCAGTTGAATGCGATGCCGCCGCGGCCCGATCCGCTCAGGCGTTCGCGGCGGGGTTCTTGGAGGGCACGCGGCCGTTGGAGGTCAGGTCCGGGCTGACGATGACCTGCGGCTTGGCTGTTGCGGCCGCCGCGGCGGAGGCCGTGTTGACTTCCAGTTGGTCTTTCATCAGGCGACCAACCTTGAACTTCACGGTGCGCTTGGGTGGGACCTTCACGGGGACGAGGGTTTTGGGATTCTGAGCGACTCGCGCCGCCCGTGCCTTCACCTCAAAGACCCCGAAGTCCCGGAACTCGAGGCGGTTGCCTTTGCCGAGTTCGTCGATGATGCTTTCGAGAAACGATTGGATCACGAGTTTGACATCTGTCCTTGGACAGTTCGTCATCCTCGCCGAGATCCGATCGACGAGGTCTTTCTTGGTAATCGTGGCCATGGACTCGCTACCCGGTGTTGTGCCCGGCGAGACTCGCGCATCATGCGCCAAGCCAACGCGCCTGTTCTCGAGCGTCCGATCCTTGGCCGCTCCCCCCGAACGAAACTGGAACCAAACTCTGCTCGCGCACCCGGGCGCGAATCCGCTCATTCGCAGCCATGGCCCTGTAACGAACGGGACCCCGGCAACAGGTCAGTATCCACGATCGGCAAAGGGCCGTCAATACCCAAGTTACAAGCTTGTGGTGGTCTTTGGCAGAAATTGTGTGGATTCACCCCCCTATTTTGGAAAGTAGCCCGATCAGGGTGCTGACAAAGGCCTGATTCGTTGAACATCTGGTCGGGTGGGGTGAAGGTCCGGTTTTTACCGGTGACCCTGGCGCGGGCAAAGGAACGGGTCCGCGGCGAGCGTTAGTACCAGAACCAGCAGCCGACACTCTGGACCAGCAGGCTGCCGGGGTAGTACGTGCCGATTGCGAGCGCGGCGAGGAACGAGGCGAGCATCAGCAGCGAAACGACCGCTCGGGCGTTGGGCAGCCTCAAGTAGGTCCCGGCAGCGCGTCCCCAGAACAGCGCGAGCCAGGCACCGACCAACACGACGATGATCCACTCGCCGCGGAGGACAGCAATGGCTGATTCTGACGTGATCCGCTGCAGGGTGTTCTGCGGGTAGATGTACATGAGCGAGGTTTGCAGCCACTTGACGCCCAACCGGAATAGACACACACCTCCGAGCAGAAGCGGCAGGAGGCTGAGCGAGTACACCCAGATGCGGGCAAGATGAGCGCGTCGCACGCGAACGCGCGTGAACGTCTGGCGCAGCAGCAGGAAAGGCAGGGGCCTCAGCATGACCCACAACGTCGCCACCACCGTGAAGTGCGCGAGGAGCGATGAGGACCAGCGGTCGCCCGGCCCAATGGGTACGGCCGCGGAGGCGAGTACGTTCCGCCAGTTCACGCTACTCCACATGCTCCCCCACGTTGCCATGAACCGGCCCTGCGTCGCGTAGATCTCCCACAGGCCGCTGGCGACTGCGGCGATCAAGTAACTCATCATCAGTGCCAGAAGTGCATAGAGCACGAGTCGACTATGACGGATGGGGAAGGTGAGCAGAATCGTGCCCCAGAACCGCCGCGGCAGAAGAGCCCGAAGCCATGTGCTTATGAGCACCGGCAATGCCCATCGCTTCAGATTTTCAAGGAACCAGTTTGGAAGCTGCCGGGCGGGGTGGAGCAGATCGCCCCAGAACCAGTCGAGCCCGCACTCCGAGCACCGGCCTTGGAGCGGGGAGCCTTTGCCGCGGCGGAAGCCGGTGATCACGCCGGATTGGTCGTAGCCGCAGCGTGGACAGTCGACTTGTTCGAGCTCGGGGGACGGGGCTGGCGGGGCGACTTGATGCGCTGCCGGTTCGCCGCCCGTTGCTGAGATGGATGCTGTTCCCACGCAGAGTCGATACTGCCGCGGATGGTTCACGGTTGCCAAACCCCTCCTCTCGATGCGCAGAAAGAGGGGCCCGTGTCTTTCGACACGGACCCCTTGTCGTTGCCGTGGCTGAACCCGGCAACACGCCGGGATCAACGACGATTAGGGAACGCAGGGGCCGGTGCCCGTTGCGAACCAGATGGAGAGGAACGCGAAGATCGCCGGGACGCCGTTGGAGCCGCCGTAGTTGCGGGCCTCGGGGTCATTGGCGAACCACGCGGAGAGGAAGCAGAAGATGTCGGGCACGCCGACGCTTCCATCCTGGCACCAGTCGGCATCGCAGAACGCGGGGCCGCACTCGGCGCCGTCGCACGAAGCACCGAACGCGCTGACCGAGCCGCCCTGGAAGATACAACCGCCGAGGTTGGTGACGGTGCAGGTGTTGATGAGGCAGCAGGCGACGCTGAGGGCATCGCAAGCGACCTGATCGCACGCCGCGCCGTTGCCAAGGAACGAACCGCCGGCCGCGAGGCAGTCGGCCTGGGTCTGCACAGCGCACGTGCCGGCGGGCAGGCAGCAGGCGCCGGTCGCGGGGCCGCCCGCATCGCCCATGACCATGATGTTGTCGAAGACGACGGCCTCATCGGAATCATTGGAGGCGGTGAGGGTGAGGGTGAGCACGTTGCCGGTGCCCGAGATCGAAGCGCTGAGCGTCTGGAAGATGTTGGAGAGGACGGTGGTGCCGTTGACGACCTGAGGGTCGGGGAGAGTGATCATCGCGCCGCCGGCGAGGGTGTAGGTCTGCTCGAGGACTTCATCGGCGCGGAGGCTGAAGACGACCTGGGGCGCGCCGCCGTCGATCGAGGCCGAGAAGTCGTACTGGTCGGGGGTCGTGCCGGTGGCCTCGAAGTCGCCCATCGCGGCGAGGTCGATCGAGATGGAGAGGTTGGAGCGGCCGGCGATGTTGAAGGTCCACGCGGCGGTGCCGGTGCCGGAGAGGTTGTCGTTGTTGAGCAGGTCGTTGATGCCGAACCATGCATCGAGCTTGGTTTCATCGACGATGCCGATGGAGTCGGGCTCGAAGATGGAGAAGCTGTCATCGAGCAGCGTGAACGGGATGGAGGCGCTGTAGAACCGCTGGTACACGCCGAAGCCGTCGCCCGCGCTGCTGAAGGGGGGCATGGGGCTGAAGGAGAAGGAGAGGTTGTTGCCGACGCCGACGCGGTTGACGTCGAAGTCATACTTGGCGATGAGGTTGCCGCCGGAAGCGGGAACGCAGCTCACCGACTCGCAGACGGTGCCGCGGCCCAAGTATGTGCCAAGGAGCGCATCGCAGCCGGGGCCATCGGTGATGGCGCAGGTGAGGTCGGGGAGGCAGCACGCGCCGACGTTGGGGACGCAGACGAAGGAATCGCAGAACCCAGCGAGCAGCCAGTTGCTGCCGCCCTGGGCGGTGCAGTCGGCCTCGGTAATCATCTCGACGCAGGTGTTGTTCGGCAGGCAGCAGCGGCCGGTGGGCTGATCGCAGACGACAAAGTCGCAGGTGGAGTTCTCGCCGAACCACTGACCGCCCGAACCTACGCACTGGGTCTCGGTGAAGCCGGGTCCGCAGAAGCCGTCGATGCAGCACGCGCCGGTCGGGATGGGGCAGTTGGCCGTTCCGCAGGTGACGCCGTCGCCCTGGTAGATGCCGCCGAGGCTGGTGCAGACGGCCTGGGTGACGAAGGAGCAGTAGGGCGCGGCGACGATGCAGCACGCGCCCTGGGGGTCGCCGCCGCCGCCCATCTGCACCGTGCCGTTGATGGTGAGGCTGGAGTTGCTGGTGTTGTCCTGGAAGCGGCAGGTGCCGGCTGCGGTCGTTGCGCCCCAGGCGTAGAAGCGAAGCTCGACCTGGCCGGTTGCGCCGATGATGTCGGGGATATCGAACGTGCGGAGAGCGGCGCTGGTCGGGATGTCGTTAACGATCGCGAGCGAAGAAGCGAAGCCGTCGACGTTTGAGCGGACGGACATGTTCTGCGGCCCGCTGCTGGAGCGCTGCAGGTTCGCCGTGATCACATCGATGTTGACATTGAAGCCGTTGTTCACGATGAACGTCGCCGACACATAATCGTTGTTGGCGATGGCGTCGGCCTCATCAACGCCCGTCCAGCCGTTGCTGTTGAAGCCGTTGGCCGCGCTGGTCCAGGTGATGCCAAGGCCGCGGCAGAGTTCCGGGCTGGAGACATTGAGGTCGAGAATCGTGGTGCCCGTCGCGCACACGCCGTTCTCGTTGTTGACATCGAACTGGGCGACCTGGGCCAGGGCGGCGGGTGCGCCCAGTCCAAAGATCGCCGCGCCGGTACAGAAGAGACGCTTGAGGTTGAGCATGATACGAAACTCCTTCTTGATGGACAGTGAACGGGAACGGATCAACACATTGAAAAGCGGAAAGAAAGGCTCATCTGTCGGCCGCGGCGGAAGCTCCGCACGTGCGACGATGAGTGATTGTCGTGCAACGGTGCCCGATTTTGTCGATGCAAGCACAAAGCTTGCGTGTAGGTGTCGCGAAGAACTCGTTGCCGGAAGCGTTCCGGGTCGAGGCGGGCCAGCGCGCAGTGATGGCCAAGCGGGTGCGCACTGTGGAGGCAGTGAACGCTGCGCACAGGTGTTTCATCCGCCGCGGCCGCGGAAGTCAGTTGATCTCTGCGTTGGGCATGCGCAGAGGCGAGTCGCTCGGGCCGAGTTGCCACCACCACGTCTGCGAGGGCGTGGTGATCCGTGAGCGGCTGGGGGCAAACCACGTGGGGTCTGCGCTCTGCACATTGCTGAGCGCCTCGACGTGTCCGTCGAACATGCCGGCGTTCATCTTCTCGCTATGTCTCAGCGAGGTCTGGCGGAGGAGCCTGCTCGGGCGTGTGCCCTCGCGCAGGTAGTTTTCGCCCGAGCCGCGGAATGCGGTGCCGCGGGAGAGGAAGTTGCCCTGCGGCGTGCCGGCGAGGCCGGTGCCGTTGAGGTTGGTGGAGTAGTCAAAGCCGTTGAACGCCGGGTCCCAGTAGCGTGCGCCCTCGAACGCCATGATCTTCTTTGCCGGGAGAAAGCCCACGAGATCGGCGCGGGGTGAGTATCCGGGGGAGAGCGCGATGGGCTCGCTCGATGGAACCGACTCGACCGAACGGCCCCCGACGACAGATGTCCCCGCGCGGTAGAGCTGAAAGTATGCCGGGGTGAGATAGCTGAGCGTGAAGGGCTGCTCGCCGGTTGCCTCGATGGGCAGGGGCGAGCCGCTGAAGCGGCGCGTGTAGCGGAGCGCGTTGCTGGGGCACCGCATTTTGGTCATGCAGATCTCCTGGAACTTCTCGAGCTGGGTTGTCGGGAAGTTCATGGAGTCGCCCAGCAGCGGGGAGATGAAGTCCCAATCCTGGCTGGGGGTGCCGGAGCCTTCGAGGTAGGGGCGGTTGTTGTGCAGGTCGGAGCCGGAGGTGTTGGGGCCGACGAGGAAGCCCTTGTTGTCGGTCTCATACGCGGCCTGCGAGAGAACCACGCCGCGGATGTGGGCCGCGCAGACGGTGGCGCGAGCGGCTTCGCGTGCCCCGCGCAGCGAAGGCAGCAGAAGCCCGACAAGCAGCGCGATGACGGCGATGACGACGAGGAGCTCGATGAGTGTGAAGGCACTTCGGCGTTGTGGCATCGCGGCTCCAGGACAGGGACAGATCCAGCACCGCCGCACAAATGAGCGAACTGGGATCAGGCAACCCTATCAGGAGCGCAGGAAATGACCACGCGGGGAACGTCAAGAGTCGGCCAAGATGTGGGGGGCGGGACGCGAATGCGGAGGGATCAGTACGGATCCATGAATCAGGAAGGTCCGCTTCACTTGCCGGCCGACTCGCTTCGAGGGATTCATCAGGCTCACTCGGATCGTGGATCACGCCATCTTGACCGTTTTCACCGATTGCATCGCCACGTGAGAGTCATGGCAGCGAAACTTGCCCGGCGTCATACGCGCCAAACTGCATCATGCTGCGCTCAAAGGTGAGCGGCGAGATCACGCTAAAGATCGCATCGCGCACGCGGCACTGCCATGCGGCTGGACGCTGGCCCCACCAGCCCAGGAAGCGGGACTGGCGAACGAGGCTGGCGGTGCGGGCGAAGCGGGCGCGCTCGTAGCGTGAGAGGGCGCGGGCGATGTTCGCGGCATCAAGCGAAGCGCCGTTTGCATTCGGCTGTGTCTCCGGTGCGGCGTGCAGTGCCTGAATGCACCTCGCGAGCACGATGCCGTCTTCGATCGCGGTGCAGCCGCCTTGGCCGAGGTTGGGGGTCATGGGGTGGGCGGCATCGCCGAGGAGCACGATGCGCCTGTTGGACCAGCCGCGGCGTGGGGCGCGGTCGAAGAGGTCGTGCTTGAGGATGTGCGCGGGATCGGTCGCGCGGAGCATGGCTTCGATCGGTTCGCACCAGCCGCTCGCGGATGTGAAGACCTGCAGAAGGTCGCGGCGGTGATCGGGGTTGGCCTCGCTGGTCATGCGGAGGCTGTGGTGGGTTGCCCACCAGTAGATGTGCGAATCGGGGAGGCAGGTGATTCCGACGCGGGCGCGGGGGCCCCAGACTTCCCAGACGCTGCCGCGGGGGAAGGCGGGATGATCGAACTTCACGAGGCCGCGGTAGGCGGTCTGTCCGGCGGGGCGCGGCGGCGTGTTGTCGACGGCCTGTGCGCGGACGATGGACTTGAGGCCGTCGGCGCCGATGAGGAGGTCGGCGCGTTCGGATGCGCCGCCATCAAAGTGCGCGGTAACGGCGTGGTCATCCTGTTCGACGCGCGCGAGAGACTTGCCCCAGGAAATGGCCGCGGGATCGACACCTTCGAGCAGGGCGTCGAGCAGCTCTGCGCGGTGGATCATCAGGAACTCTGCGCCGAGCTTGTCACGGATCGCGAGCATGTCGGCGCGGGTGATGGAGCGGCCGTTCATGGAGCGGATGTGGGCGTCTGTGGCGATGAGGCCGCGGCGACGAACGGCATCGGCGAGGCCGAGCCAGGCGAGGGCCTTCATGGCGTTGGGCCACATGGAGATGCCCGCGCCGATTTCGGTGGCGCGGGGGGCGCGCTCGAAGACGTGGTGCGGGATGTTGAGCTTTCGGAGCGCCGCGGCCGCGGCGAGGCCGCCGATCCCGCCGCCGATGATGAGGACTCGCATGCGACAGCGTACGTCGTTCCGCGAAGATCGGGCTCAGGCTTTGCGGGGGGTTGCGATGGCAGCGCGAACTGGATGCACGGGCGACAAACCATCAATCGTGGACACAGCTCGAGGAACCGCGTGAAGTTCCAGCAACGTTCGGAACCTGCCCGATAACCTTGCGAAAGGAGTCTGTAGATGCAGAACCGACCCGCTCCCCTCGTGGCTGGTTTCATGGTCGCGGCCTCATGTGTCGCGGCAGCAGTGTCATTCGCCCGGGCACAGCCGGGTTCAGACTACGACTTTGACTTCGTCACCATCGGCGCGCCGGGCAATGCCCCCTACACAGGCGATTCGCCGTACAACCCGCCGATCGCGGTTGGCCGCGGCACGGTGAACTACGAGTACAGGATCGGGCGGACGGAAGTCACTACGTCGCAATGGCTTGGATTCGTGAACACGTTCACGATGCGCGAAGACTCTGCCTTCGGCCTCGATCTTCTCCCTGCCCACTGGGGGGCCGAACCCGACTCGGCTTACAGCGGCCCCGGATATCGGTGGACGGTGCCGACGAGCGGGCCTGCCGCGATGCTGCCTGTCAGCGGGATCACCTGGCGCGAGGCGGCGCTGTTCTGTAACTGGCTGAACAACGGCAAGCCCACCGAGCGCGCCTCCATTGCCACTGGGGCCTACGACACATCGACATGGGGCGGCACTCCTCCCACCTTCACCGACGGGCCAACACATCTGCCCGGAGCGCAGTTCTGGATCCCTTCGCTGGATGAGTGGATAAAGGCCGCGCACTTTGATCCACACCGCTATGGTGAAGGATCAGGCGGGTGGTGGGTGTATCCCAACGGTTCGGATGACCCACTTGTGAGTGGGTTGCCGGGCACACCGGGCAGTCAGACGAGCGCGGGTGTCGTCACTGAGGAGCCCTGGGGCGAGTGGAGCATTCCGCTCGGCGCGTACCCCGATGTGCAGTCGCCGTGGGGCCTGCTTGATGTCAGCGGGGGCGAGAGGGAATGGACAGAGGAAGTGGTCTGGCCCGATTCGCCGCAGGCGCGCGTTCTTGCGGGGTCTTGGGCGGGGTTCCTCGACTTCGGCGTGTTTGATCACGTCTCCGCATTTGGCGGCACTTCTCCAAGCAGTCACGCCGGGGGCATCCGGATTGCGAGTAGTGTTCCCGCGCCGCATGCTGGCATGATGGCAATCGTGGGCATTATGGTATTGACTCGAAGAACAAGGAGATGACACATGACTCGTGGGATGCGATGGATCATCGGCGGAGTTGCGGTGCTTTTTGCCCTTACTCAAAACACCAACGCTCAGAGTTTCAGCGTGTCGTACACCAACGGCACTGTCTTTCCCTGCAACGGTTCAACCACCGTGCTCGGCCCATACAGTCCGGGGTCGAACGTGACGGTTGCGCTCCCCGCCTGCGCAAGGCGCGTAAACATCTATGCAACCTCGAACTCGGTGAGCATCGGGCGGATCACGCTGGCCGATGGGCCGCTCGACGGGAATCTGGATGTCGTTTTGGGGACCGGAACGCTGGCGACTACCGATTTTCCACCCTCATCTGCGGGAGGCAGTTGGGCAGGCTTGAGCACCAGCCTTCTTGACGGTACGCCCATCGTCCGCTTCGGTGGTGCGATCTCGGGGAATCTCACCTAGTCGATCGATGTGTCGCAGATCTCTCGCTTCGATGTCGGCGGCGCCGTCCAGGCGCAGATTCGCGCGGACAACTCGATTAACTTCGGCGGCATCTTTGTTGTCGAATGCGGGAGCGTCAGCAGCGCGGGTAGCATCGTCCTGGAGAACAACTCGATCCTGCGTGTGCTCGCAACCGGCTTTGGTGTCAACGGTCCCATCGCGGCATTGACGGGCAACATCGGGGTGATTGAAACACAGAACGGTGGCCCATTACTGGCCGACGTAAACGCGGACATGGGTAGCATCAATCAGATTCTTGTCGATGGCGAGATCGGCAGCACATCGACAAGTCCGCTCATTCGAGCCATGGACGGAATCAACACGATTGACGCCGCAGCGATCTACGCGACGATCACGTCCAATGCAGGCGGCGTGGGTGGCGTTCGTCGCGTGAGGACGACTTCTGGACCATTTGTCGGCGCACTCAACGCGTATCGGATCGAGAGCGCGACCGCTACGGACGGTCTTCGCATCACTGGCAACCTCGACGCCAACGTGACCATCGCCGACAATGTCCTGCGGCCAATCGTCATCACCGGCGAGCTGAAGTCGGGCCGCACACTTAGTATCGCCGGACAAATGATCACCGCCACGACTCCATCAACCACCGGCAGCCTCGACATCGGCACGCTCCGCGGCACGGTGCGTTTCACACGTACCACCCAAGGAGTCCGCGGCCCTGTTACGATCGACTCCATTGCCTCGACTGGCCGACTCGAATCCTCCAGCCCGCTGGAGAGCGGCACCAACGGCTCGATTACTGTCGATGGTAACATGGCCGGTCTTGTTCAGGTCAGCGGCAGCGTTGCCGGCGCGATCACGATCGGTGGTGAACTTGACGGGCGTGTCACAACCACCGGAAGCCTCACCGGCGCGCTTACGATCGACAGTTACATGGACGGTCTCATCAAGGTTGGCGATAACCTCTCCGGCACCATCGACATCAATCAGTCGCAGGGCCTCCGTGGCCAGATCATCATCAACGCAGACAATATGTCCACGCCCGGCACATGGACAGGTCCTGTCATCGTCGGCAGCATCACGCTCGATAATGGCGCATCAGGAGACTACACGGCTCCGTATTACAACGCCCTCCCCTCCGTCCTCGGTGGCGGCTCAGTCGGCCTCGCTCCATTCCGCATCCACGAGGCCGCGTGCTCGCCGCCTCCCAACACGTTCGGACGGCTCGTCACGACGCTCTACTCCAGCTTTGATGATGGGCAGGTGGGCGCCATCGTTCGGCACTACGGGCCGATCGAGAACACCGGCATCATCGTCGGCATGCGCATGGACACGAACTGCAACTGGTACGAGGCCCTCTCCTCTATTTTCGATCCTGTCCTGCACCCCGGCGGGGACCTGCGCGCCATCGGCATCACCTGCAACGCGGGCATGGCCATCAAAGAGGGCATCTGGCGGATCGTGCCGGACGACCTTGCGTGCTCCGAGGTTGTCAACAACCCCGCAGTCGTCTGGCAGACGACCGACGGTTGCGCACCGCCGAACGCCACGCCCGCCTATGTGTTTGAGGTGGGGCCGGACTGCAACCTCAATGACGTCAACGACCACCTTGACATCGACATCGCCGCGGACAGCCCGCTCATCGACGATCTCGACACCAGTCCCATGAATGACATCATCGACACCTGTGATGGCATCTGTGCGTGCGACTGGGAGCACGACGGTGACATCGATGTGCCGGATATTTTCGCGTTTCTGACCAGTTGGTTTGCGGTGGACCCGAGCGCGGATTTTGATGCCTCCGGTACCGTGGCCGTGCCGGATATCTTCGCGTTCCTGTCGTGTTGGTTCGCCTCGGCGAGCAACTCGCTGTGCAACCCGTAGCCATAAGGCCCTCTGAGCTCTGGCAGCCAGAAAGATCAGGCTTGCCCGGCCGCGATCACCTCGCGCAGCGCCTCAAGCAGTTCCTCGGGCTCGGACATGCGGCCGGGGCCGCTGGTGCGGCAGGCCTGCCAGCCGTCGCTCGGGCCGATGAGTGTGAAGCCGTCGGCGCGGAGGGTGGCGATGTTGCGCTGGGTTGCGGGCTGGGACCACATCGCGGCGTTCATCGCGGGGGCAAGGAGGACCGGGGTCTTGGCCCGATCGACGGCGGAGAGGATGAGCGTGACGGCATCATCGGCGCGGCCGGTGGCGAGGCGGGCTGCGCAGTCCATCGTGCAGGGCGCGACGATCGCGGCATCGAGCGAGCGGGCGAGTGAGATGTGCTGCGGGTCCTGCGCGCCGCCCACGCCGATGTGCTCCCACGGGGTGGAGTACACCTGCTTGCCGGAGAGGGAGGCGAAGGTGAGGGGCGTGACGAACCTCGTTGCGCCCTCGGTCATGGCGACAGTGACATCGGCGCCGGCCTGAACCAGGCGGCTGACGAGCGTGCAGACTTTGTACGCCGCGATCCCGCCGGAGACGCCGACGAGCACGCGCTTGGATTGGAAGTCGTTGTTCACGGGAGGGACACTTCCCGGCTCGCCGCGGGCGCGGAGCGGCAACGGGCGTTATCCGTTCTTGTAGCCGGGCATGATCTTCTGGAGGTCGCCCGCGGTGGCGGTGTCGAACTCGAGGCCGAGCTTGCCCTGCATGATTTCTTCCATGACGACTTCGAGGTCGGACCTGCCCATACGGTCGACCATGGGGCGCGAGCCTTCCATGATCTGG
>JBBRUT010000113.1:0-12133 GCA_038247555.1 Phycisphaerales bacterium | reverse complement strand
GCGAAATGGGCATGAAAAAACCCATGGACATCAGTCCATGGGTTCTGTGTGATGGCGGATTGTGCGGTCGGGCGGGGCTTACTTCGCGGGCTTCCAGGCGGACTTGAAGCTGGTGATCGCGGAGGTGAGCTTCTTCTCGAGGTCGGCGTCGAGTGCCTTCTTCTGGGTCAGCTCATCGGCGACGGGCTTGGCGGTGGTTGTGAAGTAGTTGAGCATGTCCTTCTCGAACTGCGCGACGTTCTTCACGGCGATGTCGTCCATGAAGCCCTTGGATGCGGCGTAGATCGAGATGATCTGCTCGACGATGGTCATGGGGACGTACTGGGGCTGCTTGAGGAGCTCGACCATTCGAGCGCCGCGGTCGAGCTGCTTCTGCGTGGCCTTGTCGAGCTCGGTGCCGAGCTGGGCGAAGGCTTCAAGCTCGCGATAGGCCGCGAGATCGAGGCGGAGGGAGCCGGCGATCTTCTTCATCGCCTTCACCTGGGCGTTACCACCGACGCGGGACACCGAGATACCGACGTTCACGGCGGGGCGGACACCGGAGAAGAAGAGCTCGGGCTCGAGGTAGATCTGGCCGTCGGTGATCGAGATCACGTTGGTCGGGATGTACGCCGAGACGTCGCCTTCCTGCGTCTCGATGACGGGGAGGGCCGTGAGGGAGCCTGCGCCGTTTTCATCAGAGAGCTTGGTGGCGCGCTCGAGCAGACGGGAGTGGAGATAGAAGACGTCGCCGGGGTATGCCTCGCGGCCGGGCGGGCGACGGAGGAGGAGCGAGAGCTGGCGATAGGCGACGGCTTGCTTGGAAAGGTCGTCGTAGATGCACAGGGCGTGCTTGGGCGAGCCGGGCTTGCCTTCCTTGCCCTGCCACATGAAGTATTCACCCATCGAGCAGCCGGAGTAGGGCGCGATGTACTGCATCGGCGCGGGGTCGGCGGCGGAAGCGTTGACGACGATGGTGTAGTCCATCGCGCCGTACTTGCGGAGGGTCTCGACGACGCCGGCGACGGTGGATTCCTTCTGGCCGACGGCGACGTAGATGCAGACGACGGCGTCGGGGGTGCCCCAGTACTGCTTCTGGTTGATGATGGTGTCGATGGCGACGGCGGTCTTGCCGGTCTTGCGGTCGCCGATGATGAGCTCTCGCTGGCCGCGGCCGATGGGGATCATGGCGTCGATCGCCTTGATGCCGGTCTGCATGGGCTCGTGGACGGGCTGACGCTCGGCGATGCCCGGGGCGATGATGTCGACCTTGCGGAACTTGTCGGTCTGGATTGCGGGGCCGTCATCAAGCGGGCGGCCGAGGGGATCGACGACGCGGCCGAGCATGGCCTCGCCGACGGGAACTTCGAGCAGGCGGCCGGTGGCCTTGACGAGGTCACCTTCCTTCACGGCGAGGTAGTCGCCGTAGATCACGGCGCCGACGGTATCTTCCTCGAGGTTGAAGACCTGGCCCATGACCGCGCCGTCGCCGGTTTGGAACTCAAGCATTTCGCCGGCCATTGCCTTGGCGAGGCCGTAGATGCGGGCGATGCCGTCGCCGATTTCCACCACGCGGCCGACTTCCGAGACTTCCAGCTCCGAGGCGTACTGCTGGATTTCCTGCTTGATGACGCTTGTGATCTCGTCGGTCTTGATCTTCATTGGTCGCTCGTGGGGGGCGTATGGGATGTGAAACCGCGTGTGCGAAACACCTCGCGCGGGGTCAAAGACCGCCGCGGACGGGAGGGGAGAAAGGGTAGCCGGGAGGGGTGCGAAAGTCCCGAAAGCGGGGCACGTGAACCCACTGCGGTGACCGATCGGCAAGCTCAGGGAAGGGGTCAGGGTCGGCCGGATTCGGCGGGCGTAGTGCGGACCTGCCGGGTGATGCGAACTCTGACGATGGGGTTGGCTGCGGAAGCGGACACGCCAGGGGGGAGCCCGAGAAAGATGACTGTTCGGCTGACGGTGCCGGAAGCGGGGGGTGTCTGCCCAGGGGTGACGGCACCGGAGGCGGAGTCGCCAGCGGCCGTTCGGGCTCGATCGGGCTGGATCGCCTTGATGAGGTCATCGCTGGCGAGTTCGACGAGCGCCTTGATGGTTGCTTCGCCCGAGCGGATCCGGGCAACCTGGTCGGCAGGTCCGGTGACGATGACATCGTTTACGAACTTGTCGAGAATGTCGACGGTCCATTGTCCGGCATCTTCGGTGGGCGGGAGGCTGAACCAGACGGGGATGGGCGGGAGCTTGAAGTTGTCGACCTCACGCCGGATGCGGATCGAGACGGAGACGGAATCGGGCCGGATGTCGACGAGGCGAGGATCCACTGGGCCGATGGATGCGGGGAGGCGGACGGATGCGGAGACGGTTCGGGCGACATCGCCGCGAACTCGGTCGAGCTCTTCGGCGGAGACGAAGGCGATGGGCTGAACTCCTTCGGTGAGCCGCGAGGCGAGGGTGTCGGGAAGGCGGATGGTTACAGAGGATGGCGATGCGGAAGCTTCGCCGTCGAGGAGGAGTGAGCGGGCGAGCTCGACTTTGACGGGGATCTCGCGCTGGACCATTCGATGCACTTCGACCGGCACAACCGGGGGATCAACGGCGACGACGACGATATTGAGCTTGCGCAGCTCGGGTAGATCGGGGATGGCCTTGCTGAGCTGGGCGACCTTGGCGATGCCGGCTTCGCGGGGCATGCCTTCGAGGCCGAAGCGGAGTGTGAGCTCGGTGCGTGGGAGTTCGCGGGCCTCGGCGATGGCGGAGGGTGTGCCCTCAACCTCAATGATGACCGTTCCGCTCCAGGCGGGGTCCTCGGCGTCGTAGATGTAGTCGGATGCGGGGTTTGAGTCGAGCGTGATGCGGAGGGGGATGCGTTCGCGGGAGACGCTTTCGCCCTCGGCCCAGACCCAGACCAGCATGGCGACCACGGAGGCGACCATCGCGGTTCTGAAGGTATCCCAGCCTATGAAGTCTTTCAGCTTGGGCATGGAGCAGGGCCTTTAGAGGGAAGGGCCACGGCGGGCGAGGCGGGTCTCGAGTTCGGTGCGCAGTTGCTCGGGGGTGAGCCCCTGTTCAAGGCGGCCGCGCTCGGAGATGCTGATGAGGCCGGTTTCCTCGCTGACGGCGACCACGAGCGCATCTCCTTCTTTGGTCACGCCGACGGCTGCGCGATGTCGCGAGCCCAGGGAAGCGTCGGGCATTTCATCGGGATCGGCAAGGGGGAGCTGGACGCCAGCGGCGACGATCTCCGCGCCCTTGATGATGACGGCCAGATCGTGGAGGGCGGAGCCGGGGAAGAAGATTGTTTGCAGGAGACGTGCGGTGACACGGCCGTGGATCGCGGTGCCGCCTTCGACAACGCCCTTGAGCGAGGTTTCACGCTCGAAGACGATGAGTCCGCCAAAGCGGGCTTTGCTGAGGTAGGCGGCGGCGGTGCTGACGGCGGCGGCGACATCCTGAACGCCGCCGACATGGCCGCGACGGAGGATGGGGGCTTCGCCCAGGCGGATGAGTCCGCGGCGGAGCTCGGGCTGGAAGACGACGATGAGGGTGATGGCCAGGAGCGTGAGGAAGTTCTCGTAGAGGAACTTCAGCCGCTGAAAGGATTCCTGCTGGCCGAGGATTCGGACCAGCAGGGTGGCCATGACGACGAGGACAAGCGTTCCCTTGAGCGCGCCGGCGGCCCGGGTTCCTTTGACGAAACGGACGACGATGAAGGCGACGACCCAGATGACGGCGAGCTCAAGTGCCACCTGCCAGAAGGAATACGTGCCGAGTCGCTGCACGAGCCTGTAGGAGCGTGAGAAGAGGTGCTCGGTCCACGCCCCGTCCACCTCAGCTTGCGCCCAGAAGAGTGCGGAATCGAGGACATGGAAGCGGTCGAAGAACATGGAGCGATGGGTCCGGTGGCGGTGCGTGACGTGGGGGCGAGTGTACCTCGGGGCACTTTACAGCGCACGATCGGTACTATCGTCCGTCGTGCCCTACAAAGTCGTCAGATTCCAACCGACTCCGAACCCCAACGCACTCAAGTGCATCTTGGACGGCCTGCTGCCCGAGCCGATTCGATCGTATCGATCGGCGGAGGAGGCGGAAGCAGACCCTTTGGGCCGGGCACTGTTTGCGGTTCCGGGGGTGACAAGCCTGCTGCTGTCGGGGGAGTGGCTGACGGTGAACAAGGCGGAAGAGGCGGATTGGGGACAGGTGAAGGCTGGGGTTCAGTCGGCGCTTGGGAAGGCTCCGGGGTGATGCCGTGAAGGCGGGTGTTCAGGAAAAGTCGGGACGGGGGATCGGGGGCGACACCATTGTCGCGCCGGCTTCGGGGCCGGGTCGCGGCGCGCGAGCGTTGATCCGAATGAGCGGGCCGGGCGTGGCTGCGTTGCTTTCCGATGCGCTGGAAGTCATGCCGGGGAGTTCGGGGCGGGTGGAGGCGGCGAGAGTTCGGCTGGGCGGGGGGGGAGTGGGTAGGGGAGGCCTGCCGTGCCTGGTGATGTGGTTCGAAGGGCCGCGAAGTTTCACCGGCGAGGATGTGGCGGAGTTGCTGGTGCCGGGCAACCCAATGCTGGTAGATCAGATCGTGCGCGAGTTGGTTGCCCGGGAAGGCGTCCGGCTCGCGCGACCGGGGGAGTTCAGCGCGAGGGCGTATCTGGCGGGGAAGCTGACCATCGAGCAGGCGGAGGGGATCGCGGCTGGCATTGCCGCCCAGACAGATGCGCAGCTGAGCGCGGCGGGGCGATTGCTGGATGGCTCACGGGGGCGGGACTTTCGCGCGTGGGCGGAGGAACTGGCGACGCTGCTGGCGCTGGTGGAGGCGGGGATCGATTTCTCAGATCAGGAGGATGTGGTTCCGATCGCGCCGGATGAACTTCGGCGTCGGTGTGGCACGCTGCGAGAACGGATCGCCGCGGGTCTTGGTTCGACTTCGGCGTGGGAGCGGGCAGGAGAGTTGCCCCGGGTGGTTCTTGTTGGTGAGCCCAATGCCGGGAAGAGCACACTCTTCAACGCGCTGCTGGGTTGGCGGCGAGCAGTTGTGTCGGATGTCGCGGGGACGACGCGTGATGCGCTGGGTGAAGAGCTGGCGCTGGCGGCGGATGCGCCGGGTTCGGGCAGCGTGATGCTTGTTGATCTTCCAGGGCTGGATGCGAGGGCGAGAGGGGAGATCGATCGGGCGGCACAGGAACGGGCAAGACGAGAGATCGCACGGGCGGATGTGCTGGTGCATTGCGACCCGGCCGGGAAGTTTGAGAACTGGGATGAGCGGGATGAGGAAGGGGATGGCGCGAGGCGTCCGGTCGTTCGCGTGCAGACCAAGGCGGATTTGGCGTCGCTGTGGCGCACTTCAACTGGCGCGGCGGTTGAAGTGTGCGCGATCGATGGCTGGAATGTGAGCGTGCTGCGCCGAGGTATTGCCGATGCGGTGCAGGGGGTTGGGGCAGATGATGCGGAAGCGGTGGTGCTGCCGCGGCATCGACGGGCGCTGGTGCAGGCACTCGATGCGATTGAGAGCGCGATGCTCGCGATGCCCGGCGTGGCCGCGAGGTCGCTGCGATCGCCGGAGCTTGTCGCGGCGGGGTTGCGGGCCGCGCTCGATCATCTGGGGGAGATCACCGGTGACATCTCTCCCGATGAAGTGCTGGGGCGGGTGTTTGCGGTGTTCTGCATCGGGAAGTGAAGGGGAAGGCACAAGGCATTACGCACTTGGGAAGAAAAGCGGCCGGGATCAGGCGAGTCGCTCGATGAGGCCCTGGCGAACGCGCGGCCATTCCTCGGCGATGACGCTGAAGTAGACGGTGTCGCGGACGTAACCATTGGGCTGGATGCGGTGCTTGCGCAGGGTTCCCTCGCGGGTCGCGCCGAGCTTGGCGATCGCGGCCTGACTGTGCAGGTTGCGGGCGTCGCACTTGAGGGTGACACGTACACAGTTGAGCTTCTCGAAGGCGTGGCCCAGCAGCAGCAGCTTGCACTCGGGGTTAATGTTCGTGCCGCGATGCGAAGGGCCGTACCACGTCGCGCCGATCTCGACGCAGCGGTTAGGGTTGTCGATGTCCATGTAGGAGGTGGAGCCGACAACGGAGTTGGTCAGAGTGTCGATGATGGCGAAGGCGTGGGTCTTCGGGTTGGCGATGTGCGTCTCAAGCCAGCGATCAAACGCTTCGGGCGACCAATCCGTCGGCCAGGAGAGGAAGTAAGAGAAGGTCGATTCGGGCGTGATCGCAAAGAGCGAGTCGGCATCGCTCTGCGTTAAAGGGCGGAGCGTGACTCGGGCGCCCTGAAGCGTGATGGCTTCGGTGAGGTTCATCGGGAGGGGCCGCGGTTTGGCGAGAGCGCGGCGGTCTGTACGGCGCGGTGGATCCAGTTCTCCAGTCTTCCGCGCGTGGGGATGAGGGCCGCGAGTACGACGACTGCGAAAGCCACGCCGATGAGGCCGAGGGTGTCACCCTTGAGCAACACGATCACCGCGCCGAAGAGGCCCGCGCCCTCGGCGAGCGCCGCGCGGAGGATGGTGGCGTTCATCCAGAGCCGCGCGAGGGCGAGATCGCGGGCATCAGGCTCGGAAGCGCGATTGCGGGCCATGATGGCGGCCTGCTTGGAAAGCGCAACGCCGAGAAAGATGAGGACAGGGAACTGACCCACGATCAGTGCACCCATCGCGAGTACGAGCGGTTCAATCCCTGCGAACGGGCCAACGGGTGTGCCGGCAGCGGGCGGGGGAGGTGGCGGATTCACCGGCCCCACGGCGAGCGCGACGGCGGTAAAGGCGATCACGCCGAAGAGGAGCGCGGCGACGAGGAACTGTGAGGTGCGGACGATCTGAGAGAGAACGGGATTCATGGCGGGATTGTTGGCGGGTGCCGCGAGATCGGTGCAATGAAAAACCCCCGCGTGGGGCGGGGGCTTTTAGGGGAACTGACTGGATGTTCCGGCTCGCGATCAGCTGGCCTTCATCTTCTCGGCCTTCTTGCGTGCATCATCGAGCGTGCCGACGTACATGAACGCGCCTTCGGAGATGTCGTCGCCCTCACCGTTGCAGAGACGCTCGAAGGAGTCGATGGTCGACTCGAGCGTGCTGGTGACACCGGGGAAGCCGGTGAAGACTTCGGCGACATAGAACGGCTGGCTGAGGAAGCGCTCGATCTTTCGGGCGCGGGAGACGGTGAGCTTGTCCTCTTCGCTGAGTTCATCGACGCCGAGGATGGCGATGATGTCCTGCAGTTCCTTGTAGCGCTGGAGCGTCTTCTGGACGCGCTGGGCGATGGCGTAGTGGCGCTGGCCGAGAATGTCGGCCGAGAGGATGCGGCTGCCGGAGCCGAGCGGATCGACGGCGGGGAAGATGCCCTTCTCGGCGATGCCGCGCTGCAGCACCACCGAGGCGTCGAGGTGGGCGAAGGCCGTTGCGGGGGCTGGGTCGGTGTAGTCGTCGGCGGGGACGTAGATGGCCTGCACGGAGGTGATGGCGCCCTTGCTGGTGGAGGTGATGCGTTCCTGCAGCTCACCCATTTCCGTGGAGAGCGTGGGCTGGTAACCCACGGCGCTGGGCATACGCCCGAGGAGGGCGGACACCTCGGAACCGGCCTGCGTGAAGCGGAAGATGTTGTCGACGAAGATCAGGGTTTCCTTGCCGGACTCGTCGCGGAACTCTTCGGCCATCGTGAGGGCGGTGAGCGCGACGCGGAGACGCGAGCCGGGCGGCTCGTTCATCTGGCCGAACACCATGGCCACCTTGTCGAGCACGTGCATCTTTTTGCCGGAGGAATCGATGTACTCGGCCTCGGCCATTTCGCGCCAGAGGTCGTTACCCTCGCGGGTGCGCTCGCCGACGCCGGCGAACACCGAGTAGCCGCCGAAGTTACGGGCAACGCGGGCGATAATTTCCTGGATGATGACGGTCTTACCGACGCCTGCACCACCGAAGAGACCGATCTTGCCGCCGCGGACGAAGGGGCAGAGGAGGTCGATGACCTTGATTCCGGTTTCGAGCATTTCGGTGTTGGGGTTGAGCTGGCTGAACTCGGGCGGGGTGCGGTGGATGGGCATCCGCTTGGGGTTCACGGGCGCGGGCTTCTTGTCGATGGGCTCGCCAAGCAGGTTGAAGACGCGGCCCAGGACGGGCTCGCCGACGGGGACGCTGACGGGCGCGCCCAGATCCTGGCAGGACATGCCGCGGGCAAGGCCGTCGGTGGAACCGAGCGCGATGGCGCGGACTCGTCCACCGCCGAGGTGCTGCTGCACTTCGCCGGTCAGGCGCAGATCGCCGAAGGCGGTCTTGGTTTCAACGCGGACAGCGTTGTAGATCTCGGGGATCTGGTCTTCGGGGAACACGGCGTCGAAGGTCGAGCCGATGACTTGGGTGATCTTGCCGGTTGTGGCCATGTCGGGCTCCGATCCCGCCTCCCGGTGCCCCGGCCAGATCGCGCTGGCCCGAAGGAGGGGGTGGGGGTGGGGTAAGGGGCGGAAGGATAGCGGGGTGCTTGCGGAGAGTGAACTGGCGCGAGCGACGTAGGATGGAATGAAACGCTTCATGCCTGCGGACAAAGGCCTGCGTGGAAGTTGGGGGTTCCTTGTTTCGGGGGTCGGCGAGCAGTGAAGCGATAGCGAGTTCGGAGAAAGCAAACAGGAGCCGTGCGATTACGCACGACCCCTGCTTGAACAAATACTGGATCGAGAGCGGAGAGCCGCTATCAACGCGGAGAGTTGGGCCGCGGCTGGGCCGGATTCGGCTGGCTGGGATTCGGCTGGTTGGAGCCGGGCTGGCCGTTGGCCGGCTGATTCGTTCCGGGCTGAGCGTTGCCGGGGTTACGAGCCGAATCGTTCGGGTCCGCCAAGTCGCCAGTCATCATGGTTCGGGACTGGGAGAGATACTGCTGGAGTTGGGCGTTCTCCTGGAGGATGTCCTGCAAAAGATCCATGACCGCTGCGCCCTGGCGATCCGGGGGGAGCTGACGCGCGGCACCCAAACGCTGCACGAGACGCTGGTTACGCTCGGCCATCGAGCGTTCCAGGTTGGCCAGACGGGTTGCGGACTCACGGAAGCGTGGCTCCATGGAGGGGTCCGCGAGTGAGATGAAGCGGGGGTTGTCGCTCGATGAACCCGGTTGCCGGTTCAGTGGCGTCCGGTCGGGGGTGCGATCAAGCGGGGTCTGATTCCCGGGTTGTGTCTGCCCCGGCTGCACCTGTCCTGGTTGCGATTGGCCTGGCTGAGTCTGGCCGGGCTGGGTTTGCCCTGGCTGAGTCTGGCCCGGCTGGTTGGGATTGGGTTGATTCGGATTGGTCGGCCGCGGCGTCGGGTTGCTGGGCTGGGGCTGCTGGGATGGAGTGCCGCCGGGCGCGGAACCGGGCTGAGGCTGCGCTTCCATGCCTGCGAGGAGCACGCCGACAGTGCTGGCGACACATCCGCTCAACGACATCAAGAGATTGGTCTTCATGACACGACTCCTTCGGTTGGGTTGTTTACGAAGAGAGTGTGTTACGGAGCTGTGAGTGCGGGCTGAAGCGTGGGTGAAAAGGCATACATAACTGGGAGCGTCACGTTCTACGGCGGAGGAACGGTCTCAAAGGTCGTCAGCAAGCTTGCGTGCGCTGGCTTATACAGCTTCGGGTTCGCGGCGGGTTCGCAGCATCGGCTGGGGCTTGAAGTATGTCACGCTGCGCCAGAGCCACTCCATGGGTCCGAAGCGGAACGCCTGCATCCAGAGCACGCTGAAGAGGCATTGGCAGGCGAAGACGATGAGCACGAAGGCGCAGCGCTCCGGGCGGGTCCAGCTCCCGAACTGCGCCAGGCCCCAGTGGTAGAAGACGAAGGTGGAGACGACGGTCTGGGTGAGGTAGTTGGTCAGCGCCATGCGGCCGACGCTGGAAAGGATGAAGGTAATGGGCTTGGCGATGCCATGGCGGACCAGGAGCGCGAAAGACATCAGGTAGAAGAGGCTGACGAGCGGGCCGCAGCTCATGAGGAGAAAGGCTGAGGGGCCCAGGGTGTACCACTTCGTACCGACCAAGGCTGGGAGCAGAACTCCGATGGCCGCGCCCGGGATGCCGACGCAGAGACCCGTCAGCAGTATCGGGATGTGGAAACGTTGGCCCGCGGGTGTGAAGAGGCCCGAACGCAGCAGTCCGGCACCGATGAAGAACATTCCGACGATGTGCCAGATGAAGCCGAACATTCCGATGATGAGCATCATCCCCCAGCTCATCGCTCTGAAGAGGAACGACTGCAGCCACGGCCCATCTCGGTACGCCTCGGTTTCGGCCTCCAGCCACACGCCCGTGCTCGCATCCGTGACGGTTCGATTCTTGAAGCCTTGGATCAGTCTCCAGAACGGCGTAACGGGTTTGGATGACTCTGCTTCTGTTGCGGGGGTAGCGGTTGCGGGTTCAGTGTCAGTGTGGGGTGGAGATTTGAGCGACGACTGCGGGGCGGCGGGCGGGGGCATTGAGCCGCCGAGAGTTCCGAGTGCACTCAGGCCACCGAACACAACGCTAGTCAGGACGATCAGCCCTCCGCCTATCCCGAGCAGCACGCGGGGAGGGAAGCGAACGCAGAACATGAGCACGAGGCCCGCGATGCTGTAGATGAACAGGATGTCGCCGTACCAGAGCAGGAGCGCGTGGGTGAGACCCATGAAGAAGAGCCACGCCAGACGGCGGAGGTAGAGGGAGTAGAACTCTCCACCCCGGTTCAAGACGCTCTGCATTTGCAGCGCAAGGCCCATGCCAAAGAGCATGGAGAAGAGTGGGTAGAACTTCCCTTCGCAGAAGATCTTGACGAAATAGAAACAGAAGACCGTGAGCGGATCGGAGGATTCGGGCGTCTGGCGCATGTAGGAGCCGAACGGCTCTGCGAAGAACTGGATGTTTACGAAGAAGATTCCCAGCAGGGCGAAGCCTCTGGTGACATCGATGGCGAGAAGGCGGTTGACCGTGGGCGCGGGTACTGGCGGGGGTTGGATTGGGTTCGCGGCGATGTCCATGAGTGCTTTCTCCGAGGCCGCGTGCGCCGGTTTCAGTCGGCGGAGGCACTCGTCATGGAGGCGCGGTGATGGTGCAGCGTACCTGAAACTCAGGCGGCGGGGCAAAGTTGCAAGCGCATGAAAAAGGGCGCGCGGCCGGTGGCGGCTCGGCCGTGCGCCCGAGCGCGAGGAGGCCCTGGAACTGTTTCAGGTGGAGCGAAGCAGGTTGGCGGCGTCCTTGCCGTCAGCCTTGACGCCGCGGCCGCTTCCTTGCGAGTGCGACGCGCTCCGTCCGATTGAAACCGATCCACGAGTCCATTCGTTTTGAGAGGGACCTCGCGGGTGAACAGAATCAAGATGTCAGAAACCCGCTTTGCGCCTCGTTTCCGAAGCGGGCGGGTGGGCTCCGTCCCAACCCGGTCTCTCTCTCAACCGGTCTCTCTCTCGCAACCATCTCTCTCTCGACGGGTCTCTCGCTCCATCGAGAGTCTCTCTCTCGCTTGCGGTGGGCCCTAGTTCCCTGGGGGCCGACCGTTCTTCTTGGCTTCGATCCTCGCCACCAGGTGGGGGAGGGCGTTGAAGCGTTCTTCCAGCTTGGACTTCCAGGAAGTCCGATCCCAGACTTCGAGTCGGTTCAGGACACCGACAATGACAACATCGCTTTTAAGGCCGGTCAGTTCCAGATGCGTCTTGGGGAGGGCGACGCGGCCGGCACTGTCCATCTCGATCCGTTCTGCAAGGCCGAACAACTGGAGTTCGAGCTCCGATTCCTCTTCGCCGGGGGTCAGCGTCGCTGAATGGCGGGAGGCAAGGTTCTTGAACTCCATTTCCGTATAAAGCCGAAGACAGCCTCGTGGCCAGGGAACGCTGTACCAGGCTGCTCCATCCCGTTGCTGGTCCCACTGGTTGCGGATCTTGGCGGGAATGGAGACCCGTTGCTTGGCGTCGATGATGTGCTCTGAGTGGCCTGTAAAGAGCACAGCAAGAACTCCCGGGTCGAGGTGGTGGGATTATCTCCCACTTTGCCACACTTTGCAACATTCTATCGCACTTCTTTGGGAAGTGGGGATAGTTTGCGGACTCACGGTGGGCGAGTCTTCAGGGGCAAGGGGGCGAGTTCTCTCGAAACACCTAGATTTGGGTGGTAGACTTCTCCCGAGTCCTTGTGGGATTACCACGCACGGAGCGCAAAGTGTGCTTCGTGTGCGGCG
>JBBRUT010000112.1:0-12409 GCA_038247555.1 Phycisphaerales bacterium | reverse complement strand
ATCATCGCTGGCACTGGCGGCGGCGAGGTGATCGTTGATGAGCTTGCGGAGGCTGTCGACGCCGGTCTGGGCTTCGGTGAGGCGGAGGCGGGCGGCGCGGAGTTCATCGAAGGTTAATGCGGCGAGGGCGAGGGCATCGGCGCGAACCTGATCGCCCGCGGCGATGGCGGTGAACCGGGCGGAGCGGGCCTCGGACGGGAGGGCCATGGCGCGGTCTATCTCTTCGATCGAGATTTGCGAGGAGGAGAAGACCTCGAGCGACTTCTCAAAGTTCGCGCGGAGTCGCTTGATCTCATCGGTCGGGAGCGGCATGGTGATCTCGATTCGATCGGCGCCGATAGCGACGATGGAGATCTCCAAAACTCCGTTGGGATCGATGCGATCCTTGATGACCTCGACGACGCGGCTGATGACGTCTGTCTCGCCGGGCTTGACATCGACGCCGTAGACGAGCGTCGCGCCGCCGGCGAGGTCCTTGCCGAGCCGGATGGTCTTATCGGGTGGATAGACCGCCCAGAGCGCAAGGGCGATGGCGACGAGGATGATGATGGCGCTAGAGCCGAGGTTCCGCATAGTTCAGGCCTGTCCGTCCAACCCACCCACACCCCGTAGGTCCGTTTGAAACAATCAAATCCGAGGTCTGCTGATATCAGAAGGCGTCCCGGGTCTGGAAGCCCGGGGAGTCAAGATCGGTCGAATGGTGGCTGCGCGATTACGTGCCGACCTTGGCGTGCTTGCCGGCCTTGACCTCAATCTGCGCTCCCGCCCCCCCCTTTGCTCCCCCCGAGTCACCCGTGCTGTCTCCATCAGGGATGGACTTGAGGACGGTCTGGATGGAGGAGCGGGTAACCCGCATTTTGACGTTGGAGCTTTCGTCGATGCGGAGGATGACTTCGTCGTCGCGGACATCGGCGATGGTGCCGATGATGCCGCCGATGGTGAGGACCTTCTCGCCTTTCTTGATGGACGCGAGGAGCTGCTTGCGGCGCTTCTTCTCTTTGCGGGAGGTGAGCATGCTGAAGCCGAGCATGAAGACCACCACGAGCAGGATGGGGCCCAGGAGCCCGAACGGATTTGCAGGCGGGGGAGCGATGGGTCCGGCGGGCGCGGCGGTTCCGGAGGCGGCGGTGCCCGGTGCGGGGCCGGTGCCGCTGACGGAGTTGGTGAGCGCATCCTGGAGCGCCAGGGTTTCGGGAACAAACTCGAGCATGGTCTGGAACAGTTGCATCGCCTCTCCGATTCCCCAATGGTTACGCCGTCATGCTGCGCATGGCGGGCTCAAGAACTGCGCGGTCCGGACCAACCCGCCGCGGCGACGGGCCACCTGTTCACAAGGCCTTCCCAGTCATCTGTGACGATTGTCGCGCGGACATCGGCCATGAATCGCTGGAAGTGCCGTAAGTTGTGCAAGGTCACAAGGATCGGACCAAGCATCTCGCCAGCCAAGAACAGATGGCGAATATAGGCGCGCGTGAAAGTACTGTCACCAACCGGCTTGCTGGGAGCCCCCCCTACTTCGGTGACCGAACAAGCTTGCGAGGGGTCGGAGATCCCCCAAGGGGCCGAGATTGCGTAGCTTGACGGGGCACAGGCGGGGCAGTCGCAGCCCGGTTCGATCGGGTTTTCGTCCTCGGCGTAGCGGGCGTTGCGGAAGCGGATCTGCCCGGTGCTGGTGAAGGCGTTGGCGTTTCGGCCGTTGCGGGTTGGGAGGACACAGTCGAACATGTCGACCCCGGAGAGCACGGCGTTGAGCAGGTCGCGCTCGTAGCCGACGCCCATGAGGTAGCGGGGCTTGGCATCGGGGAGGAGCGGCGCGGTGTGGCGGACAACGCGGGCGATGTCGTCGGGGCTCTCCCCCACTGCCACACCGCCGATGGCATAGCCGGGGAGGTCGATGTTGCAGATGCGCTCGGCGGACCAGGAACGGGCATCGAGGTCGATACCACCCTGGACGATGCCGAAGAGGGCCTGGTCATCTGCGCGCATGTGCGCGGCTTTGCAGCGCTCCAGCCAGCGGACGGTGCGCTCGTTGGCGATGCGGAGCCGCTCGGCGTGGTCGTAGCCGCGGCGTGACTTGGGGGGTGTGTCGCGTCGGATCGCACGGATGAGGCGAGGGTCCTGGGCGTGAGTCGCTGGGGCATCGGCCACGGGGAGGGCCGCTTCGGCGGCGGGCGGGCAGTCATCAAAGGCCATGATGATGTCGGCACCGAGTGCGTTCTGCACGTGGGTAGCACGTTCGGGCGTGAGCTCGACCATGCTGCCATCGACGATGGATTTGAAAGTGACTCCATCGTCGGTGATCTTGTTGGAGTCGGCCATTGAATAGGCCTGGTATCCGCCGGAGTCGGTGAGGATGGGAGCGTTCCAGCTGATGAAGCGGTGGAGGCCGCCGCGACGCTGCACGAGTTCGTGTCCGGGGCGGAGGAGAAGGTGGTAGGTGTTGGCGAGGACGATTTGCGCGCCGGTTGCGGCGACGAAGCCTGGAAGAATTCCCTTCACGGTGCCGCGGGTTCCGACGGGCATGAAGGCGGGGGTGTCGAAGTCGCCGTGGGGCGTGGAGACACGGCCGCGACGTGCGCTTGATCGTGCGGAGCGATGGAGGATTGTGAGGGCGACAGGCATGGTCGAGTGCTTAGCCGTCCTGGCGGGAGGGGAGCGCCTGGCGGAGGAACCGGCGCTCCTCGCCGGTGAGGCTCTCGGTGCCGTCGCGATCGACTTTCTCGAGAATGCGATCGAGTTCGAGCTCGACCCTGGAGCGGTGCTCGCGCACGACCGGGGGCGGGACAGCACCGCGGCGCTCGGGGAGGAGACGGACAAAGTCGCGGAGGATGTGGGGGTTGCGGATGAGGTATGCACCGGCGATCGCACCGCCAACGTGGGCTGCGTCGCCACCGGCGTTGGAGCCGCCGGCGATGAGATTGATTACGGCGAGGAAAAGGAAGATGTAGACGGCGGAGGCGAGCCGCATGGGGATGACGAACATGACGTAGACGGACTGTCGCGGGGCGATGCGGGCGGAGGCGAGGAGCACGCCAAAGACACCGGCGGATGCGCCGACGAGTGGGGTGTAGATGTCGTCAAAGAGCATTGCGGGGACGCGTGAAGCGATCGCGGGGGAGACGAAGTTGGCGGTGACGTAGCCCAGGAGATTGAGGGCGAGGTACATGATCGCGCCGGCCGCGCCGCAGAGCAGATAGAACACGAGATAGCGTCGACGACCGAGATACTCCTCGACGAGGCCGCCGATGAACCACAGCCCGAGCATGTTGAAGGCAAGGTGGATGACGTTGGCGTGGAGGAACTGGAAGGTGAGCAGTCGCCAGATCTGCAGATCGTTCAGCGCCTTGCCGGTTGAGAAATGACCGACGGCGTCGAGGAAGGGTCGCTCGGTGAAACGGACGCCGCCGACGATGACGGGCTCGGGCCTGCCGGTGCGGAGATTGATCATGGGTCGGCCATCGGGGCCGAGGATGAAAGTCTGGGGATCGACGCGCGGGTGGTAGAACACGCCGGGCATATTGGGGACAGGGAGGATTGCGCCGGGTTCGGTGACGGCGCGGGCACGCTGCTCGGGGGTCGAAGTGCGGATCCAGAACTCGCCCCAGGGGACGGCGATGGGACGGTTGCCCAGGGCGGAAGCGCCGATGAGAAAAACCGCGACGTTGATGATGATGAGCCAGGTGTTGACGGAAACGAGCCCGAGCTTGCCCAGGGCGTAGCGGACCTCGCCGGCGGCGTGGGCGTGGAGGAGGGGGTCGGGTGCATCGGCGGGAGTGGGCATGGAGCTTGGATGATCGCGGCGGAAGGAGCGAAGGGTAGGTTCAGGACTGGCCGGCGCGTTTGCGCGCGGTTTCTGCTTCGAGTGCCTTGCGTTCGGCGCGGGTGAGGCTGCCCATGCCCTGGGTGGCGATCTTGGCGAGGATGCGGTCGACGTCCTCGCGTTCTTTGCGATCTTTCTCCTGCTGCTTTCGGATCTTCTCGAAGCCGCGGCGATCGTCATCGGTGGTGGGCGTGCCCGCGCTTCCACGGGAGAAGTCGTAGCCCTCGAGCGGACCGGCATCCTCGGTCATGCGGATGCGCTGCCGCTCCTGATAGCAGGTGATGCCGGCAAATACGCACACGGTGAAGAGGATGGTCTGGTTGGCGGTGAGGGCGAAGATGCCGATAACCAGGGCGAGGATGAGCCCGAGGTTGGTGGCGATGAGCATCGACTTGCGGTAGCCGACGCGGGGCCAGAGCAGCTCCTGCACAACTCGGCCGCAATCCATCGGGAACATGGGGAGGAGCATGTTGAAGAGGAGCAGGACGAGGTTCATGTAGTACGCCCACCAGACAAGGTAGCGGGCGTATGAGGTGTCGAAGGTGAAGAACTCGCGGCGGAGGACGGCGTTGGGATCAAAGGGGTTGAAGGCAAGGGCCTGCCACGGGGCGCCCATCAAGAGAAGGGCAGCACCGATGATGGTGATGAGTGCCACGTTGACGCCAGGCCCGCCGACGGTGGTGATGAGCGCAGCACGCCAGTTGTGTGGAGGGCGGCAGTATGCGAGCCCGCCCAGGGGCCACATGAGGATGCGGTCGGCCTCGCCGCCGACCCATCGGCAGGCGAAGCAGTGGCCGAACTCGTGGAGGAGGACGAGGATGAAGAGGGAGGCCATCGCGAAGACTTCGAAGGCGAAGCCGCGAACACCGTCCTGGAACGGCCAGATGAGGCGAGTGGCGATGATGATGATGTAGATGAGGTGGATGCGGACGCGAATGCCGGCGAAGGTGAAGAAGGGGACGGACCAACTGAAGAAATCATCGCCTTCGACAAAGAGCCGGCGCATGGCGCGACGGATCGACCCTCCGAAGCCGGAGTCGTTGCCTTGGTCGTCGTAGCGTCGGTCTTGCCAGCCCATTTTGATTGCGGAAGTGGGAAGTGGGAACGTGAAGGAGGGAAGATTTTAAGGCCGTACACAGAGGTCAAAGAGGAAGACGCAGAGGGCACAGAGGGAAAGCAGGAAGTGGGAAGTGGGAAGTGGGAAGTGGGAAGTGGGAAGTGCAGAATCGTACTGGGAGGTGGGTTGCTATCGGGTGGGCGTTGGGGCTGTCCCGTTGGGCAGGTGTCCTGCACGCTGGGCGAGGAGGATTGCAAGCATGCTCTTGGCATCGCGGAGCTCGCCGGAGGCGATCATGTCGAGCACGCGTGAAGCAGGGACAGGTTCGACCTCAATCGATTCATCGTCTTCAAGATTCTGTCCGACATCGGTCAGACTGGTGGCGACGAAGGCGTGCATGCGTTCGTTGGTGAGACCTGGTGTTGTGTAGAACCAGCCGAGGGGGGCGAGGGTTGCGGCGCGGTAGCCGGTTTCTTCGATGAGTTCGCGGGCGGCGCAGAGGATGGGTTCTTCCGGGGGCTCGATGGTGCCGGCGCAGCACTCCCACAATCGTTCACCTTCGCCGAGGGCGACGCGGTGGTTGCGGATGAGGACGATGCGTCCGTCGTCAAGGAGGGGGACAACGACGACTGCGCCGGGGTGGCGGACCACTTCGCGCTGGGTTTCGGTGCGACCCTGGCGGACGGTGAGGATCTCGAAGTCGAACTTGCGGCCCTTGTGCAGGGTGCGTCGGCCCACGATGTGTGGGACGCGGTCAGCTTCCGTGCTGGGGGGAGGGGTGGTCATCCGCGCGGATGATATCGGGAACGCGGGGTGTGAGCGGACTGGCGGCAGGGTGAGTCGTGGACATCGGGCGAACAGGAAAAAGTCGGCGGAACGATGGATCATCGAGCCCGAGGAGAACCGCCACGGAGTGGCGGTGTACCTGAAAACCGCTAGAGGCCGCCGCGGGCATGGAGGCTGAGGAGCCACTGCTTGACCACGTCGCTGCGTGGGAGCGCCTGGAGCTTGAGCTGGGTGACGTAGAGCCCATCGCCATCGTAATCGCACTTGGCGACGATGCCGCAGAGCGGCGTGGGCTGATCGTCGACGAGGTGGACAGCGACGAGGAGTTCGCGATCGGGGTAGCAGAGCTTTCTGGAGCGGAACCACATGCTCGAGCGACAGATGTCGATGCCTTTACCGTGCCAGGTTGCGCCGGGTCGGCTGCGGGTGTCGAGCTCGGTGAGATCGAGATCGGCCTTGAAGGGGAACACGCCCGCGGAAGCGGCGGGCCGCGGGTCGGGGGTGTGGCCCAGGCGCGGTTTCTCCACCTGGGGTGAAATACGGCTCTGGCTTGATGATGCGTGAATGGCCAACATCGCCTCCTGCGAAACCCGTGACGCGGACAAGTGGCCCGGGGGCCGCTGCTCGCCGCGTCTGCCTTCCCACCGCCGCGAAAGCTGACGCGGCGGGATTCCATCCATGTGCGGGCCCGGCGTCGTGGCTGGGGATCCGAGAACCCCGTGATGCGCTTGCGGGGAGAAGCGATCGCGGGGCGGTGGTCTATCGTTCGGAAGAGTGGTCAGGTCAAGAGCCCTGAAGGGAGGGGAAGAAGGACGGCGGCGGCGGGGCGGCATGATCGGCAGAGAGTGCCGGACATTCTCGGACCCGGCTTTGGCCTTCACAGACTTTGGCTTCTGTGTTTTTCACCTTCGAGGCCGCACCCACCCTCCACCCCCCCACCCCCGCCCCCACCCCCGCCCCGCTCACGTTCGCGCCTCGACCACTCCGCGCATTGCCCGTGCACCTGTCGCCGGGAGAAGCTCGCAAGGTTGACTCCTGATGCCGTCAGTCATCGCCATCGTTTCGACGCACACGACCCGTCACCTGCGACGGAGCCTGCTTGGGATTGCGAGTCAAAGGAGACGGGCGGAACGGGTGGTGGTTTCTTGTGATGGGGATGGGGAGGAACTTCGGGCGGAGGCGGCGGGCGCGGCAGGGGAGCTGGGGCTGGGGATCACGCTGCTGCAGCGTGCGCACGCGGGGGTGGCGCGGTCGGGGCAGGTGAGGAACAACGCGGTGCGGGCGCTCGTGGGGGATGGGGTCTCGAGCGACGCACTGCTGGTGTTTCTGGATGGCGACATCTGCGCTGCGCCGGAGTGCTTTGGCGTGCATGAGCGGATGGCGGAGCGATGCGAGGTTGTCCTGGGATTCCGTCACGACCTGAGTGCGGAGCAGACGGAGGGATTTGATGAGGCCGCGCTGCGGGCGGGGGGCGAGCCGGTGACGCTCACGGCGGAGCAGCACGCGGCGACTGCGCTTCGCCAGAAGCGCTACGGGCGGCAACTGATGTGGAAGAGGTTTGGATTTGGAAAGAAGCACAAGCCCAAGCTGCTGAGCGCGAACTTTGCGGTGCGGCTGGGGGCATTTGCGCGAGTGAATGGCTTTGATGAGCTGTATGAGGGGTATGGCCAGGAGGATGATGATCTGGGCCGACGGCTGTTTGGGGCTGGGTATCGGCCGGCGCTTGCGCTGCGGGAGGCGACGGCGTATCACCTGTGGCATGAGACGCGCGCGCCGGGGGACTGGGAGAAGTCGCCGAACGCTGCGCGCTTTGCAAAGGGTGGCCCGGTGCGGTGCGTTCAGGGATTGGCAAACCCAAAGCCGCAGGGCGCGATGAAGCGGACGGAGATTGGGCGCGGAGACGCGCGTGCGAAGGCCGCGGAGGGATGACCTCGCAGCAGCGGTCAGACGCGGAGAAGGGTTCGCGTGATGGACTTGAGCGCTCGGAGGAGGCGGAAGAGCAGCCCGGGATTGGGAAGCGCGGCGGAGCGGAGGGGGGGAGGCTGGGAGATGGGGATGAACGCTTCGCGTTCGGCATAGCTGAGCGGGCGGCGGGCGTAGAGGTCTTCATCGCAGCTTGGGCACTCGTAGGGTGCGCTCTCGCCGGATTGTTGAAGCTCCCACCCGGAGTAGCCACAGCGCGGACAGCAGCGCTGGAGAATCCACGGCAGGGCTTCGGTACGAACCTGTGCCACGAATGCGAATATACCATCGCGATGGCGGGGTTCAAGAGAGAAACGTGGTCGGTGTTGATGATAAAGGAGGGGAAGGCGGGAAAGGCGGCGGGTGCGAGATGCGGATGCCGGATCGTGCGGGATGGATGAAGATGTTTCGCGAAGCGGCGATGCGGACGCTGGGCGAGGGTTTTGCCGCGGCAGAGACTGATCTGGCGGTTTGGGAGCGGGATGAACTGGGACAAAGCCGAAGGCTCGACCGGGCGTTTTTGCGTTGTATTCTGGGGTCCGGGGTAGGGAAACCCGCAGATGAGGATGGGGCCGCGAAGTTCTGGATGGCGGCGGCGGGGGAAGCGGATTGGGCCCAGGTGCGGGAGCAGATCGGAGATCGGGGCGCGCTCATGGGCGGCGGGGAGGATGCGGGGACGATCGAGACGGCGACGGAAGCGGAACTTTCGGGTCTGCACGCGGCGTGGCGGATTGCCCGGCGATGTGGCGATGCGGGGCTTTTGGAGCGATGCTTCGAGGCCGCGACTTGGGCGGTTGAGGAGTTGCAGCCGGATAACGCGACGAATCGCCCGTGGGGAGCGCACGTGTTTGCGGAACTGTGGCTTGCGCGCGGGAATAGTGGGGCCGCGCTGTATGCGCAGACGCTGGTGCACAACTGCCAGGTGACGTTTGGGCGGCCGGATCGAATCTCGGCGCTGGTGCTTTGGGACGCGGCGGAGGAACTTCGCTGGAGCGCGGATCAGACGGGCTGAGCCTGTCCGTTACGGAGGCGGGCCCATGCGGCCAGCGCGGTGTTGGGATCGGCGGGGCCATGCTTGCGGACAGCGGTGGCGGCGACGAGGCCCATGAAGAGCGGCTGAGGACGCGCGGGGCGGCTGGTGAGTTCGGGGTGGAACTGCGCGGCGATGAAGAATGGATGCGTTCCCGGGGTTGAGGATTGATCCGGCGGGGCGGGGGGAAGCTCGAGCACCTGCATGATGGGATGGGCGGGGTGCCGGCCGGAGAAGATGAGGCCGGCGGCTTCGAGCCGCGCGATGTATTCGGGGTCGACTTCGTAGCGGTGGCGGAAACGCTCGCGGGCGTGGAGAGTTCCATCGGGCGCGGGCGAGGCGAGGCCGGGATGGTTGCCCGGGAGCGGGAGCGCGTAGAGGAACTCGGCGAGCGAGCCGGGGGCGATGATGACTTCCTGCCCGCCAAGGCGCATGGTTCCGCCGAGACCTTCGATGCGCTTCTGATCGGGGAGCTCGCTGATGACCGCGTCGGTGCAGCGGCGGTCAAACTCGGAAGAGCCAGCGCCCTTGAGTCCAAGGACATTGCGGGCAAACTCGATGACTGCGACCTGGAACCCCAGACAGATTCCGAGGTAGGGGATGCGGTTCTCGCGGCAATGGCGGACGCAGGCGATCTTGCCTTCTACGCCGCGGGAGCCGAAGCCACCGGGGACGATGATGCCGTCCATGCCATCGAGCCTTTGTGCGACGTTGGCGTTGGTGATGTCGGTGGTTTCGATCCAGCGGAGGTCGACATCCACTGCGAGGTGGGCGGAGCAGTGCTCGATGGCCTTGTCGATGGAGGCGTAGGCGTCGCGCATCGAGACGTACTTGCCGGTGAGGCCGATGGTGACGCGCCGGCGTTTGGGGCGGACGAGGCCTTCGTAGAAGACTGCCCACTCCTTGCGGCGCTTGTCTTCGATCGAGGTATCGACGCGGTCGTGGAGGTCGAGGGCGGAGAGGATCTCGCGGTCGAGCCCGGCGAGGCGCATGTCATCGGGGATGGTGTAGACGCTGGGCCGGTCGTGCATGCTGAAGACGCGGCGGAGGGGGACGTTCGAGAACATCGCGATCTTCTGGCGGACCTGCTCGGAGATGGGATCGGTCGCGCGGCAGGAGATCATGTGGGGCTGGACGCCGGCTTCCATGAGCCGCTTGATTCCGAGCTGCGCGGCTTTGGACTTCTGTTCGCCGAGGGTCTGGGGCTTGATGATGTAGGTGAGCGCGACGAAACAGACCGCGTCTTCGCCTTCTTCGAAGGCGAGTTCACGCAGGGCCTCGATATAAATTCCGTTCTCGTAGTCGCCGACGGTGCCGCCGACTTCGACGAAGACAACATCCGCGGGGCGTTCACCATCGCCGTACATGGCGAGCTCGCGCAGGCGGCGCTTCACCTCGCCGGTGACGTGGGGGATCCACTGAACATCGCGGCCGAGATATGCGCCGTGGCGCTCGCGGTCGATGATGGTCGAGAAGACCTGGCCGGAGGTCATGAAGTTGCGGCGGGAGAGGTCCTGATCGAGCAGTCGCTCGTAGGTGCCCAGGTCCATGTCGCACTCGGTGCCGTCATCGAGGACGAAAACTTCGCCGTGGCGGAAGGGGTTGAGCGTTCCGGCATCGATGTTGAGATAGCCCTCAAGCTTGATGGGCGCGACAACCAGGCCCTTGTCCTTGAGCAGCTTGGCGAGACTGGAGGCGAAGATTCCCTTTCCAAGTCCGCTCATGACGGTGCCGAAGACGGCGACGTATTTGTGGCGGCCGCGGCGGTAGCCGTCGGGGATCGGGGAAAAGAACTCGGTGTCGGTGGTGCGATCGGCCTGCTGGGCGAGAAGAGACGTGCCTTCGTGGATAGCGGCGAGGTCGGGCACCGCGTCGTCGTCTTGTGGCTGTGGGGCTTGCTGGACGGCGCGGGGCTCGGACTCGCCGGCGAGGCCGTAGTTGGACTCGGTCCGGCGGTGGCGACGCCTGGGCGGAGACTGCGCCCAGGCTGCCGCGGTCGGGCTGGGCGTCGATGGGTCCGTAGAGGCGACACTGACGCGCCTGGGTGTTTGGGACGTCTGGGACGACGACGGGCTCAGCGATGGCATGGAACTCATCTTAGCGGCGCGAAGTGGCCGGGTCTTGGCGTGTGCCGAAAGGGGGTGCTTTGTCCACAAGGAGAAGGGCCGATAGGCTCTTGATCGTGCAACTGATCATCGATCCAGCGTCGCTTGAGCCCTTTGCGGGGTGTGTGTTCGTTCCGACGATGGGGGCGCTGCACGCGGGGCATGGTCGGCTGATCGAGGCCGCGGTAGCGAGGCGGGAGCCTGGGCGGGCGGGCGTGGTGGTGAGCGTGTTTGTCAATCCGACGCAGTTCAACGACCCGAAGGACCTTGAGCGGTATCCGAGAACGCTGGATGCTGATCTGCGGCTTTGTGAGGCCGCGGGGGCGTCGGCGGTGTTTGCGCCGACTGTTGAAGCTGTGTACCCGCGGGATGCGCGGCTGAGCCCCCCCACTGCGACCGCATTGCCGGGCGTGGCAACATTACCGGGGCTCGATGATGCGCACCGGCGCGGTCATTTTGCCGGTGTGTGCCAGGTGGTGAAGCGGCTGTTTGAACTGGTGCGGCCGCGGGCGGCGCTGTTTGGCGAGAAGGACTGGCAGCAACTGCAGGTGATTGCGGCGATGACTCGCGGGGACGGATTGGGAGTGGAGATCGTTCCGGTGCCGACGGTGCGGGAAAAAGATGGGCTGGCGATGAGCAGCCGGAATGTGTTCCTGACTAGGGAGGATCGCGTTCGGGCGCGATCGCTGAGCGAGGCACTGTGCGCGGCGAACGGAGAGGGGACGGTTCGGGCGGCGGAAGAGCGGATGCGGAGCGTGCTTGAAGCGGCGCGTGTGGCGGTCGAGTACGCGGTGGTTCGGGATGCAGAGACGCTGATGCCGCTCGGGGAAACCGCTCAAGCTGGGAGGGCACTGATAGCGGCACGGGTGGGGAGCGTTCGGCTGATTGACAACGCGGGGTGGCGCGCGAAGGGGGCATGAAAGGTGTGCTGGGGGCTCATTCGGTGTAGGCGGGGAACCGATGTGTATGGTGTTCGTGGGCAGGTTGTCACCGCGCGGTGACCATGGCGGCCGGAGAGCGCGGGCGTGGTTCGGTGGCTGAAGATCGAGGGGCTGAAGTAGACGGGGACGACGGGGATTACGTGAGGCTGACGAAACGCTACGATGCGGTCCTTAGCGAAAGGACCGCGATTGCTGCGCACGCCCCTGCACAAGTTTCACGTTGATCATGGCGGGAAGATGGTGGACTTCGCCGGATGGGACATGCCCATCATGTACGGCGGGGGCATCATTGCCGAGCACAATCAGTGCCGGACGAGCGGTGGCCTGTTTGATGTGTCGCACATGGGGCGGGTGTCGATCAAGGGTCGGCATGCGCGGCGGCTGCTGGAGCGGCTTTGTTCTCGGCGGGTCTCGGATATGCAGGCGGGGCAGTGCCGGTACTCGCTGGCCTGCAACGAGCAGGGCGGCGTGCACGATGACATCATCGTTTACCGCATTGACGACGATGATTTCCTCGTGGTGGTGAACGCGTCGAACCGGGCGAAGATGCTGGCGCACTTTGAGGCCGTTCGTGCTGCGGGCGATCTGACATGCAAGATCGACGACCGGACGGAATCGACAGCGATGGTGGCGATTCAGGGACCGAAGGTGATGGAGATGATCGGCAAGTTCAGCCGCGAGATCCCGACGCTCAAGCGGTACCGGTTT
>JBBRUT010000111.1:0-12570 GCA_038247555.1 Phycisphaerales bacterium | reverse complement strand
GGCAACCCCGGCGCGGCCGAACAAACCGCCGCGGTCCTGCGCGGGCAGCATCCCGGCATCAAGATCGCCGGCATCGCCTGCCCCCCCCTTGGCTTTGAGCACGACACGGTTGAGATGACCCGTCTCATCGCGCAGCTTCGCGCCGGCGAGCCGCAGCTCGTGCTGGTCGCACTCGGCAGCCCCAAACAGGAACGACTGATCGAGCTCCTGCGCACAGAACTTCCCCGCGCGTGGTTCCTGGGAATTGGAATTACCTTCAGCTTCGTTGCCGGTGAGGTGAAGCGCGCACCGATGTGGATGCGACGTACCGGACTAGAATGGACCCATCGGCTCGTGCAGGAGCCGCGGCGGCTTGTAAGGCGCTATCTCGTGGATGGTCTGCCCTTTGCACTCAAGTTGTTCCTCGTTTCCGCGAGCCAAGGCCTCTCCGGCGGCAAAGGGCGCGGCCGAACTTCTAAGCGTGAGTCGAATCAATCGCCCGAACGGACGATGAACTAGTCATGGCCATGCCTCCCCCGATCAGCCCCGAGCTTCAGGAAGATGCTGCCGCCGATGCCGCGCCAGCGGGGCTGAACCTCGCCGCCGTCGTCCTGATGGCCGGCTCCGTTCGCCAGACCGACCTGGGTCGTGGGTCGCAGCGAGCCCTGCTCGACCTCCCCATTCGCGCGGATCGATCGATTGGTGCCTGCTGGAATGATCGCGTGGAGGAACTCCGCGACGCCTGGAGCCTGCCTCAACTGCCTCTGGTCATCGCGGCCAATGTCATCGCTGGTGCCCCGAAGGATTCCGCCGGCTGGCGTGGTGCATCCATTCGCATGGACAGCGAAGAGGCCCGAGGCTCTGGCGGCGCGCTCAAGGACGCCGTTCGCGGACTCGACCCTGCTTCGCACGTGCTTGTGGCGCCCGGGCACGCCTTTGTGCGAGAGCCGCTGGCCCCCCTGCTCGATCGACTCTCCCGCCTGGCTCCACGCGCCGATGTCGTCATCCACGCCAGCATGGCGAGTGTCCCAAGCGGCTTCTTTCTGATTCGCTGCGGTGCACTCTCGGGCGTCTCATCCAATGGATTTGCCGACCTGAAGGAGCAGGTGCTCCCACAGCTCGCACGCCAGCAGGATGTTCGCGTCGTACGCTGCGAGTCCGGCCTCCCCTTCGCGGTACGATCGCTTGAGAGCTATATCAAGGCTGCGCGCGCCGCGGCCGACACCGCCGTCGGCTCCGAGACAGACCTTCCGCCTGAAGATTGGCGCTGCACATTTGCCCTTGCGGAGCCCGGTGCCGATGTCCACCCCAGTGCCCGGCTGCATGACTCGGTCGTGCTCGCCGGATCGCGTGTGGGCGAGGGCGCACTGCTGGTCCGCAGCCTCGTCGGCCCGGGCGGAGTCGTCGCCCCCGGCGAAGCCATGTTTGATCGCATCATCGCGGGGGAGAAGCCGTGAGCCAGTCGGCCGCAACACTTCCGCTTCATGAGTCCCGCACAGTCTTGACCAACCGCGGTCTGCTCGTGATGTGGATGGTGCTCATCGCCTCCGTGATCTGGCTCACCCGCGAAGCATGGTCAGACATCATCGCCATCGCCATCAGCGATGAGGAGCAGAGTCACATCCTGCTCGTCCCGATCGTCGCAGGATGGATGGCCTGGATCCGCCGACTTCGGCTGCGCCGGCTGCGCCCATCGGGCACGCTCGTCGGCCCCGCCACCATTCTCGTCGGCTGGGCGATGTCTTACATCGGGTTCTACCACGCTGTCCAGTCCGCCTGGCACGCCGGCGCGATCGTCATGCTGGTGGGCGCGCTTATCACCGGCCTGGGGCTCAACACCCTCTTCAAGCTCTTCCCCGCGTTCGCGGTACTCATCTTTGCCGTCCCGGTGCCCGGCACCATCCGGCACATGATCGCCGGCCCACTTCAAACCGCCGGCGCTTCCGTCACCCAGATCCTCCTGGAAACCTTCGGCGTCCCGATCGAACGCAGCACCAACCTCCTCACCATCAACGGTCACGATGTCGCCGTCGCCGAGGCCTGCAACGGCATGCGCATGGTGCTCGCGCTCATCCTCGTGTCCTACGCCTTTGCGTTCAGCATTCCTCTCCGCTGGTACGCCCGAACGCTCGTGCTCTTCCTCAGCCCGCTCGCGGCGCTCCTGTGTAACGTGCTTCGCCTCCTCCCCACCGTGGTGCTGTACGGCTACGCCGATGAATCGGTCGCCGATTCATTCCACGACATCAGCGGGTGGCTCATGGTGCCGCTGGCGTTCTGCGCCTTGCTTGGCATCTTCGCCCTGCTGCGATGGGCGCTCATTCCGATCACCCGCTTCACCCTTGCCTATCAGTAGTCCGACGGAGTACCGATCCCGTGTTCCGCATCCAGCCATATCTCTCCGCGCTCGTCGGCCTGCTCTTCGTGTTCATCGCCACTTTTGAGTTCAACCGCCGCCCCACCGCGGGCGATGCCGCCCCCTTCCACGCCGCCGCGTCCGCCGCGATCAAAGCCCTACCCATGAAGTTCGGGCCCTGGGAATCCTCGGAGATCCCCGTTCCCCAAGCCGCACAGGCATTGCTCAAGCCCAACGCGCTTCTCTCCCGATCCCTCATCAATCCCGCCACCGGCGAACAAGCGAGTCTCGTGCTCGTACAGTGCCGCGACACTCGTGACATGGCCGGCCACTATCCGCCCATCTGCTATCCGGGTCAGGGATGGACCGAGAGCGAAGAGCGCAAACCCGTTGATTTCATCTTGGGTAATCGCGCAGTGACCGCCATCCGGTACGAGTTCGTCAGGTCGGCCTTTGATCGGGATCGAACCCTTGTGGTCTACAACTTCTTCGCCGTCCCCGGCCAGGGCACCCCTTCCGACATGGAAACTATCCGCCGCGCAGCATCGGACTATGCGGCCCGGCCCTTTGGTGCCGCCCAGTTGCAGGTGGTGGTTAACCGAAGACAAACGGTCGGCGAGGAGCAGAAGTTGGTCGAGAGTGTGCTCAGCCCGCTATCGGATGTTGTCGATCTGCTGACTGACCCGAAGTGGAGACGGTGATGCGCAGCAATGGCGCGGTAATGCTTGAACCCATGATCGAACGGCGCGCAGAGTTGCCATCCGGCGTTGCGACCGGGGAACCTGCGCAGCAGGTGAACATCGTTCACGTGGTCCACGGGCTCCTCCGAGGCCGCTACATCGTCACCATTGTGCTGGCCGTCCTCTTCGGCCTCGCGGCCGCCGCTGCGGGCTATCTCTTCCCCGTGCCTCGCTACCGGGCCGAAGGCCATATCCGCATTCAGCCAGTCCTCCCTCGCATCCTTTATACCAGCGAGCAGAACACCCTTCCGCCGATGTTCTCGAGTTTCGTGAACACGCAGGCAAGCCTTATTCAACACAGCCGCGTGCTCAACAAGGCCATGGACAGCGACGGCTGGCGGGACTTGGGCCGCAAGCGGGACCCCAAAGCCGAGAAGCAGTTCCGCGAGAGCCTGCGGGTCGTCACGGGGCGCGATGCCCCCGAACTCATCATGGTCTCCTTCACCGATGAGGAGTCTCGCGCCGCCTTCGTCGCTGTCAGCGAGATCATCAACGCCTATCAGGACGCCTTTGGCGGTTCTGAGAGCAAGGCCCAGCGCGAAACCCAGAACAAGATTCTCACTCAGCGGAAGCAGGCCCTCGAATCTCAGAAGCGAGACACAGAGACCCGCATCAACACCGAGTCCGCCGAGTTTGAAACCGATGACCTCGCCCGCCTCGGCGATCACTACCTGACCCAGCTTCTCGCGCTTGATGACCGTCTGAACGAGGTCGCGCTCTCGCTCGCCGAAGCCGGGATCGATATCAACGCCCTGCCCGTTCAGCCCGTCGCTCCGGGAAGTGATCCGCAGGCCGCTGCCGAGCCCCTTGATCCCCTCACGCCCGAGCAGATCGCCACCTTCGACGGCCCGATGGCCAAGTATCTCGGTGAGCTGGCCGAGTTCCGCCGCCGCCTCGATCTGTACCGCTCGCGGGGGATCGGCCCCAAGCACACCGCCATGACCGATCTCAACGCCGAGTTGAGCGCGCTTGAAACCGCAATCGCTGATCGCGCGGCATCAGTCAACGCCGCCGCGGCTGCATCGAGCTCCCTCGGCACAGCCGGGCCTGTGGTCGCTGCGCCGGCGGGCACATCGCTTACGCCCGCCCAGCTCGTCAAACGTTACCAGCATCTGCGTCAGCAGTCCGAAGCCCTCCGCTCACGCACCGACCTCGTCAGCAAGCGCAAGCTGCAGATCGATGCGCTCCGCCGCGAACTGAAGATGACCGAGACCAACCTCGATGAGGTCAACCGTCGTCTCGATGAGATCGCGGTCGAATCCAAGATGACCGATCGCATCGGACGGATCGAAGCCATCCTTCCGGATGCCCCGCCCTCAACACCCACTGTAGATCCCCGCAAGAAGTACGCCGCGATGGGCCTTGTGCTCGGCGGCGGGTTCCCGGTCGGCATCTTTCTGCTTCTTGGACTTGTTGACCGCCGCTTCCGCTACTCCGATCAGGCCGGCGATCGGCTGGGCGGCGCACGCATGCTGGGCATCCTCCCCGAACTCCCTTCAACCATCGACGACCCCGAGCAGGCCGCGGCCGCGGTGCACTGCGTGCACCACATCCGTTCGATGCTTCAGCTCGCGGATCCCACTCGGAAGGTCTATGTCGTCACCAGCCCCACCGCCAGCGACGGGAAGACCAGCCTGTCGCTCTCGCTTGCGATGTCCTTCACCATGGCGGGCGAGCGCACGTTGCTGATCGATTTCGATCTGATCGGACACGGCCTGACCTCCCGCCTCGGGGCATCCCGCGAGATCGGCATTGGTCATCAGCTCACGCACGGCAACACCAGTCCTACTCCCGAGGCAACCAGCGTCCCGGGGCTCAGCCTCGTTCCATCTGGACGCGACGATGCCGCATACGCCAGCCGCGTTTCGCGCGAGGCTCTCGCCAAGATGATCGAAGGCTTCCGCCGCGACTACGACGCCGTCATCATCGACACGGGCCCGATCCTTGGCAGTCTTGAAGCGAACCTCGCCGCCTCGGCGGGCGATGCCGTCGTGATGGTCGTCGGCCGCGGCCAGCAGAGCTCCGACGCTCAGAGCGCCATCCGTCATCTCGGACTCCTTGGAGCCCGCCTTGCCGGCATCGTCTTCAATCGCGCCAACTCCATGGACTTCAGCCGCTCGCGAAGCGTCAGCGCATCGTTCCGCTCCGTTCGCGCGTCGGCCGCGGCATCCGCGGGCCATACATCCACTGACATCATTCCTGCGGCCGATATGCTTGGGCCTCTGGCTCGCAGCGTCGCGCTGGACATGAGGCCCTGATCGCACCGTGAACGCGACCGCCACCATCTGGGGTCTTACTCCCACTGCACTGCACGACCGCTTCTGGGCGTCGCGCGGTGTACAGGTCGTTCGCCCCGGCGAACCCTCGGCAATCGTTCCCTACGCCGAGCTCTATTTGCTGCTCCCCCCGGGCACGCTCACCATCTTCCGCCCCGCTGCTCTGCTGGATGCCATGGCCTGGCTCAGCCCCGACCTTGTCGCCGTCCGGCTGGTCGACAAGCGCAAGGACCGCTACGCCGAGCGGGTCCACAGTGACTCTTCCGGTCGCTTCCAGCGCTTTGAGCGCGTGTACGGCGAGGCCGATGCGCGGACCATCCGCGTGGGTCTCACCAGCGATCCGGAGATCGTTCAGATCTGGCAGGCCGCGCCCGATGCCACAACCGCCTGGCGACGCATGCGGAAGTCTCTCCGTCCCTCCGCGCGCTCCGCCGCGAGACTTCAGGCCCGCATCTTCGACTCTGAAGACTCCGAGGAAAGCACGCTCTTTCTGCGCGAGATCATCGGCCGTTGGCGCAGGCCCGATACGACCATCAACCGGATCCAGGCCGCGGGCGACGGCGTGTGGATGATGGATGAGCAGAGCGTCAACGCGCCGGCCTCCGCACGCGGGCCGCTGTGGATCGGCGCCGGAAGGGAGCTCCCCTCTGATCGCTTTGCGGTCGGGCCGGCCGTGCTGTGGGACAGCCCCGCCGCCCGCCCCACGCAATCGCCGGTCGAGTGGCTTCAGATCGAACCCATCGCCGAGTCCCTGGCGACTCTCAAGACCCCTGCGATCTCGCGGCGGCCCTTCAAGCGCGCCTTTGACATCCTCTTCTCGCTGCTGGTTCTTGTGGCCACACTCCCGCTCTACCCGCTCATCGCGCTGGCAGTTTTCCTCGAGGATGGAAGACCCATTTTCTTCAGCCACACCCGCGAGACCATCGGCGGCCGCAGGTTCGGCTGCCTGAAGTTCCGCTCGATGCGGCGCGACGCCGAAATGATCAAGGCCAAGCTTGCCGGCGAGAACAAGGCCGACGGTCCACAGTTTTTCATTCCCGATGACCCTCGCCTCACCCGTGTCGGCCGAATCCTCCGTGACTTCCAGCTTGATGAGCTCCCGCAGTTCCTCAACGTGCTCAAGGGCGACATGTCCGTCGTCGGTCCGCGGCCCAGCCCGTTCAAGGAGAATCAGTTCTGCCCGCCATGGCGCGAGGCTCGACTGAGCGTTCGCCCCGGCGTCACCGGCCTCTGGCAGATCCGCCGCACCCGTGTTGCCGGCGCGGACTTTCAGGAGTGGATCAAGTACGACATTGAGTACGTTGAGCGCGAGTCGTTCTTCTTCGACCTCTGGATCATCTGGAAAACAGTGCTTCTCGTTCTCAGGAAGGTCACCCGCTCATGAGACTCAAGCCCAAGGCCGCGCGCCGACTCCTCCTCGTGGGGATCGCCGGCGTGCTGCTCGTTGTTGCCGCGTTTGGCCTCTTTGTCGTGCGGAAATGGCAGAACGAACGCCGCACCCAGGCCCTCCGCACCGACGGCATGGCCGCGTATGCGCAGCAGGATTACTTCTCGACTCTCGACAACCTCGGCCGCTACCTGCGCCGCCAGGCTGATGACCGCGAAGCCTGGCTCGCCTTCGCCGACGCAAGGGAGAAGACCGAAGACCCGCGGGCAGCTCACCTCCCGCAGGCGGCCGTCGCATACGGGCGTGCACTCGCGCTCGATGAAACCGACCGCGACACGGCGCTCAGGCTCGTGAAGCTCCAGAACCAGATTGGCTATCACGCCGAGGCACGCGATCAGGCGGTACGCCTGCGTCCTGGCGACATCTCCGCTGCAACCAGCGTTCACTTCGAGGCCATGGTGCAGGAGGCAGCCGCCCGAATCGCTTTGAAGGCATGGGACGACACCCTCGACAAGCTCACCGCGCAGCTTGTCAGCCTCGCTCCCAAGGACTATCAGCCCGCGATCATGCGGGCAACTTTCCTCCGCGAGACCGACCGCCGCGATGAGGCCCGCTCCTTCGCCGCCTCATCGCTCGCCGCCAATCCCGGCGATGCCGGCTTCGCGCTCCTCTCGCTGCTCGTCCGCGTCGAGACCGGTGAATCTGTTTCGATCGACGAGTTCACCAGCACGCTTTGCGCCGCCGCGGGCCTTGACAAAGACACCCCCACCCGCATCGCCGAACCCACCTACACCCAGCCGCAGCTCGCCGGGCAGCTTCTCGCCGGCTTCGATCGTCTGGGAATGTACCCGCACTCCCTCATGGTCATCCGCGATGCCTCGCAGCGTCTGAAGGACAACGACTTCCGACGCCTCCTTGCGCGTCGACACTGGCAAAGCGGTCAGCCGCAGGCCCTCTTGACCGACTTCCCCGCCCCGGATGCTTCTCCCCGTGGCGAGCACAGCGAGATCCTTGCTTTCAGCGCGCTCGCCCTTCGCAATCTGGATCGCAAGGACGAAGCCTCCAAGCTGCTCGATGCGCTTCGCGCGCGTGACCGGGACTTCATTGCCAAGGCCTGGAGCACCGTTCTCAAGGCTGTTCTGGATACTCCCGACCCCAAGGCCGCGCTCTCTCTGGTCGATGCCGGAATCAAAGAGCACGAGGCCGAACCCACCTTCCCCTACTTCCGCGGCGAGATTCTCTCCCGCCTGGGCAGAAACGAGGAAGCCCGCGCCGCCTGGGAGAGCGTCTACCGCTCCGGCGTCGCGGAAGGGTGGGATGCTCCCGCCGTTCGAGCCTCCGAAACCCTGCTCGACGAGGGTCGCCTCGATGAGGGCATGGTCGCCGCGCAGAACGCTCTCCAGAAGTTCCGTCTCGCTCCCGCCGCGCGTCTCTCGCACCTGCGCGCCCAGGCGATGCTCATCGAATCCGGTCGCGCTGTACCCAGCCCCGCCGATGTTCTTCGGCAGATCAAAGAGATGTCGACGCGTCTGGATGCGCTCAACAACCCGCAGCTCAGCCTCATGGCCCGCCGCGCACTCCTTCCAGCGCGCGTCGCGCTCCTTGCGGATTCTGACCGCAAGTCCGATGCATCCGATCTGATCGAGCAGGTCGCCAAGGATCCCGCGACACTCGACGCCGACCTCGCCCGGCGCCTGGCGCAGGTGAGTGCACGCGAAGGCCTGGGCATGGAGGACCGCATCCTCGAGGCCGCGGGCGTCAGCGGGGGCACGCTGCTCAGCCGCGCACTGCTCATGCACACCGGCGGCCAGCCCGCACCCGCGATCAAGCTCATCGACGACGCGTTCGCCAATGCCACCGAGGCGACCAGGGCCGACATGATCCTGACCCGAGCGCAGTTTCGCGATGCCATCGGACATCCCGAAGCCCTGAGCACCTGGAAGTCCGCCGTCGCCGCCTATCCCGATTCCCTCGCGATGCACTTGACCGCGATCCGCTCTCAGGCCGCGCCCACCGACTCCGCGTTCGTCGAGCAGATTGCTTCCCGCATCATCGCGCTGGGCGGCTCTGACGCCGACCGCCCATCGGCCGAGATCCGCTTTGCCCGCGCTCGCGCGCTTCTCTCGGCTTCACCATCTGTTCGCGCCCGCGATGAGGCCGTTGGCCTGCTGCGCAATCTGGTGCTGGAAGCCCCGGCCCGAACCGAGTTCCGCGATGCGCTGATCAACGCCCTCCTGCTGGATGACCCGGCCAAAGACATTCGACCCAACTACCAGGGCGCGATTGATCAGTTGACCGCGGGCGCAGCCTTTTCAAACGACCGAACAGCCTTCACACTCCGCCTCGCATCGATCTACCGGCAGCAGGGCCAGTTGCCCCGCGCCGTTGCAGAACTGACCAAGCTCGCGCTCGATTCCGCCGCCGAGACCCCCGGCCGACTGCGGGCCGTCGATCTGCTCACCGAACTCCGCGAACACGAGGCGGCCCTCCGGGCTCTTGACACCGTGCTCTCTTCCGCGCCCGATGATCCCGAGCTTCTACTGCGTCGAGGCAGCCTGCTCCTGGCCCTGCGACGGGACCGCGAGGCCATCGACACCTACCAGCGCATCCTCCGCGCACCCCTTGCCAGCGCACCCTTCATCCTCAACGTCGCCAACGCGCTGCGCACACTCGGAGAGCCCGGCGCTGCCCAGAGTGCACTGGCGAAGCTCGATGACCCCGCCATCGCGCCCAAGGACCGCGCAATGGCCCGCGCAGCCTTCGCCGCTGCTGCCGGCGACGCCGCGACCGCTCTCACCGAGTACACCCGCGCCACCCAACTCGGCCCAGATGACCGCCAGACCTGGTCGCTGCTGGCACGCTTTCACCTCGTTCGCGGCGAGCTTGGCCCGGCAGAAGCTGCCGCCAGGGTCGGCCTCGAGAAGATCCCCGGCGATTCCGACCTGACCATCATCCGGGAGCAGATCCGCCTCGCGGGCATGGATGACGAATCCACCGATATCTCCGCGCTTGCCGATGCACTCGCAAGCAACCCCGCAACCGCTCGCCGCGCAGAAGCCATCCGCGCCGTCGGCCGCACCCGCGCGGAGGGCAAGCTCGACGACGCCGCCGTTCTGGGCAGGCTCGCCGACGAGTTTGTCGATGACCCCTCCACACAGATGTTTGTGGTTCGCAGGCTCATCGCCGGCGGGCCCGCATCCGTCGCCGAGGCGTCCCGCATCGTCCGGCGAGCTGCCGCCAGATATGCAAACGATCCATCGATCCAGGAGCAGGCCGCACGCACACTCATCGCCGCCGGTGAGTGGGAAGCTGCTCTCGCCGCCGCAACCGCCTGGCGCGCCCTCACCCGTGAACCCCAGGCCGATGTCGCGATCGGCGAATCCCTGCTCGCCCTCGGCCGCACCCGCCAGGCGAACGAAGCCGTCAAGGACATCCGCATCCCCCCCGCGATCGCACCCGACGATGTCCTCTCGCTTGGCGCACTGAACGTTCGCGTTCGCGCGGCCATCGAATCCGGTCCCGCCGCGCCCGCCTTTCAAACGCTCGAGCCGCATCTGTCCTCAGAGCCCGTGCGATTCAGCATCGCCCTCCCCGTCGCGTCGATGCTGGTGAAATCCGCCGCCGATGTGCGGACATGGATCGAAGCCATCGCGTCGAAGATGGATCCCTCATCCGCGAACGATCAACTCGCCATCGCCAATGCGTGGGCCTCGGCATCTGACCGCTTCCCCGATGCCAAGGCGGACTTTCTCAGGCACGCCGGCAGCGCGGTCGACCAGGTACTCAGCACCCCCGATGGGGCATCCGCGCAGGCACTCTCCATGCGATCCTCGATCTCCAACGCCGCCGGCGACCTGCCCGCGGCCGTTTCCTTCGCACGCCAGGCCATCGCCAAGGAGCCAGAGAACCCCCTGCTCGTGCTCGCCCTGGCGCGACTTCTGATGGCCACAGGCACCGACTTGGCGGAAGCCGAATCCACTGCTCTGGGCGTTGCTTCCGGCGGGCCCGCCGCCCCCGAGGCGCTGTTCATCGCTATCCACGCGCAGCTTGCCCAGTCCGAGGTCGCCGCCGCGGCGGGCGATCAGACCAAGGGGGCAGCCAAACGCCGGGAAGCACAGGCCACCCTCTCCCGGCTGGGAGCGATTCAACCCCTCGCCACCCAGATGGTGCTCGAGATGGCCAACCTCGCTGAACGTATGCAGGACGATGCCCAGGCCATGGCTCTCTACGAGCGGGCGCTTGCCGCCTCGCAGCCCCCCACTGGCGCGCCTTTGGCAATCGTCAACAACAACCTCGCCTACCTCATCTATAAGAAAGCAACGCCCGGTTCCGCAAGCGATGCCCTTCGCCGCGCCAAGACACTGATCGATGAGGCGATCCTGATCGCCCAACTCGCCCCGTTCTACGACACGCTCGGCTCGATCGACATCGCGATGGGCGACCGAAGCGGCGCAATCATCGCCTTCCGGCGTGCAGTCGAGCTCGATCCAAAGGCCTCCGGAGCGCTGGTGAATCTTGCGGATGCGCTGGCGGGCGGCTCCGCCGCGGACCGAGCCGAAGCCGCCACACACTTGCAGACCCTTGCTGCCCTTCTCGCGAGCGGCGAAAGCAGTGCCCAACTTGACGCCGAGCAGCAGTCGCGCCTTCTCCAGCTCCGTCAGAAGCTCCCTCCTCGCTGACCCCGAACCCCCATATCCCCCAGTCCCTCCCGACGGCCGGTCAACTTGACCGGCCGTCTTCGTTTGGCACCGATGAACGCTCCTAACGCTGTATTCTCAGACCTTCTGCCTTTCCTCAGTCTCGACGATCTGCTTGAGAAACCGTGCCAACGGTTCGCCAACGGGCGGCGTTGGAGGTAATCTCCGTCACCGTTCCACACCGCGCAGCGGCTTTGGGATCGGTGAAGTTCAGGGCGGGCTGGGATTCCGGGGCGTGGGGATTCATTATGAAGACTTGCATCGTCATCACGGCTATGGCCGGGCTCGCTGTCTCAGGTGTCGCACACGCCGCGCCGGTCGTCCTGCGAGGCCAAGGGGTTTCGGGCGCGCCAGCCAATCTCACGGTTGCGCCCACTCCTGCTTTCAGCTCCAAGTTCGCCGTTTCCGAGGTCGATGGTCGCCTGAGCATCAATGGCTCCCAGACCGCCGGAGCCGGCAGCGAACACAAGCTCGGTTCGCTGAAGCAGGTGAATGATGTCCGCTGGGCTTTCACGCTCAGCCACTCCCCATCCTCAGGCTTCACCGTCACCATGAGCGGCATCCTCAACGGTGAACGCGACACCCTCTCCCGATCCATCCGGTGGGATGGCCGCACCGACCACTCCACCTCAAACAGCCTTGGCAGCGCGCAGCAGAGCCGCTCATCTTTCAACGCGCTCCAGCTCACCGCCTCCGTTCCCCATCATCTCGATGCCGCGGGCCTCTCCTTTTCCCAGTTGGTCTTCTCGAGCGCATCGCTCGGGAACGGGTCGTTTGATGCCGAATCGCTCGGCTCCGGCGGCTCCGCCTACACCAACACCTGGATGACCTTTGGCAACGATCCCGATCTTGCGGCCCACAGCTGGTCGCTCTCGGGCGTGGTGCTGGGTTCACGCAAAGTCAGCGCGGATCTGGGAAGCCTGAACTTTGGCATTGTGGGACAGACAGTGGTTGTCGTCCCCCTCCCTCCAGCCGCGTGGGCCGGTCTATCGACCATGGCTGGCATCGCCGGCATCGGCTTCATCCACCGCCGCCGCCAGCACGCCTGATCGCGGTCAGTTCCATTCCGCGTGGCCCTGAACGATCCTGTCCCGCGACCGGAGCGTGTTCGTTCTACCGGGAAGTCCCTCAGAAACTC
>JBBRUT010000110.1:0-12611 GCA_038247555.1 Phycisphaerales bacterium | reverse complement strand
GTGCCGCGCTGAAGTGCGTCTCCTGAACCGCCTTCCACGTCACAAAGTAGGTCGCACCCGGCATCTCCATGTGCGGGAGATTTCTTGTTCGGATGAGCACATCGGCGGCGGCACCGTAGACATCAGGCGGATAGGGATTCTCGCCGACAAAGCCTCGAGGCTGCAAACCGGCTTGAGGGTCGGAAGTCAGGCGCGCGGTAGCTTCAATCAAGTGATTCTCGCCACGGAGTGGCGAGCTACCCAGAGTGAAGTCAATCTCCGCACCTTCGCTGCGCCCGATCCACTCGGATTGCATCGTCTTGGTCGAGGATGGCCAGTCCACGGAGTCGAGGTCGCGCAGGAGCCGCTCGGCGTAGGCGGTGATGCGGAACATCCACTGGCGGAGGGGCTTGCGGAGGACGGGGTGTCCGCCACGTTCGGAGCGGCCGTCGATGACTTCATCGTTGGCGAGTACCGTGCCGAGCTTCGGGCACCAGTTGACAATGGCTTCATCGATGTAGGCCAGCCGCTGGCTATCGATGACCGCGCGCTGCTGGGTTGCGTTCAGTTCGTGCCAGCGGCGGGTGCCGACGGGCTCGCCGCCGATGATGCCGGTCGCCGCGGCGGAGCCGATGTGGACGAGTTCGCCGCCCAGACCGATGCGGAGATCACCGCTTTCGAGTTCGGCGATAAGTTCGTTGATGGGGCGCGCTTTGCCGCCGTCCGCCTGGCTGGGGTCGTACCAGGCGTTGTAGGCGCGGAGGAAAATCCACTGGGTCCACTTGTAGTACTCGGGATCGATCGTCGAGATTTCGCGCGACCAGTCGTAGCTGAAACCGAAGCGTTTGAGCTGGCGACGGAAGTTGTCGGTGGCCTGCTTGGTGGTGATGGAGGGGTGGATGCCGGTCTGGATCGCGTACTGCTCGGCGGGAAGGCCGAAGGCATCCCAGCCCATGGGGTGCAGAACGTTTCGGCCCTGCATGCGCATGAAGCGTGAGACGATATCGGTGGCGGTGTAGCTGAGCGGGTGGCCGACGTGGAGCCCTGCGCCGGAGGGATAGGGGAACATGTCGAGGCAGTAGAACTTGGGCCTGGAGGCATCGAAGCCGGGCTGCCCGGGGTTGGGCTGGGTGAAGGTGCCGTGCTGCTCCCAGAAGTTCTGCCAACGGGTTTCGATGTGGTCGGCGAAGCGGGCGGTGTATCGGTGGGCGGGCGCATCGTGGGCGCCGTGGGCACCGTGAGCGGCCGGCGCGGGATCGGCATCGGAAGGGTTGTGAGTAGACATCCAAAGACGCTAGGCCGGGAATGCCGCCGCGACCCCGCGGGGAGGAGCGAAATGGGAAGGATGGCAGGGCGCGGATGGGCAGGATGCACTACGAAAACGGCCGCGCCCTGAATGGGGGCGCGGCCGCGAAAAGGTGAAGGGAGAGAATCGGATCAGCAGCCTGCGAACCAGGCAGAGAGGAAGGCGAAGATGTCGGGGACCTGGACGAGTTCGTTACCGTCAAAGTCTGCGCTGGCATCGCCGGCGAACTAGGCGGAGAGGAACGAGAAGATGTCGGGAACCTGAACCAGACCGTTGCCGTCGAAGTCGGCGAGGCAGGGGTTGCCGACGGCGGAGGGAACGGGGACATCGAAGGAGATGTCGGTCGGGGTGCCGGGCTTGAAGAGGCCCAGGGTGACGGTGCCGGTGGTTGGCGCGCTATCGGCGACGAACCAGAAGTTGTACATCGTGCCCCAGCGGAGAGCGTTGGTGTTGGCGTTCTGGGCGAAGGTTTGGGGGCTGCTCCACTGGATTGCGGATGCGGAGACGCTGCTCACCCAGTCGGTGTTGGCGTAGGGCTCGCTGGAGTGGTAGTTGACATCGTGGAAGCCGACGCCGGAGATCGCTACGCCCGCAGCGCGGGGAACGGAGAGGGAGCCGCCGCTGCGGTCGGAGTTGAGGTTGTAGACGGCGTAGTCGTAGAGGAAGGTGCCATTGCCCTGATCGGTGACCTTGGTGGCGATCCAGTAGCGACCCTCATTCGGGACATCGACGCTGAAGATGCCGACGGAGGGATCGACGACGTTGTTGCCAAGGCCGTGGTCGCGCCAGGCACGGATCGCCGGTACACCCTGGATGGTGCCGGTGACGGCGCTCATGTTGTAGTCGGACTGGTTGACGTTCACGATCATGTAGGAGTTGTTGTTCATCGCGTTGCCGGCCGCGGCGTCGTCGGTGGCCATATAGGCGCCTTCAACGAGGTAGCGTGCGCCGGGGAAAGTGGCGGTGGTGAGATCGGTCTGGGCGATCTGAAGGCGACGGAAGATGGTGTCGCCGGAGATCTGGGGGTAGGGAGAGATGACACCGGTGTAGCCGTTGATGAGTGAGCGCGGCGCGAGGTGGGACTGGATGCCGTTGTAGCTGGAGCCGTAGACATCCTTGCAGCCGGCGCCGAGGACGGAGCCGCCCGCGCCGTTGCACGATCCGCAGCCGCTTCCGGCGGCGGCGCAGCAGGCGGTCTTGGCGAAGCCGAGCCCGACCTGCAGCATGCGTCCGTTGTGAATGCGGTACGCGTTCATCGCAAGCGCCGGTGTTCCGTGGTTGGTCCAGAGGAGGTTCTGATCGCCGATGTTGCAGGTATCCGAACCCAGGGCATAGGCACGAACGCCACCAATCACTCCGGCCTGCCAGAGGCCGTTGACGTGCTGGTAGGTGACATCGGGACCGCTGGGGCCGGGCGGGGGTGGATCGCCCAGGCTGAGGGTGAACGTGCCTGAGGCGGTTGCACCGGCGACACGGACCAGATACTGCTGGCCGGCGGTTGCGGCGAAGGAGATCTGCGAGCGGGCGACGCAGAAGTTATCGTTGCAGGCGATCTGATTGGCGGTGGTCGCTGGGCAGGCGGAGTGAATGGAGATCACGGTGTCGTAGCTCGCTGCGGGGCAGGTGCTGGCGACGACGGTGCCGGTTGAGGGCGCGGTGTAGAGGTAGTAGACGTCGGGCGTTGCGGAGCCGATGCAGGTGGATTGTCCATCTGCCGCGGCGTTGTTGGTGGTGCCGGTGAAGGTGCCGTTGCCGACGGGGGTGGCGCTTGCGCACAGGTCGTTGATAGGGGGCTGTCCGCCGCCGCCGGGGCCCACGCTGAGCTCGAAGAGTCCTGCGCTACTTCCGTACCCTGAGACTCGGATCAAGTACTCCTGGCCGATCGTGGCGGGGAAGGTGAGGGTGGAGCGCAAGCCACTGAACGAGCAAGACGCGTCGTCGTTGCAGGCGATCTGAGTCGCTGTAGTGCCCGGACAGGCGGCAGAGTGGACCGACAGCACGGAGTCGTAGTTGGTCGCCGGGTTGCAGGTCGTGACGGTAATGGTGGTGGTCGCGGACGCGGTGTAGCGGTACCAGACGTCAGAGCTTGTGGCGGAGTTGCCGCAGTTCGCGGAGCCGTCGGTCGAGCCACCGATGGTGGTGCCCGAAACCGTTGAGTTGCCGATTGGGATGGCACTCGAGCAGGCGTTGTTGGCGGGCTGGGCGGAGGCGGCGGAGGCCGCCAGCAGCGCCGCAGCGGTTGCGTAGAAGGACAACGAACCGATGTTTCGGCGCGCGGATCTGAACATTCTGAAACTCCTCGTTTGCTGCTCGGATTGAGCGTGGGATGGGTGGGCGCGGACTTGGACCTTGTGTGGCCCCACGAGCCACCGATCTCAGACTACACCGTGAGCGACCCTAACGCAAGCCACCTCAAGAGGACATATTGAATGTTTCGCGGCTTGGCGGCGAGGCGAGCATCGGCCGCAAACGTCGAGTTGGGTGGCGTGCGCGGGGAGACCGCGCCGCCGGAAAGAAAACGCCCGCAGCACCCCGGGGAGGGATGCAGCGGGCGATTGGGGGATTCGTTCGAGCCTTCGGGGCGGGGCTATGGGCAGCCGGCGAACCAGGCAGACAGGAAGACGAAGATGTCCTGGACATCGATTTCGTTGTTGTTATTCGCATCGGCGATGCACAAATCGCCTTCGCCCGGGCCGCCAATGGGGGAAGTGCCGGGCTGCTTCTTGGTTGCGATGAGGAATGCGAAATCTTCACCGGCGGAACGCCAATCGGGGATCTGGCGGCCGGGGGCGAGCTCCATACCAGGATCGACCTTCCACACGTAGGGTTCGGTGCAAGGGTCGCACGGGGTCTTGACGTGCGCGAAGAAGGCACGCTCGTTGGCGGAGAAGGAATCTTTCACGGAGAGAGAGACCCAGTAGTTGCGTCCGGGCTCGAAGGTGAGGCCGGGGTCGAAGGCGCAGAAGATGACCTTGTATGCGCGGACGGCGGTGGTGCCGACCTGCAGACCGGTGTAGCCGAGATCGATGATGTTGGCGGGATCGGCGATCGCGCTGTAGAAGACCGGTGAGGCCTGGGGGAGCTCGAACTGCGGCACGCGGCAGTCGCTCTCGTAGATCTCAAGGTGGGCTTCAAAGCCGATGCAGTTGGTGAAGATGTAGCCTTCGAGGTAGCAGACTTCCTCTGGATTGCAGGTCTTGACGATGAACTGATCGGCCGCGCGGGAGTTTCGGACCGGGAGCGCGGACTTCTCGGAGCGCGTGCCGCGGACCTGGAAGGGCGGTGATGGCGGTGAATCGGAATCGGCGCCGCCGAGGAAGGGCAGGCCGTTGTCCCACATGATGGGGCAGGACTTGCCGCTGAGGCAGAACTGGAGATCGGCGCAGGGGTGACAGCAGGGGTCGTACTCGGCCCAGTCGTTGTCACCATCCATGAAGACGGGTTGGCGGCCCATGACGGTCGGGATGGGCGGAGTTCCCGGGAGCCCGACGCCGGCCCAGAAGGCTTCGAAGGAGGCATCCGCGGGAGGGGCGATGGCGACGAGGGAGACCCAGTAGGTTCCGCCGCGGAGCCAGAAGCATTCTTCGGAGAGATCGAACTTGACCTGGTAGCGTGTGAAGCCATCGGGCGCGCCGCTGACGAACGCGGGGCAGTCGCTGTCGAACTCGGCGATCTGCTCTCCGGGCTGGCCGTCGCAATCTTCGTAGAGGAAGAGCTTGGCCTGGAACTCGATGAGGGGGTTGCTCTGGCGGACAAGCATCTCGCCGAGGAATCGGGTGATGTGGTGCATGGAAGAGGGGCAGAGGAAGAAGTCGTCCGCGGCCTTGATGACGATGCCGTCGGTGGTGGAGCGGTCAAAGGACCACTCGCCGCTCTGGCCGTCCCACTCGCCGGTCTTCCACAGTGCGTAGAAGGGCTGTGTGGGATCGGCGTTGTCCTTGCAGTCGCAGACATCCGGGCAGCAGCGGTCGGTTTCGGCGACGCAGATGGGGAGCGAGTAGACCGCGTCGCACTTGTCGCTGGAATCGGGGCAGCCAAGGCCGCCGGAGAGATCGAGGTAGTTGATGCGCACGCGGTAGCAACCCGTGTGGATGGCAGGGTTGAAGTTCTCGATGATGAAGCAGGCGGAGTTTGCACTGGGGATGTCGATGAAGCAACCCGCCGGGCCGGAGTCGGCGCAGAACTGCCACTGGTAGCAGACCGGGCCTTCGGTGCCAACGACATCGCAGCAGAGGGTGATATCGACACCGGGGCAGAAGAGGCAGTTGCCCGCGGAGTCTGATTCGCCGGAGACACACTCGAGCACGCAGGGCACCAGGGGCGGGCGGACATCGAGGCAGGCGCAGGTGGAGTCAACCCACGGGCACTTGCTCAGATCGTTGGGCTCGCAGAGGCGGGCGCGGAGGTAGTAGCAGCCTTCGTGGTCGAGGCTGGCAGGGTCGAAGGTGAGGGTGTTGGTGGTTGCGCCGCTGATCCCGGAACCGTCGACGACGGGCACGCCTTCACCCTGCAGGCTGCAGGAGGTCTTGCGGTACCACTGGAGGCAGAGGGAGAGGCCGCCGGGGTTGGTGACGTTGGCGGTGAGGGTCTGTCGACCCCCGACACAGACGGCCGCGGGCTCGGGCTGAAGAGTGAAGGTGGGCTGTGGGAGGACGCGGAGGCATGCGCAGTTGGAGAAGCGGAGGCACTTGGCGGCGTCGATCGCGCCGTCTTCGGGCCCGTTGATGCCGACCTGCACGTAGTAGCAGCCCTGGTGGATGAGCTGTGCGTTGTTGAGGCAGAGGGTGGGCGTGGTGACACCGGAGTAGACCGAGCTGTTGGCAAGGGGAGAGCCGCCGGAGCATGCGCCGCCGGGGCAGGGCGCGGCGATGCAGTCAGCATTGCCGATGAAGAACCACTGGAAGGTGTAGGTGTAGTTGGCGGGGAGTGCGGGGAAGGCGCCGACGTTCACGCTGAGGCACTGGTCACCATCGATGCAGACGGTGCGGCTGGCGACAACGGGGACGGGGTCGATGACGCTGAGGCATGCGCAGTTGGAGACCACCATGCACTTGGGCCCATCTTGCGCGGGGCCTTCGGGGCCATCGATGCCGATACGGACGTAGTAGCAGCCCTGGTGTGAGGCGATGGCGGGGTCGATGCAGAGGATGGGCGTGGTGACGCCGGAGAATCCGCCGCTGTTGGTGAGCTCGGTGCCGCCGCTGCATGCGCCGTTCTGGCAGGGCGTGGTGAGGCAGTTAGAAGTTGGCAGGCGGAACCACTGATAGGTGTAGGAGTAGCCCGCGGGGAGGGCGGGGAGCGTTGAGACTTCCAGGCACTGACGACCGCCGAGGCATGCGGCGGCGTTGGCCACCATGGGCTGCGGGTTCACCACGGAGAGGCATGCGCAGTTGGAGGCCTTGGCGCACTTGGGGCCGTCTTGCCCGGGGCCTTCGGGGCCATCGAGCGAGACGACGATGTAGTAGCAGCCGGCGTCGGCGGCCATGGCGTTGGTAATGGTGAGCGTGGGCGTGTTCGCGCCGCTGAAGCGGCCGCTGTTGGGAACAGTGGTGCCGCCGGTGCAATCACCAGCGGGGCAGGGAGTCGTGATGCAGTTGCTGGTGCCGCGGAAGAACCACTGGAAGGTGTAGGCGTAGCCGACGGGGAGCGCGGGGAGGACCGCGGTCTGTTCGAGCGTCTGGGTGCCGCCGAGGCAGACCGCGGCGTTGGCGACAACGGGGAGCGGGTTGACGACGACCAGACATGCGCAGTTGGAGTTCTTCACGCACTTGGCGGCGTCGATCGCGGGGCCTTCGGGGCCATCGATTCCGACGCTGACGTAGTAGCAACCGGCATCGATTGCCATGGCGTTGCTGATGGTGAGGCTGGGCGTGTTTGCACCGCTGAAGCGGCCGCTGTTGGAGACGGCGGTGCCGCCGGTGCAGTCACCAGCTGGGCAGGGAGTGGCGATGCAGTTGCTGGTGCCGCGGAAGAACCACTGGAAGGTATAGGTGTAGCCCGCGGGGAGTGTGGGGAGCGTGGCAGTCTGCTCGAGGGTCTGGGTTCCGCCGATACACACCGCGGCATTGGCGACGAGAGGAATGGGATCAACGATCGAGAGGCATGCGCAGTTGGAGTTCTTGAGACACTTGCCGGCGTCGATCGCGGGGCCTTCGGGCCCATCGATTCCGACGCTCACGTAGTAGCAACCGGCATCGGCGGCGAGGGCACCGGTGATGGTGAGGTTGGGCGTGTTCGCGCCGCTGAAGCGGCCACTGTTGGGAACAGTGGTGCCGCCGGTGCAGTCACCGGCGGGGCAGGGAGTCGTGATGCAGTTGCTGGTGCCGCGGAAGAACCACTGGAAGGTGTAGGTGTAGCCGGCGGGGAGCGGGGGGAGAGTTGCGGTCTGCTCGAGGGTTTGCGTGCCGCCGAGGCATGCGGCGGCGTTGGCAACGAGCGGCTGCGGATTCACAACCGAGAGGCATGCGCAGTTGGAGGCCTTGGCGCACTTGGGGCCGTCTTGCCCGGGGCCTTCGGGGCCATCGAGCGAGACGACGATGTAGTAGCAGCCGGCATCGGCGGCCATGGCATTGGTGATGGTGAGCGTGGGCGTGTTCGCGCCGCTGAAGCGTCCGCTGTTGGGAACAGTGGTGCCGCCGGTGCAATCACCAGCGGGGCAGGGAGTCGTGATGCAGTTGCTGGTGCCGCGGAAGAACCACTGGAAGGTGTAGGCGTAGCCTGAGGGGAGCGAGGGAAGTGTGGCGGTCTGCTCAAGGGCCTGGGTTCCGCCGAGGCAGACCGCGGCGTCGTTCACGGTGGGCAATGGATTGACAACAGCGAGGCAGGCGCAGTTGGAGGCCTTGATGCACTTGGCGGCGTCGATCGCCGAGCCTTCGGGGCCGTCGATTCCGACTCGCACGTAGTAGCAACCGGCATCGGCGGCGAAGGCACCGGTGATGGTGAGGTTGGGCGTGTTCGCGCCGCTGAAGCGGCCGCCGTTCGAGACGGGGGCGCCGCCGGTGCAGTCGCCAAGTTCGCAGGGGGTGGTGATGCAGTTGCTGGTGCCGCGGAAGAACCACTGGAAGGTGTAGGTGTAGCCCGCGGGGAGAGAGGGCAAGGAAGCGACCTGCTCAAGGGTCTGGGTTCCGCCAAGGCAAACGGCGGCGTTGTTGACCACCGGCTGGGGATTGACGACCGAGAGGCACGCGCAGTTGGAACTCTTCAGGCACTTCGCGGCGTCGATCGCAGGGCCTTCGGGTCCGTCGATTCCGACGCTGATGTAGTAGCAGCCGGCATCAACGGCCATCGCGTTGGTGATGGTGAGATTGGGCGTGTTTGCGCCGCTGAAGCGGCCGCCGTTGGAGACGGTGGTGCCGCCGCCGCACTGTCCGGCGGGGCAGGGCGTGGTGAGGCAGTTGCTGGTGCCGCGGAAGAACCACTGGAAGGTGTAGGTGTAGCCGGCGGGGAGCGCAGGGAGTGTGGCGGTCTGCTCGAGCGTCTGGGTTCCGCCGAGGCAAACAGCGGCATCGGCGACGACGGGGAAGGGATCGATGACGGTGAGGCACGCGCAGTTGGAGGCGGAGACACACTTGCCGTCATCGGGGAGGGAATCGACATCGAGGCCGTCGATGCCGACGACGACGTAGTAGCAGCCGCGGAGCGCGGTCGATGCGGGATCGATGCACAGGACGGGCGTGTTGACGCCGGAGAAGGGTCCGCTGTTGGTGAGCGGGGTGCCTGCGGAGCAGTCGCCCGCGGGGCAGGGGGTGGTGAGGCAGTCGCTCTCGGGGCGACGGAACCACTGGTAGGTGTAGGTGGAGCCGGGAGTCAGCGGGGGCAGAACGGCAACCTGCTCGAGACACTGGCGGCCACCGACGCAGACCGCGGCGTTGTTCACGAGGGGCTGGGGATCGATGACTTCCAGTTCAGCGGGGTCGCTCTGCACGGAGCACTCGAGGCCGCCGCAGGTGACGACGACGTAGTAGTCGCCGATGTGGTTGATGGTGGCGGGGGAGAAGGTGAGGCAGCAGGCAAAGAGCCCGCCGCCCAGGGGTGTGTCGTTGCAGGTGATGCCGGCCAGAGGAGCCTGGAGCGGGCAGACACGGACATCATCGAAGGGGAAGCCGGGGGTGTTGACGTTGTCGGGGGTGCCTACGACGCGGTACCAGATGCACTGCGGCTCGCAGCCGACGGGAACCTGAACGGTTGCGCACAGGTTCTGCGTTCCGCCGAGGCAGACGGTCGCGGGGAGGGGGTGGACCTGGATCTCAGGGGCCTGATAGACGGAGATGCAGACGTCGACGGTGAGCTCATCGCCGCAGATGGAAGTGGCGAGGCCGGTGGCGAGGTCCTCTGCACAGAAGAAGCGGGAAGGACCGCCGCAGGTGGAGCGGGTGATGATCAGGCGGTAGCAGCCGGTGTCGCAGAGTTCGACATCGGTGAAGCAGAGGTTGGGGGTGTTGGCGCCGGTGATGCGTCCGTTGTTCACAACCGGGACGAACTCGGTGGTGAGGGGGCCGCAGAACGCGGGATCGTTGTTGGCATCGTCGCGGAAATACCACTGATAGACGACACCGGTGGGGCAGAGGCCATCGAAGACACCGGTGAGGCAGAGCTGCTCGCCCTCGCAGAGCGGGCCGCAGGCCTCGCCGACGCCGAAGGGTGAGCAAGCATCGGCGCTGGCGATCTCGAGCGGGGGCTGGCCGTCGGAGGCGGGGTCGCAGAAGAGGGTGATGCTGTCGGTGATGTCGCGGATGGACTCATCGGCGCCCATGTCCGCCTCGCAGGCGACAGGGCCGCCGGAGGTGGCGAGGCGCGGGTTACGCGGGCGCGGGCCGGAGGCGTCGTTGTGGAACGCGCCCTGCGGGGGGAGGAAGTCGTCGTCGTAGTCAAAGTCGCTCTGCTCGTTCTCGGGCGCACCCGTGATCAACGCGAAGGAGAATCCGAATGTGGCAAGCGGATTGGCAAAGATCTGCAGGTATCGCGTGCCAGCGAGCAGGTGGTCTGCGCGATCGATGCACGGGGAGCAGTTGGTCAGGTGGACATCGTTGATCGGCGCGTTGGCGACGAGCGGGTCGCAGTTGATGTTGGAGGTGCGGGCGGGATCAACGGACTGGTCCGCGAAGCGACCGGGCACATCGACATCGAGGTCGGAGAAGAGGGCCTGCGGATTCGCGGTGAGCGCGGGATCGAGGAGCACGACACCGTTGCCACCGAACGCGCGATTCGGGCCGCCGGGGCCATTGCCCCAGACAATGCTGCCGGTGAGCTGCATGGGGGTGGCGGAAACGGAGTTGAGCCAAACCAGCGGCGAGCCGATGGGGCTGAGCAGCGAGCAGTGCAGAAGCTGCGGCGAGGAAGCGTTGGCCCAGATCGCGCTACCCTGGGGCCCGGCACCGCCGACACTGTTGCGGCTGAAGACGCAGTTGTACATACGCGGGTTGGAGCCGCCGATGACGTGCATGCCGCCGCCGAGGCGCGAGGCGTTCTCCACAAAGCCACAGTCGAGGAAGTAGGGAGAGCTCGACTCGCGGATGAAGACCGCGCCGCCCTCACCGGCGGGCGTCTGCCCGGTGTTGAAGGACTGATTACGGAGGAAGAGGCTCTCGATGAAGACGGCCGAGCGCGGCAGGTTGGGGTTGTTGCCGCCGACGCTGCTGATGTAGATCGCGCCGCCGCGGCCATTGGAGCCAGCGAGGATGCGGTTGTTCTCAAAGGTGCAGCGGATGTAGATGGGCTGCGCGTTGTCGACAAGCTGGACAGCTCCGCCGTCGATGCCCGCGGAGTTGCCGGCGCGATAGGCGGGGCTGTCGCAGGCTGCGCCGACAGAGTTGGCCGCGCCGAAGCGGCAATCATCGAACTGGAGCCAGTCGAGGGTCGGGGGATTCGGGGAAGGGAAGGTGGTGCCGTTAGCGGTCATGGCTCCGCCGGAGACTGTCGCGGCGTTTCCGTAAAACTCGCAGTTGGAGACTCTTCGCTGATAGCCGCCGCCGAGCCACATGCCGCCGCCCTCTTCGAGTGAGGTATTGCAGTGGAAGCGGCAAGCCATCATGCTCAGGGCGATCTGCGCGCCCAAGGGCTTGCCTGGGGCGTGATAGAGTCCACCGCCGCGGATTGATTCTCCGGGATTTCCAGGAACATTTGTGGGGTCAGCGCGGTTGTTGACGAAGAGGACGTTCTCGAGGAGGCAGATGTTTTGCGACCAGATGCCGCCGCCGCGAGTGCCGGCGATGTTGTCGCGGATGATGCAGTCGGTGAGGCGGAGTGGGAGAAGGGAGTCGTGCTTGATCGCGCCGCCGTTGGTCTGGCCGGGTGTGAGTGACCGGCCGTTCTCAAGGGTTACGCGGTTGAGTGTGAGTTCGCCGAACTGGCCTCGAACATTGAAGAGACGGTAATCGGGAACTGCGCCGAGCGTGGTGTCCGCGCTGATGATGGCATCGAGCGGGCTGGCGGCGGGATTGAACGCTTCGATGGTGACGACTTTGTCAATGAAACGGAGGCCGGTGCGTTCATCTCCTTCGGGCGTGCCGACCATGGGCGCGCGCACGATGAAGTACTGGCCGGTGCCGATTCGGAGCCGGACCGTGCCGCCCGAGGGGATATCGCGGATGGCTTCGTTGAGGCAGTCGCCCGCAGTGAGGCCCGAAGGTCCGAATGTACCGCCATCCACCACGAACGAGAGTGCATTCTCGACGATGTAGCACTGTGCTGAAGCGTTGGCCGCGAACAGCAAGGTGATCATCGCGGCGACGATGCGACTGCAACCCGTGAACGAGCGGAAGTAACTCATGCGAGGCTCTCTTGCGCCGCGCCGGCGCGTTCGAGTGAAATCTGACAGGTGGTGTGGCGGTCCTCACGCTGTCAGCGGGCAAACGCAAGCACTGTGCGTGCGCATCGCCCGTCTTGGGTTATTATCCAAAGTTCACGATTCCGAACAATCCCCGGAAGTTGTGATTTATGCAACGCTTCATAGCCTGTTCAGGTGATTTTCCGGCCCGAACACGACAGAAGTATGCAGATAGTTGTGGCTCAGATCGATAACGGTGACATATTTCGCCGTCGATCCGTTTGGTGCGCCACGACCGCTCGCCATGAAGAGAAGCAATGCCGCGAAAATCTTGGCGTGGATTGCGTGGTCGATCGCGGGCGCGAGAGAAAGTGGCATCAGTAGCTGGGTATTTGCGGCTTATTGGGCCCTAGAGGCCGCACAACCTTCCTCGTTTGTCAGCAACGCACTCAAGTCTCGGGGAACGACTGCATGCGTCACCCCGATGGGATCGATGTTCCACCTCTATTGGTTATGTTCTAGTCCACTAGAAGTGGGGATATCAACATGAGCGGATCTGTT
>JBBRUT010000109.1:0-12755 GCA_038247555.1 Phycisphaerales bacterium | reverse complement strand
ATCCCGTTGCTGGTCCCACTGGTTGCGGATCTTGGCGGGAATGGAGACCCGTTGCTTGGCGTCGATGATGTGCTCTGAGTGGCCTGTAAAGAGCACAGCAAGAACTCCCGGGTCGAGGTCGTGGGATTATCTCCCACTTTGCCACACTTTGCAACATTCCATCGCACTTCTTTGGGAAGTGGGGATAGTTTGCGGACTCACGGTGGGCGAGTCTTGAGGGGCAAGGGGGCGAGTTCTCTCGAAACACCTAGATTTGGGTGGTAGACTTCTCCCGAGTCCTTGTGGGATTACCACGCACGGAGCGCAAAGTGTGCTTCGTGTGCGGCGATAGTGACTCACCTGTGGAGGCGCAGGAGGCATGAACGCGTCGAGATCGCTCGATTTTGAGCGGGTGCTTGGGCTGTTGCCCACGATGACCTGCGTGCTGACGTCGGCGTATGAACAACGCCGCGGCGGTGTCATTGTGCGCCGAGCGATGCAGTGCGCCGATGAGCCGGTGTGTATTGCGGTGGCGGTGCCCACGGGGCACCGGATCGCGACGCTGATCCGGGACAGCCACACCTTTGCGCTCTGCCTGCTTGACCGGTCAAACCGGCTGCTGATTCGGAAGTTTGATACGCGCGAAGACGGCGATCCGTTTGACACGATCGAGACGCTGCGGCTGGTGAGCACTTCGCCGATTCCGGCGCGGGCGATGGCCGCGATCGACTGCGAGGTGGTGCGGCACTACGACCTTGAGGCTGATCACGAGGTGTATGTCGGGCAGGTGCTCGCGGTGCGTGCGCTGAACGTGGTGCTGGAGCACGTGACGCCCGAGTCGGTGCTGAATGGGCAGCACACCGGGGGCGCGAACGGCCAGAACGGGCACGCGATGAAGCCCGCGACTCCGCCTTCTGTGGGCGAGGCGGCTCCGGGTGTCATTTCCCGCGCAGCTGGTTGAGGATTGCTTCGCGCAGCTTTGCATCAAAGACGCTTTCGCTGAAACGCTCGGCGTTGGCGCGGCAGTGCTGTGACCACGGCGCGGGGTCGTTGAGCATGTGTTTGCAGATGCGGGCGGCGGCGGCGCTGAGAGAGTCGGGGGTAGGGTCGGTGACGAGTTTGCCGGTCTGATCGTCGACAACGCTGTCGAGCGCGCCACCGGCCGCGGCGGCGACGACGGGGAGGCCGCAGGCCTGGGCTTCGACCGCGACGATGCCAAAGTCCTCGATCTGCGGGAAGAGCAGGACGGAAGCGCGGCGGTAGAGATCGCGGAGTTGTTCATCGGGGACGCGGCCCAGGAACTCGACGTTTGGACCGGCCTGGCGGCGGAGTGCGAGTTCGTGCGAGCCGGAGCCGACGATGAGGAGCTTGGTGCGGGCGAAGGCCGCGGCGGCGATTGCCAGGTCGAAGCGTTTGTATGGCTCGAGCGCGCCGACGCAGAGCCAGAAGTCTTCGCGCTTGATGGTGGTGTTCGGGGTGAAGAAGGCGGTGCGCACGGGGGGATGGATGATGAGCGAGTCGCGGCCGAAGCAGCGCTTGATTTCGCGCGCAGTGTGGTGCGAGTTGGCGATGAACTGGGTGACGTTGGCGGCGGTGCGGCGGTCCCATGTTTTGAACGCCGGGCGCGCGAAGTTGAGGCCCAGGCCGCGGAGGCCGCCGGAGTACTGCGTTGATTGCGACCAGATATAGCGCGCGGGAGAGTGGCAGTAGCAGAGGTGGGGGACGCCCGGTGGCGCGCGCAGACCCTTGATCGCTGCGGAGGAAGTGGAGATGAGCAGGTCGATCGGTTGGCGGGCGTGGTCGGTAGCGAGCCGGTTTGAGAGACCGTCGACAGCGCGCGGGTAGAGCGGGAGGAGCCAGCGGCGGAGCGTGGTGTTGCCGGCGGGGAGTTTGGCGAGGAGAGAGGTGGTGTGCGGGAGACCGTCGATGGCGGGGGTCATTGGGCGGCCGTCATCGGTCATCAGGTAGAGGTTGGCGGGGGAGTAGTCGGCGACGACGATCCGGGCAATTCGATCCAGCACGGCTTCCCCGCCGCGGAAGCCGCAGAGCCAGTCATGGGCGAGGGCGATGCGGGGGGGGCAGTGGGGCGGCATGGGGGACTATCCGGAGGAACTCAGAGGAGCAGAGTAAGCGGAGGAGAGCGGAGAAGGCGTTGACTGTCAGAACGGCCCATGAGCCCGGTACGATTCGACATGTCAGCACGTCCACCAACACCTGCGAATCGTTTCGGGCTGGATTATCGCGCGGAGGCCGCGAAGCTGGGGCGGCCGGTGGTGCCCATCACCGATGCTCACACGCACATCCACGGCGAGAAGGCGAGCCGGATCTACGATGAGGTGCGGCAGCTTTTCGGAGTGGTGAAGACGTACAGCATGACGCAGATCGGGCAGGCCGCGGCGGTGCGGGAGGTGCTGGGGGACACGGTCCGGTTCATCGCGATCCCGAGCTGGAGCGACCCCGACAAGGTCAGCGCGCATGGAATGGGGTACGTGAAGACTGTGGAGCGGTTTCGGCGGGAGTTTGACAGCCGGATGCTGAAGATCTGGGGCTCGCCGCGGCTGCGGGACATCGTGCCCGACGCCATGGATGTTCGCGACATCGACAGCCCCGCGCGGGTCGCGGCGTGCGAGGCGGGGCGCGACCTTGGCATGATGTACATGGTGCATGTTGCCGACCCGGATACGTGGTTCGCGGCGAAGTACTCCGACGCGGCGAAGTATGGGGCGAAGCGGTCGCACTACGAAGCACTGGAGCGGATGCTCGACCGGTTTGAGAGCCCGTGGATCGCCGCGCACATGGGCGGGTGGCCGGAGGATCTGAACTTTCTCGATGGGATGCTGACGCGGCACGACAACCTGTACATCGACACCTCGGCGACGAAGTGGGTGGTGCGGGAACTGGGCAAGTATTTTCCGGGCCGGACGCGGGCGTTCTTCACCAGGTGGCGCGGGCGCGTGCTGTTTGGCTCGGATCTGGTGGTGATGGAGGATCAGCTCTCGCCGGCCAAGAGTGGCGTGTCGCCGATGGGGGACCTTGCGGATAGCCCGGAATCGGCGTTTGAGCTGTATGCGAGCCGGTACTACACGCTGCGGACGATGTTTGAGACGAGCTATGAGGGGGAATCGCCGATCGCCGACCCTGACTTGATGATGGTGGAGCCGGGCAAGTATGACGCGATGTCGGCTCCGGTGCTGCGAGGGCTGGGGATCGACCGGGACCTATTGAGCGTGATGTACGCGGGCGCGGCGGAGAGACTGGTGGAGGGGTGGTGGGGCGGGGGCAAAGGCTAAACGCACGTTGAGAGTGCAGAATGCACGCGAAGTGAGCGCGACCGTGGCGAAGAACCACCGAGCTTGCGCTCGGGGCTCTCTTGACGCAATTCATCAACTCGCGAAACGTTCGACGATGTCCACCACGCCCCGCGCCTCGGCAAACGGTGACTCGTAGTCCGCGACCTTCTTGATGTCGTCGTGGGCATTGGCGGGGCAGGCGAAGAAGGCGACGCGCTCCCGGATAGGCATGTCGCTGGGGGTGTCGCCGATGCCCATGAGGCGGTCGCGATTTGTGCCGGTCGCGGCGAGCAGACGGTCCATGCCCGTGCCCTTGCTGACGTGGGCGAGGTCGCAGTTGATGTAGAACCAGGTCATCGAAACACGGAGCGGCCAGCCACGGGTTGCAAACTCTTCGCGCACACGCGGGCCGATCGACTTCAGATACTCGGTGTCGGCGTGGTAAAGGGAGATGGAGGCCGATTTGCCGGGCTGCTGGGAGACGCCTTTGGGGCCGTACTCGGCTTCGAGCCAGGCCACGGCTTCGCGGATGGCGGCGCGGTGGGCGGGTGTGATGGCGGGGTCCATCTCGTAGCGGTTGTCGGCGGGGTTATACATCCAGACGCCGTTCTCGGCGATGCAGGGGGCGGCGCAATTGGCGAGGAGGCGGCACATCGCCTCGGCGAAGGGCTGCGGGCGACCGGTGCAGAGGGTGAGGATGGGGCGGTCGCGGTTGGTTTGCGCGAGGCGGTTGTGGGCCGCGAGACGGGCGAGGGAGTCAAGGTCGAGGGGAGAGGTGTCCTCGGCGACGAGGCAGCCGTCGTTGTCGGAGATGATGAGGTCGAAGCGGGGGTGGGAAGAGCGGAATTGCATGGACGAGCGTAGGAAAAGGCAGGTACGCAGAGGCCACAGAGGGGAGAAACTGGATACTGGAGCAGCGGATCGGCGGCGATGAAATACCTGGGAACTGGACACCGAGCGTGCGATCGGAGAATCTGGGACAATCCGAATCGACTTCCCATATCCCACACGCGCCGCCGAGCTTCCTTGCTTCCACTCCTCACCATCACCGTCTTCCTTTCCGCAGCGTTGATGTTCACGCTGCAGCCGCTGGTTGCGCGGCTGCTATTGCCGGTGATGGGCGGCAGCCCGGCGGTGTGGAACACGTGCATGGTGTTCTTTCAGGCGGTGCTGCTGGCGGGGTATGCGTATGCGCACGCGATTGGCGGGATGAAACGGGGGAGGCGGGCGCGGGTGGCCGCGGCGGTGCATGGGGGCGTGCTGCTGCTGGGGATGGCGGTGCTTCCGCTGGCGTTGCCGCTGTGGGCGATGGATCCGCCCAAGGGAGGAGGGAGTGGGCAGGCGGCGTGGGTGCTCTTGGTGCTGGCGGCGGTGGCGGGGTTGCCGATGTTCGCGGTGTCGGCGACGGCTCCGCTGGCGCAGAAGCTGCTGGCGGGTTCGCGGCACGCGGCGCGAGAGAAGCCGTACTTTCTGTACGCGGCGAGCAACGCGGGCAGCTTGATCGCGCTGCTGTCTTACCCGGTGTTGATTGAACCGATGATCGGGCTTCGGATGCAGGGGTGGGTGTGGATGGCCGCGTACGGGGTGTTCGCGGCGATGGCGATCGGGTGTGTGGCGATTGCGAAGCGGACAGGGTTCGGGCCGGATGAAGCGGCACAGATAAGCGGAGCGAAGCCGCAACTCGCGGGGGGTAAGCGAGTCGATGATGCGGCCGCGCCGACTGCCGTGAAGAACGTGTGGCGTGAGCGGGCGTGGTGGCTGGCGCTCTCGGCGGTGCCGTCGAGTTTGCTGCTTGGGGTGACGAACTACCTGTCGACGGATGTCGCGGCGATTCCGCTGCTGTGGGTTGTGCCGCTGGCGGTGTATTTGGGGACGTTCATCATCGCGTTCTCCGAGCGTGCGCGGGCGGGCGTGGGGCCGCGGGTGACGACGCTGATGCTGCCGCTGGTGGCGCTGTCGGTGGCGCTGACGATGAAGCTCGGATACTCGTTCGGCGTGGTAGTGAGCCAGCAGTTGCTCCTGCTGCTGGTGGCGGCACTGGCGTGCCATGTCGAGCTTGCGCGGCGAGCTCCATCGGCGGCCCGGCTGACCGAGTTCTACCTCGTGGTATCGGTGGGAGGAGTCATCGGGGGCGTTTTTAACTCGCTGCTCGCGCCCATCCTGTTCGACTCGGTGCTTGAGTATCCGATAGCCGTTGTCGGTGCGTGCCTTGTGGCGATGCTGGCGGCCGGGGGGACATCGGCAGTGTCATGGTGGAAGCGCATCGCGATCGGGGCGGCGCTGGTGGGTGTAGTGGTTGGTTTGACGTTGGGCTTGCGGGCGGCGCTTGAGGCGAACCTGCTGATCGACCTTCGAATCCTGCGGCTGCTGGCATTTGCGCCGGGGCTTGTCATCGCGTTTGTGGTATGTCGACGACGGGCGGAGTGGTTCGCGGCGACTCTCGCAGCGATGATGGCGATCGCGTGGATGCAGCCTTTAGCAGGAGATGAAGGGGGCGGGCGGACATTGCATGCGGCTCGCACGTTCTTTGGCGTGCACCGTGTGAACGAAGCTCCGAGCGGGCGGTTCCATACGCTGACGCACGGGACGACGGTGCATGGCCTGCAGTTTGTGACCGATGACCTGCGCGGGCTGCCAACGATGTACTACCACCCGACGGGACCGATCGGTCATGTGTTCCGTGCATTGGAGCGAGGAGGCGGGCCGCGAAGCGTCGCGGTGGTGGGGCTTGGCGCGGGTGCGCTCGCGGCATATGCGCGGCCGAGCTCGGCAATCAAGGTCATGGATTTCTACGAGATCGATCCGGAGGTCGTGCGGATCGCGCGGGACCCGACGTTGTTCACGTACATGGCGGATGTCGAAGCGTCGCGGGCCGTCGTGGGAGATCCGTTGGAGTTGAGGCTCGTCATCGGGGATGGGCGGCTGGAGCTTGCGCGGGCGGATGGAAAGCCGTACGACCTGATTGTGCTTGACGCGTTCAGTTCGGATGCGATCCCGGTGCATCTGCTGACGCGGGAGGCGCTGGCGGTATATATGTCGAGGCTCGCGCCGGACGGCTTCATCGCGATTCACATTTCTAATCGGCACGTCGATCTGGTGCCGGTGCTGGATGCGCTCGCTCGGGCGGAGGAGCCGCCGATGGCCGCGGTGTTTGCTTCCGACCCGACTCCGCCCGACGACCTGCGGCAAGAGGGGAAGGTGGGGTCGCAATGGGCGGTGCTGGCGCGGGATGCGGCGGACCTCAAGGTGCTGACCGAGACGCCGGGGATGCTTTGGGGAATGCCTGATCGGCCAATGGGCGCAAAGGCTTGGACAGATGACTGGTCGGATGTGGTCGGGCAGATGAGGATGTTCAAGCAGAGAGATCGGGTTCCGGGCTCCGGGGTTCGGGTTGCGGAATGAAGTTTGGAGCAAGAGGCTGCGCTGAGGGTTGATCGGAAATCCGTGATCCGAAACCCGGACTTCGCGGTTTCCATTCCACTATCCTCTCCCCATGCCCAACCTTTCCTACCAGACCGCCGGCGAGTCTCACGGTCCCGGCTTGTTCGCCATCATCAACGGGTTGCCCGCAGGGCTGCCGCTCGATTTTGGCTTCATCAACGCCGAGTTGCTGCGTCGACAGGGGGGATATGGCCGCGGCGGGCGGCAGCGGATCGAGACGGATATCGCTGAGCCGATGACGGGTGTGCGGCTGGGGAAGACGATCGGCTCGCCGGTGGTGCTGAAGGTCGTGAATAAGGATTCGCGGCTCGATGATGTGGTGAAGACGCCGCCGGTACACCTGCCGCGGCCGGGGCACGCCGACCTGGCGGGAAGTGTGAAGTATCTGACGACGGACTGCCGCGAGACGCTGGAGCGGGCATCGGCGCGGGAGACGGCGGCGCGGGTCGCGGCGGGGGCGGTGGCGAAGTTGCTGCTGCGGCAGATGCGCGAGAGTGGATTGGGCGGAACGAGCACGGAGGGGATCGAGGTGTTTGGGTTCGTGCGGTCGATCCTGGATGCGCAGTGGGATGGGGAGGTGAATGAGAGGAACTGGAAGTCGCTCATTGCGGCGCGCGATGCGAGTGATACGTATTGCCCTGACGGAGTGGAGGGCGCGGGGGGGTCGGATGGACCGGTGACGAAGCGGCAGTGCGAGATCATCCGGCAGGCGAAGATCGACAAGGACACAGTGGGGGGCTTGGTCGAGGCGCATGTGTTTGGCCTGCCGCCGGGGATCGGTTCGACGATGGATTGGCGGGACCGGCTGGATGCGCGGCTGGCATATGCAGTGATGGGGATTCAGGCGTTCAAGGCGGTGGAGATCGGGCTGGGAAAGGAGTGCGCGAAACTGCCGGGGTCAAGGGTGCACGACCCGATCCGGTTTGATACTTCCAAGGTGAATACGGCGAGCCTGGGGTTTGTGCGCGACACGAACAATGCCGGCGGGACCGAGGGCGGGATGAGCAACGGCGCCCCGGTCGTGGTGCGCGGGACAATGAAGCCGATCTCGACCCTGCTCCGCGGCATGCCGAGTGTCGATCTGAACACCAAGCAGCCGGCGATGAGCGCGTATGAGCGGTCGGATATCTGCGCGGTGTCGGCGGCGAGCGTGGTGATGGAGAGCGTGGTGGCCTTCGAGGTTGCGAGGTCGCTGCTGGAGAAGTTCGGCGGGGACTCGCTGGAAGAGACGCGCGGAAACTATGAGCGGTTCCTGAAGCTTGCGCGGCTGCTGCCGCTTTCGAGCGATCCGGGCAAGGCGATCGCTTGAGCGGGGAAGCGCGATGAGCTGGATCGACGGATTGCTGCGGCGCATGGTGCCCGCGCTGCCGACGCTTTCGCGCAGGCGATGGCTGATGGCGCCGCTGGATGCAGTCGACTGGTTGGCGAGAAGGCCGTATCGCGAGCTGCGCGGCCTGCCGCCGAACCGGTTCCGCATCCGCGTCGGGGTCGGAAACCGGGTCCTGTTCAATGCCGCGCACTATCGGGTGTTCCCGGTCAACTTCTGGCTGGAGGCGCTGAACGCGGGCGTGGTGAGAATGGACTCAAACATCCTGGATATCGGATGCGGGTGTGGGCGGTTTGCGTTTGTGCTGCGGGAGTTTCACTTCCACGGGCGGGAGTTTGTCGGGCGGTACACCGGGGTGGATGTCGACCACGAGATGCTCGATTGGTGCCGCGGAAACTTTTCGGCGGATCGCTTCAACTGGCTGGGCGTCGATGCGAAGAGCGCGGTATACGCGCCGGGTGCCGAAGGCGGTGGCGCAGCGCGGCGGCTTGAGGTGGCGGATGCATCGCAGGACTTTGTGCTGGCCAACTCGCTGTTCACGCATCTGCTGGCTGAAGATCTGCGGGACTACATCCGCGAGGCTGGACGTGTGCTGAAGCCCGGGGGGCATTTTCAGTTCTCGGTGTTTCTGATGGACGATGTTCGAGCGGATTCGGCGGGAAGCGCCAAGGCTCATCGCTGGAGTTTTCGTCACCGCGTGGGCGACGCCTGGGTGGAGAACGAACGCCTGCCGGAGGCGGCGGTGGCGTATGAGCGTGCGTTTGTTGAGCGTGCGTGCCGCGATGCGGGGATGCTGGAGACGGAGACTTTTCGGACGCACACGCACTGCATGATGCGGTGGAGGAAGGGGTAGGCGGTGGCGGGGTGGGGTGGGGCGAACTCAAAATGGGGAGGGTGGATTTCCCAATGAGGATTGCGAAGGAGTTCATTCATGAGCAGCGCGGCAGAAGTTGTGGGAAGTGCACCGAAGTCATGTGAGCGCAAGGGCATCTGCGGGTGCGGCGGCGCGAAATCGCCGGCGTACCTCGGTGCGCTCACGCTGATCGCGTGGGGAGTTCAGATCCCCATGTTGCTGTTCGCGGTTCCCAAGTTTGCTGAGCGACTGGGCAGTCTGGGCGTGCAGGTTCCCGGGGTTTCACGGCTGGTGATCAACTGGTCGGACTGGATGCAGGCCCCGGTGGGAAGCACGATCGTCACAGGCACCATGGTGTATGCCGCGGCGATCTTTGTGCTGGCGATCGCGGCATTCGCGATTGCGAAGATCGGCGGCGGGTTCGGAAGGGCGGTCGTCGTGATGGTGGCGATGCTGGGCGGCGCGATCGCATGCGGTCAGGCCGCGGCGGTGATTGTGCCGACGATGATGGCAAACACCACCAATGAGAACGCGGAGGTCGATCCTGCGCTGTGACCGGATGAGCTAGAGATTGATCGAGGCACCCGACTCCAGCGCAAGGCGATGGAGCGCCTCTTTGAGGCGCTGTACCTCATGTTCAAGGGCATCGACCCGCGAGGCGAGCCCCGCCGATGCGGGGCTGGATGCGGGGGCGCCGGCTTGTGTTTGTGATGAGTGGCTCTGCGCGGGTGTGGACGGCTCATCGAGCGAGTGCAGATCAGGACAGAGGAGCTGTGCGAAGCGGCGTGCGTGTCCGCCGGGAAGCTCGCGGACCATGGGCGGGTCGCACTTCATCAGCGAGGTAAGGACGGCTTGAAGAGCATCGAGGGACTCGATGGGATGCATGCGCGAGGCGTTTCCGCGAAGCTCGTCGGCTGTTTGCGGGCCGCGGAGCATGAGCTCGGCGAGGACGACGAGGGCGGGCGTCTCGACATTGAGGGTTTCGCGGGCGATGTGGCGGAACTTGGCGACTCGGCTTCCCGAAAGCATCGCCTCGCGGACAAAGCCCTTGTTGCGGAGAGACTCGACTGCGTCGAAGACGCGATCGTCATCGAAGTTCGTCAGAGGACTGCGGCAGTTCTTCTGATTGCAGCCGACGGTGAGCGAGTTGAGCGAAAGCGGATACTGCTGGGGCGTGGTGAGGGCCTTCTCGATGAGGACACCCAGGACGCGGCATTCGTCGGGCTTGAGTTGCAGCATGGCGGAACTGTAAGCGGGGCGGCGACCCTGACCAGCCGGCCGCGCCCCACATGAACCGCCCGCACCGAGTTCAGGGCCATGATGGCGGGAAGATGGGGGGCGGCGGTCTACATGCTGCGGTGGGTCAACACTCGCGGCGAGAAGGGGCCGTGGTCGGATATTTGCAGTGCGACGGTGACGGCGTAGGGCTGAACGCGAGCGTCCGAGACTCTCGCGAGCGCTGCGCCCTCGGCATGTGCGTGTCACCGAGTTGGCGGCACAAGCGGCACTTCGGATGGTGCTTTCTTGGTCCGCAAGAACGCGAGCGAAGACATCACGATGAGAAAGCCGATGCCACCCGCGCGAAGGTACTGGGGAGGGGGGTACATCCATACGAGCGCCGACACCGTCACGCCGAACAGGATGGCGATCAACGTGACGATCTTGGTGCGTTTTGAGTTCATGGTCGAGATTCCTTTGCGCAAGGGTCTCAGGGCAGAACGTGCCGTTTGCGTGTCGGCCGTCAACTATATGCCGACGCTGGACGCTGTCCAGGCTCGATACGGTAACGCTGCCTCTCGCCCGCTGGTGAGCGTGGACCCGGGCACAAGGCTGACGCACCAACTTCGCCTCGTCGATGAAGGCTCGCCGACGCGGCGCGGCAAGCCGGAAGGAGTCGCGGGCGCGGAGGTGTGGGTAAAACTCGTCGATGCGGGCACCCCCGCGCCGACGGACCCCGCCGCGCTGTCGTTCCTGACCCTGACCAGCCGCCCGACCGCCCGCACCGAGTTCAGGGCCATGATGGCGGGAAGATGGGGGGCGGCGGTCTACATGCTGCGGTGGGTCAACACTGGGGGGGGTGGGGCGCGGCGAGAAGGGGCCGTGGTCGGATATTTGCAGTGCGACGGTGACGGCGTAAAACCAGGGGACGTGACTTACCCCTGCCGATTCCCGTACAATGCCCCCATGAGCCGATAATGGGAGCAAGAACGCCCCAGTACCCGGCGATTTCAAGGAGGAAACCGCCGCCGTGCCGCCCGTGACCGTGACATCCGCGATGCTCAAGCCCCACATTGAGAAGTGTGGGTACAGAGGCGATCGGCTCAAACCGGACTACTCGTTCGGCGCTGGGTCGGTGGCGCTGGGCGGGTTCATCGGTAAGCCGTGGGATGCTCGCTCGGCGTGCCTCGCGGTGGTGGATGCGACGACGGACAGTCGGCTCGCCGCGCACGCGTGCATCGAGTTCGGCGCGCCTACGGCGCTGGTGTGCCGGGGAGACTCGCTGGACTGGTGGCAACTCTCGATCACTGGCCCCCGAGAGCCGAGCACCATCCGCGCGACGGAGATTGATGGATTCTTCAGGCTGCATGGCGAACAGTTGAAGCCGGAGAACATCTACGCGGCCAAGTTGCATCGCGCCGCGCCCGCAGGCGTGCAGATGCAGTTTGTTGATGTTGGCCTGATGCCCGCGCTGGAACGCAAGGCAGGCGAGGCGCTCAACCGCCTCGTGACGCAGGCGATTCGCACGCTCATGGACGGATTGGGCGGCAAGGTCCGCACAACCAAAGACGAGCAGGGCGTGTACAAGTCGGTCTTCTGGATGCTCGCGGCCAAGTTGCTTAGCGAAAAGGGCGTGCGGGGGTTCAAATCGCTCAAGTTGGACAACATCGATCAGGTCTTCAAGGTGGTTGGCGAGCATTACAAGGACGCCCGCGACTACCCGCCCGGCGACAGGACGTGGAAGCCGGCCATCGCAAGGGTCGCGGGGAGCATCGCGGGATGGGGCAGCCTCGGCAACATCAGCGCCGAGTCGCTGGCGTTCCTTTATGAGACCGCGCTGATCGACGGGCCCAAGAGCAAAGTCGGCAAGTCGAAGGACAAGACACGCGCCGATGTCCGCAAGACACTGGGGATTCACAGCACGCCCTCGATCCTTGTGGACCACATGCTCTCGCAGTTGTGGCCGCTCGTGGACCCGGACAAACTCGCGGACCAAAAGGTCTTTGAGCCCGCGTGCGGTCATGGTGCGTTCCTGACGGCGGCGATGCGGGACATCCGCAACTGGTCGGGCATGGACGACAGCGCGGCCCGCCATCGCTACCTGCGTGAACGCGTGCGGGGCGTGGAGTTTGATCCGTTCGCCGTGGAGATTGCCAAGCTCTCGCTGACGCTCGCCGATGTTCCGCACGGCAACACCTGGCAGATCGAGACCGGCGACATGTTCAAGCCCGGCGTGCTGAAAGAGGCGACGGAGTGGGCGACGATCGTGCTCTCGAACCCGCCCTACGAGGATTTCAAGAAGACGGACGCGAATCGCTGGCTCAAGTCGGATGAGCCGGTGACGGCCCAGACCAAGGCCGTCGAGATGCTCAAGCGGGTGGTGCCCAACCTCGCGCCGGGCGCAGTGTTTGGCTTTGTGTTGCCGCAGGGGATGCTCTACGACCGCGAAGCCAAGCAGTTCCGCAAGGACTTGCTGGCATCGTGCGAAGTAGCCGAGATTTCGCTGTTCGAGGACAAGCTGTTCAGTGTCGCCGACCACGAGGCGTGCATCCTGCTGGGCCGCCGGAAGAGCGGCGCGAGCCGCGTGTCGAAGGTCATGTACCGGCGGGTGCGCAACGCGGACATGGCCGCGTTCAAGTCCTCGCTT
>JBBRUT010000108.1:0-12811 GCA_038247555.1 Phycisphaerales bacterium | reverse complement strand
TCCGCGGGCGGAGGCACGGGGTTGTCGGAAGCTTTGTCTCGTTTGGCTTTGTATTCCTGCGCGCGGGTGAAGGTCTCGCGGACCATCGCGGCGGCCTTGCCGCGGGTTCCGGCGAAGGGTGCATCGCGCAGGGGGTTGGTGCCGTTGGCCATTTTGATGCCGCCCATGGCGGTGCCGGCATCGTCGCGGATGATCATCTGGTCGATGCTGGTAGCGGGGCGGACTTTGACGTAGATGGTCTGGCCGCTGAGCAGGTGGCCGGAGCCGGGCATGATGTTGAGGGTGGTGAGGCCGCCGGCGGAAGCGCGGCGGAATCCGGAGTCCATGGGGTTGATGGAGTCCGCGACGCGGACATCGGGCTGGATGGTTGCGCTGCCATCGGCACCGCCCACTCCGCCGATGTGGTTGTGGGTATCGACGAGGCCGGGCATGATGACCTTGCCGGCGCAGTCGATGGTGGTTGCGCCGGCGGGGAGCTGGAGGGTTGCGCCGACCGCGACGATTCGGCCGTCCTTGACGACAAGCGTGCCACGATCGATCTCATCGCCGGCGATGGTGATGATGCGGGCATTGGTGAAGGCGATCGCGGACGGCTGCGCGGATGCGGCGGCCGCGACAATCAGCGTGAGCACGCTCGAGCAAAGAATTTTCACTGCGAAGATCCTCCGGCCCAGCCCCGAATCTGTGTGCGGAGCATATGGGGCCAGGGGGAGGTGTGCGCCGGCACGAGAGGGTTTGTGGAGATCAGGGCGTTCCCGTGGTGGAGAAGGGAATATCTGGTCGGGTTGAGGAACCGGCGAGAGTCTGGCGACGCCACTCTGCGGCGGCATCTGCATCTCCCAGTTCATCAAGGCATCGGGCGATACCTTCGATTGTCTGGACTCGCCAGGGGAAGCTGGGGGGAGCGCATCGGTAAAAGCGGCTCCAGGCCTCTTCGAGGAGCGGCTTTGCCTCCGCCCAATGGCCGCGGGCGAGCAGGACCTGGCCACGGGCAAAGCAGACGTGCGCGAACTGATCGCCCGCGGCGATGCGCGAAAGACGCGCAATGCTGATGGCGTGCGCGGAATGTACATCGGCTTCGGGAACCTGGCCGGCTCCGACAAGCGCAACAGCGAGTCCTGCCTCGCAGAGCGCGACGACGTGATGATCCGGGCCGAGGTCCCGAGCGAGATCGTGAGCGGCCCTGCGAAACTCGGCGATGGCTTCCTGTTGTCGACCCGCAAGGGAGAGGAACCAGGCGAGGTGCCTTCGCGAGTTGCTGACGATCAGCACGTCCCAGAGGTGCTCGGGAGGCAGTTCGTGGATGTGCTGCGCTCGGCGGGTGAGCTCGACGGCTTCCTCTGCGCGGCCTTCGTAGGCGAGGACGACGGCGGCTTCCTCGATGCAGGCGAGAACAGAGTGATCCATTTCACCGCGGGTCGATGAGAGGATGTCGGCGGCGTGCAGAGCCGCGGCGATCTTGATGTGGTGGAGTTGCTCGCCGCCTGCGGCCTGCATCTGCGCGATGAGCACGCGAATGAGGGCGGGATCGTTCTCACCAAAGAGGGTCGTCTGGAGCTTGAGGAGGTGGTTGAGTGCGACGGAGCGACCGGTGGCGGTGGGAACGCAAGAGTCGTTGTAGTCGAGCATGCGGTACTTGGGAAGGTCCTGCCTGATTGCCTCGGCCGCGTCGGCGGGGGGGCATTGCCATGCATCGGCGAGGATGCGTGAGAGCGCCGCATCGGGCGCGAGGGCGACAAAGTCCGCTGCGGTCGCCAGGCATGCGAGGAGGTCGAAGTCTTCAGGCGGGAGTCGGCGGAGTCGGCGGGTGAGGGCCTCGCGGAGCGGAGCTTCGGCGCGAACCGGCTCGGATTGGGCGATCAAGACGCGTGCCTCGAGGACGGACATGGAGCCGATGCGGAGGTCCGATTCCTGATCGGGCAGGGTCCTGAAGACCTGCATGGCGTAATGGGCCTGGGCGATGGCATCCTCGGTCTGGCCGAGATCGAGCAGGGCCCGCGCAAGGAGGGCGCGAGAGTCGGCGGTCACAAGCGCTTCGGAACCGAAGAATGCTTCTCGCATCGCGAGGGCTTCGCTGCAGGCATCGGCGGCTTCGGCCGCGCGGCCACGGACGAGCATGACGCCCGCGAGCTCGTGGAGCGTCGCGGCGATCTCGGGGTGTGAATCACCATGAGTCATGCGGAGCTTGAGAAGGCCGGAGCGGATGGCGACTTCTGCGTACTCGACGAGTGCCAGCGACTTGGTGCTGCCGAAGTCGGTATAGACGCTTCCCCACATGCGGCGGAGCATCTGATCGAGATCGGGATCATCGGCGAACGCTCCTGTCTCGAGGCGGTAATAGAGGCGACCCAGACCGGTCGTGTAGATCCAGCCGATATTGGTGCTTGCGCTATCGGCATTGGGGAGGGCTTCTCGCAGGAGCTCGGTGACAGCGCGAGCGCGGACGCTCTCGGCACGGGCCTGCTGTTTCTCGAAGTCAACGAGTCGGGCGGAATCGGCCGCGCTTTGGATGCTCCACACGACCGTCCCGGCCGCGCCGAGCAAGAGAAGGATGGTTGCCGCGGCCACGGCGAGCCGGTTGCGATTGACCAGCACGGCCTTACGCAGCAGGTACCAACCGGAGCCGCTACGGGCCTCGACGGGCGCGCCTTGGAGGTAGCGCTCGATGTCCCGAGCGAAGCTGGCGGCGGACTGGTAGCGGCGGTGCTTGTCCTTGGAGAGGGCGCGGAGCACGATTGCTTCGAGATCGGCGGGGATCGTGGGATCGTGCGTGCGGGGCGGGGCGGGTTCGACTTCTGTGATGATTCGTGCGATGTCGAAGAGAGAGCCGTCGAGTTCGTACGGCATGGTGCCGCAGAGGAGGCGATAGAGGATGACCCCGAGCGAGTAGACATCGGTGAGGCCATCGACTTCATCGGGCTTGCCCGAGACCTGCTCGGGCGAGGCGTAGGCGGGTGTGCCGGCGAACTCGCCGGTTTGTGTTGTACGGATGCCCGGAGCAGCGGCGATACCGAAGTCCAGCACCACGGGCCGACCATCGGCGGTGACGAGAATGTTGTCGGGCTTGAGGTCGCGATGAAAGACGCCGTTGAGGTGCGCGTGGTGGATGGCCTTGCAGACATCAATGAAGACGCTGAGAGTGGCGAGCCGGCGCTCGGCGGGGGTGATGCCGGGGGATTTCCAGATATCGAGGGGAACGCCATCGACGAACTCCATGACGACGGCGATGCGGCCGTCAGCAAGGGTGCGCGACTCAAAGACCGTCACGATGTTGGCGTGGCGGAGACGCGCGGCGATCTCGGCTTCACGCTCGGCGCGCATGCGCTGGCGAGCGGTGGCGGCGTCGCCGGCGATGAGGGTCTTGATGGCGACTGTGCGCGAGGTGGATTCCTGGCGGGCGCGGTAGACGACACCCTGCGCGCCGCTGCTGAGGACGCCGAGGGTCTGGTAGCCGGGGATGCGCGGCGAGCCTTCGGGCCCAAGGGCGGCGCGGGTGAGGGAGCGTGCGCGGGCAACAAACGTGGCTTCCTGCCGGGCTTCCTCGACGCGGGCACAGCAAGGCTCGCACGCGACCAGGTGTGCGACAGCCTCGGGCGCGACGCTGTCGCCCGCGGCGATGCGTTCGACATCCACGATGCTGAGACACCCGCCGGGCTGGCCGCTCATGTCAGGCATCCTCCTCGAACGCGGCGGTCATCTCCTCAACGAGGATGCGGAGGCGTTTGGTGACGCGGCTGCGTGCGACGTAGACCTGGTCGACGGACATTCCGCACTGCGAGGCGGTTTCGGGGGCGGGCACGCCGCGGAGCCCGAAGAGCTCGAAGGCCTGGATGGTGCGGTCATCCAGTGCGCACTCATCGCGAATGACTGCGAGGGCACGCTGCAGAATGGCGCGGTCGCGTTCATCGGTCCAGAGGGAGCGGAGCTGGGTTTCATCGGCAACTTCGGCGAGGGCAGTTGCGCCGGGGTGCACCTCGCGCTTGCCGGAACGGATCATCTTCAGCGTGGTGTGGTGCGCGATGCCGAGGATCCAGGAGCTGAGGCGGCCCTTTGTCCGGTCGTAGCGGCCATCGCGATAGGCCTTGACAAACTCGGCGAGTGATTGCTGGGCAACTTCCTCGGAATCAGCCTCGCTGAGGCCGAGTTGGCGCGCGAGGCCGCGGATGACCGTGCGGTAACGGGCATCGATCTGCGCCCAGGCGGGCTCGTTTCGGTGATCGCGCAGTGCGTCGAGCAACCGGGTGGTTGTGCGGTTTGCGAGGATCGGTTCGGTTGTCGCCACCTTAGGACACTCCCGCCATAAGCATAATCGCTGCGGAGGGCGATGCAGGGAGAGTGGTGCTGCGTGGGGGCGAGTTCGGGAGGAAGAACGCCTCGTTCGGGTTGCTTCCGGTCCGGAAACGGTCAAACGTCCTGATAGTCTGCGGCGTCGCTGGCTTCCTGGCCGCGGGGGCGGACGACTTTGTTGTGCTGAAGGATGCGGACGCAGGAGTTCCAGCGGAGGACTGCGTCCTCATTGGCGTCGGGCGCGAGCCGTTCGGCCTGCTCGAAGTGGGACATTGCCTTGGAAACCCAGTCAAAGATCAGGTGACCGGGTGTGTGTTCGAGGCCGCGGGCAAGCTCGGCCTTGGCCCACCTTTCGCAGATGACCCCGGAGAGGTACGCCCGGTCGTACGCCGACTCGAGTTTCTCGATGAGGGGGAGCACGCGGTCGGGGGAGGTAGGGTTGCTCATTCCGCCATAACCACCGAACTGGTCGGTGAGGGCGAGGATCATGACCGCGACTGCGCCGCCGCTTCGGCCCTGGCCGGAGGGATCAACCTCCAGGATGTCGCGGCAGATACTTTCAGCCTCGCGGGGCTCGTTGAGGAAGCGGTAGCGTTCGGCCTTGGCGAGCGCGGCGGGGATGCCTTGCGGGTCGAGCTTCTTGAGCTGGAACATTGCGACCTCCATCACTTTCTGGGCTTGAAGATCCGGAAGAGCCGCGTGAGCGGGTCGTAGAACTCGTCGACGACGCGCTCCTTGAGCGGGATGATCGAGTTGTCGGTGATGGTGATGTGCTCGGGGCAGACCTTGGTGCAGCACTTGGTGATGTTGCAGTAGCCGATGCCGTGCTTGTTCTTCAGGTCGGCCAGACGGTCCTCGGTGTCGAGGGGGTGCATCTCGAGCGCGGCGGCGTAGACCAGCAGGCGCGGGCCCACGAACTCCTCGTGCTTGTGGTGATCACGCAGGACGTGGCAGACATCCTGGCAGAGGAAACACTCGATGCACTTGCGGAACTCCTGCACACGGTCGACATCGGCCTGCTGCATGCGCCAGGAGCCATCCGGGGCATCGGGCTTGCGCGGCTTGAACTTCTTGATCGTCTTCTTGGCGCGGAAGTTGTGGGAGACATCGGTGACGAGGTCTCTCAGGAGCGGGAACGCGCGCATGGGCTCCACCGTGACCACCCCGTCGGCGGGCAACTGGTCCATGCGGGTCATGCACATGAGGCGCGGTGTGCCGTTGATCTCCGCCGAGCAGGAGCCGCACTTGCCGGCCTTGCAGTTCCAGCGGCAGGCAAGGTCCGGCGCCGACTCGGCCTGGATCTGGTGAACAGCATCGAGAACGACCATGCCCTCGCCGACCTCGGTCTGGTAGTCGGTGAACTTGCCGCCGGCGGAATCGCCGCGCCAGACACGGAAGGTGCGTTGGCCGCGGGCGCTAGGGTCGGGCGTTGTGCCGCGAACGGGCTGCGCCGGGAGGCCATCGGTCGCATCCGGGACCGTGTAGGACTTCTCGGCTTTGTTGCTGCTCATGGGGTGGTCTCACACTGCGGGAAGAACCTGTGCACCTTGTTCATCGCCCGAATCACTTGTTCTCATCAACAACCTGCTGGAGTTCGGGCGGGAGGGGCTTGACGGGTTCGCGGATAACTTGCATCTGGCCGTCGCCGCCCTTGCGAAGCAGGATGTTGAACTTGGCACACTCGGCGCTCTTCTCGGGGTAGTCGTCGCGGAACTGGGCCCCGCGGCTCTCCTTGCGCTCGACGGCCGCGCGAGCGATCGCCTCGGAAACGGTCATCAGGTTGGCAAGATCGATGGCTGTGTGCCAGCCGGGGTTGAACTCGCGATGGCCGACGACGCCGACATTGGCTGCGCGGGCCTTGAGCTTGCCGATCTCATCGATCGCGCGGAGCATTTCATCCTCGGTGCGCACGATGCCAACAAGGTCCTGCATCATGCCCTGAAGCTCGTGCTGGACGTTGAAGGCGTTCTCGCCCTGCTCGCGGTCAAACGGCGCGAGCGCGTGGCGGATGCCGTCTTCGACCTGCGCACTGTTGACGCTGCCGGCGCCGCGCTCCCTGGCAAACTTCGCGGCGTACTCGCCGGCTCGCTTGCCGAAGACGACCAGATCCGACAGCGAGTTGCCGCCGAGGCGATTGGCCCCGTGCAGACCCGCCGCAACTTCGCCCGCGGCGAAGAGCCCGGGGACGGTCGACATCTGCGAGTCGCCATCGACGCGTACGCCGCCCATGATGTAGTGCGTCGTGGGACCGACTTCCATCGGCACCTTGGTGATGTCGATGTTGGCCAGCGTCATGAACTGGTGGTACATGCTGGGGAGCTTCTTCTTGATGTGCTCCTCGCTGTTGCCGATCTTCTCTTTGATCCAGGCGATGTCAAGGAAGACGCCTCCGTGCGGGCTGCCGCGGCCGGCCTTGACCTCGCGGTTGATGCACCGGGCGACGTGGTCGCGGGTGAGAAGCTCGGGGGGCCGGTTGGCGTTCTTGTCGCCGGTGACATATCGCCAACCTTCCTGCTCGTCCTTCGCGGTCTGGCCGCGGTAGTTCTCGGGGATGTCGTCGAACATGAAGCGGCGGCCGTCCTTATTGCGGAGGACACCGCCCTCGCCGCGAACGCCTTCGGTGACGAGGATGCCGCGGACGCTGGGGGGCCAGACCATTCCCGTGGGATGGAACTGGACGAACTCCATATCGAGAAGATCGGCGCCGGCGTCATATGCAAGCGCATGGCCGTCGCCGGTGTATTCCCACGAGTTGCTGGTGATTCTGAACGCCTTGCCGACGCCGCCGGTGGCCAAGATGACGGCCTTGGCCTTCCACACGCGGAAGCGGCCGCGTTCGCGGTCGTAGCCGAGCGCGCCGACGACGCGGTCGCCGTCTTTCAGGAGCGTGACGATCGTCATCTCCATGAAGACTTCGATGCCCTGATGGATGCCATGATCCTGGAGGGTGCGGATCATCTCGAGGCCGGTGCGGTCGCCGACGTGCGCGAGGCGCGGGTAGCGGTGACCGCCGAAGTTGCGCTGGAGGATGCGGCCATCCTTGGTGCGATCAAAGACCGCGCCCCAGGCTTCGAGCTCGCGGACACGGTCGGGGGCTTCCTTGGCGTGGTGCTGTGCCATCGTCCAGTTGTTGAGGTACTGCCCGCCGCGCATCGTGTCGGCGAAGTGCACGCGCCAGGAGTCGCGATCGTCGACATTGGCCATCGCCGCGGCCATGCCGCCCTCGGCCATCACGGTGTGCGCCTTTCCGAGAAGGGACTTGCACACCAGCGCGACGGTGCATCCGGCGGCGGAGGCTTCGATGGCCGCGCGGAGGCCTGCGCCGCCGGCACCGATGACGAGGACGTCGTGCTCATGAGTCTGATACTGATCCATGTCAGATGATCCTGAAGTCGGTGATGTATCCCATCGAGACCATCCGAACGTAGAAGTCGGTGAAGCCGACCCAGAAGAGGCTGGCCCAGGCCCAGATCATGTGTCGGCGGTTAAGGCACGAGACGCAGTCGTAGGCGGTGCGCTGCGCGCCGCCGGAGCCGATGCAGTCCTTCCGGCCGCCGATGAGGTGGCGGAGGGAGTGGCACCCGAAGGTGTATCCGCCGAGCAGGATGGGATTGATGGTCAGGATGAGCGAGCCGATGCCGATGCCGAACTTCCAGCCGCCATCGGGCAGGGTGAACTTGTACGAGAGGATCGCGTCGTATGCCAGGATGAAGATGAACGCGATGGCGAGGTAGAGGAAGTAGCGGTGGATGTTCTGGATGATGAGGGGGAACTTGGCTTCGCCGCGATACTTCTTGCCGCGGAATCCGGGCTCGCCGACCGAGCAGGAGAGCGGGTCGGCCCAGAATGCCTTGTAGTACGCGCCGCGGTAGTAGTAGCAGGTGAAGCGGAAGCCGCCGGGTGCCCAGAGGATGAGCAACGCGGGGGAGAACGGGATGAACGGGGGCCAGAGCTTCATGAACCACTCGGGCGGCTCGCCGAACCAGGAGTGGCCGGTGGCGGCCAGTCCCGGCACCTCGAAGAGCAGCGGCGAGTAGAAGGGCGACAGGTAGTTCGCGCCGCCGGCGCCGACGAAGAAGTGATTCGCCTGGAACGCGGCCCAGGTGGAATAGACAATGAACGCGGCAAAGCCGAGGAAGATCAGCAGGGGCTGAACCCACCAGGCGTCGGTTCGTTGTGTCTGTGCCAATGCCCGCGGCTGCGGGAGTGGAATATCCGCTCGGGACATGATCGCCCTCCGATCCCGCCCGATATGGGCGGGAAGAGGAGCATGATACAGCAAACCGGAGCAGCGCTGCGGGGCTCATCTCTTTCGGGATTTCACCAATCGCCTGACGCGGTTCAGTCACGCCGCGGGGGCCAGATGATCCAGTCGCCGCTCGGCCGCTCCGCCGGCGGCTTGTCCTGCCAGCCATCGCCGGGCCAGGGACCGTTGTTTGGCGTCATCGGCTCGCCGCCATCGTCATCCTGATCGACGCCCGCGGCATAGAGCAGCGGCTTGCCATCGGTGAGCTTGTAGAGGAACGGCTTGCCGGAATAGCGATCGATCGGCAACTCGGCGAGGAACTCGGGCACGAGGGCATCGAGAGTTTGTGGGTAAGCGCCGTGCTTGAGGCGATGCCGCGCGAGGGCGACGGTCAGGCGGCAGCCGTCGAGCGCGACCTTGGTGTGCGCCTGTGCCCAATAGGCGTTGTGTGTGACCAGGAGAATGCCGATCGGCAAATACTTCCAGCCCGCCTCATTGATTTCCGCTTCAAGCTTGTGCCATTCGCTGAGATCGGAATCCCATAATGGCCGTGCCCAATCCCTTTGATACGCACCCCACACACGATCGGCCATCTGTACATTCTCGCCGCGTGCATGCCGAGGCAGTCTACCGGACAATCGTCGCCAGTTCCACGCCGAAAGTGTGTTGAGGCGCATGAGTTCACGCGACCACTGCGATTGTGTGGGGGGCGGCCAAACCCGTCGCTCGCGCTCCGGGCGCTGAGGCGTGCTGGACCTCCGACTTACATGCCGCGCTTCAACGCATCGGCCTTGTCGGTCTTCTCCCAGGTGAAGAACTCGATTTTGGTGCCGCGGTTCTCGCGCTTGACACGGTCGCGGTACTGGTCGCTGTAGCACTTGCGGCCGAAGTGGCCGTGCCGCGCGGTGGGCGAATAGATGGGCTTGCGGAGCTGGAGCGTCTCGATGATGCCGCGGGGCGTGAGCGGGAAGATCTGCCGGATGGCCGCGGAGATCTTCGCGGGGTCGGCCTTCTCGGTGCCGAAGCAATCGACATAGACGCTGGTGGGCTCGGCGACGCCAATGGCGTAGGAGAGCTGGATCTCGCAGCTGTCGGCAAGGCCCGCCGCGACGACGTTCTTGGCGATGTAGCGGGCCATGTACGCGGCGGAGCGGTCGACCTTTGTCGGGTCCTTGCCGGAGAATGCGCCGCCGCCGTGGCGGCCCATTCCGCCATAGGTATCGACGATGATCTTGCGGCCGGTGAGGCCGGTATCGCCGTGCGGTCCGCCAATCTCAAAGCGGCCTGTGGGGTTCACATGGATCTTGATGCCGGGGTTCCACCACTCGCCGATGACGGGCTTGAGGACGTGCTGAACGATCTCGCTCTTGAGCTGCTCCTGCTTCTCGTTCCACATCGGGTCGTGCTGGGTGGAGAGGACGATGGTGTCGACACGCACGGGCTTTGTGCCTTCGTACTCGACCGTCACCTGGCTCTTGGCGTCGGGGCGGAGGCCGGGGATCTTGCCGCTGCGGCGGATCTCGGCCTGACGCTCGACAAGAAGGTGGCTCAGATGGATCGGCAGGGGCATGAACTCCGGCGTGTCGCGGCAGGCGTAACCGAACATCATGCCCTGGTCGCCCGCGCCCTCGCGGTCGACACCCTGGGCGATGTCGGCGGACTGCTTGTTGAGCGCGACGAGGACGCCAGCGGAGTCGGCATCAAACCGCATGTCGCCGGAGGTGTAGCCGATCTCGCGGATCGTCTCGCGGACGAGCTCGGGGATGTTGACGTAGGTGTTGGTCGTGACCTCACCAGCGACGACCACGAGGCCGGTGCAGCAGAGGGTTTCGCAGGCGACACGGGAATAAGGATCATCGGCGAGCATCGCGTCGAGGATCGCATCCGAAATCTGGTCGGAGACCTTGTCAGGGTGGCCCATCGAGACGGATTCGGAGGTGAACAGGCGGGTCATGGCGGACATGGCGACTCCAATCAGATCTGGTCTATTCGTTCATCCGGATGGAAGGATGAATCGGGCGTGTTTGGACGGCAAGTGTAGCGGGAAATGTGCGATTGGAAATTGCGGCCGCGGCGTGTTCTCGGTGGGGCTGCCGGGAGACTGCGGCTCGCCCCCCTATCCTGCCCCCACTTATGCCAAAGAACGGGAAGAACGGTCTGACGTACGCCGCGGCGGGTGTTCAGCTGGAGGCCAAGGACCGGTTCACGGATTCGCTGACTTCCATCATGCGGCGGACGCACGGGCCGCGGGTGATCCAGAACCCGGGCGGGTTCGCGGGGCTGTTTCGGCTCGACTACAACAGCCGTCTGTTTGCCAAGAACTACAAGGACCCGGTGCTGGTGGCGTGTGCCGATGGGGTGGGAACGAAGCTGAAACTGGCCGCGGCGATCAACAAGTTCGACACGCTGGGTATTGACCTTGTCGCGATGAACGTGAACGACATGATCGTTCAGGGCGCGGAGCCGCTGTTTTTTCTGGATTACATCGCGGTGCCGAAGGTCGATGCGGCGATGCTGACGGACATCGTGAAGGGGATTGCCGAGGGGTGCAAGCAGTCGGGCTGCGCATTGCTGGGCGGAGAGACGGCGGAGATGCCGGATGTGTATGCCCCAGGCCCCCCCGCCGAGTTCGATCTCGCAGGCTTTGCGGTCGGCGTGGTTGAGCTTGCTCGCGCGATCGGCGCGGAGCGCGCCGAGAAGGGCGATGTGGTGCTGGGGCTGTCATCGAGCGGCATCCACTCCAATGGATACTCACTGGTGCGGAAGGTCGTGGAGAGCGCGAAGCTCGACCTGTTCAAGGTGTACGACGAGCTGGCGCCGAAGCAGAAACCAACGAAGCAACAGAGCAGCAAAGCAGCAAATGGAAGACAAGGCAAGAAGGCGATGCCCGGGGTGCGGGCGCTGCCGCTGGGCGAGGTGCTGCTGACGCCGACGCGGATCTATGTTGATCCGATCGTGAAGCTGCTGCGTGCGTACCGCGTGAAGAAGGTCATCACGGGGATGGCGCACATCACGGGCTCGGGGATGGAGGGGAACCTGTGCCGCGCATTGCACAAGAAGGTGGATGCGGTGGTGCATCGCGGCTCGTGGCCGGTGCCGCCGGTGTTCGACTTCCTGCAGAAGCACGGGGATGTGGACATCGAGGAGATGTACCGCGTCTTCAACATGGGGATCGGCTACTGCATCATCGTGCGGCCGAGCTTTGCCGAAAGCGTGAAGGAACGGCTGGAAAAGCTGGGTGAATCCGTGCACGTGATCGGCGAGATCGTGAAGGGCAAGGGCGATGTGCGGTGGGGGTGAGGGGGAGGCTGACCGAATCGCGGAGGCCTGAAAGCTTCATCCAACGGCCTACTCGGGCATCGCTTCGAGTTCATGCACCGGTCCATCTGCTGAACCATCGCTCGCGGCCCCCAGACGGAGCCTGCCTCCGCCGTTGTCGCCGGGCTGTGCCCGACGGGGCTTCTGCGCGGCCGCGGCGGCGCGGGCGAGCGCACGGGCCATGACGTCCGGTGATTCGCCTGTGCATATGGGGATGAACCACGCCGTGCGTTTGGCATCGGGCAGCACACGCTCTCGCGCCAGCAGCCCGAGTACATCGATCTGCTCGCTCCCGGCTGGCCTGCACGCCGAGCCGTCGGCCCATGCCGCGGCGGCGATGCAGAGGTCGAGCACATCCGCGCTCGGCCTGGTTGAGACGCGCTGAACTTCGGCATCGGCGAGCCATCGCACGAAACCCCGCTCGCAACACGCAAGGCGGACCCAGCCGTCCTTCACACTCCGCCAGACCAGCATGAAGCGGAAGTCTTCGAGTCTGCCGATGCGGGAAGCGGCAGGACCGGCGAGCTTTGCGAAGCGCTCGGCCTGGGCACGGTGCCGGGCGGCGGATTCAAAGTCCTGTACCGCGGCGGCGGCGTGCATTGCGGCTTCCTCGCGGTGCATGCACGCTTCGATGCCCTGGGTGCTTGCAGCTTCAACCGCTGATCGCACGCGCGCGCGGTAAGACTCCATCGCCTCGCTGCCGTCGCAGGGCGCAGCGCAGCGACCCATTTCCTTGTACGCGCAGGCCTGCGCGGCGGGCGCAAGCACCAACAGCCTGTGCTCGCGGCAGAGATCGAAGGCATCGGTCATGCGCTCGGTGAAGCGGCCCGCGGCGTCCTTATCGGCAAATGGCCCGACGATGCTCCCCCCCGCCCCCCCCGCCCCCCCCGTTCCCCCCGCCGCGGCGTTGCGGATCACTCCCTTTGCGGTCGATGCCGAGCGTGGGGCGACCGCGCCAAC
>JBBRUT010000107.1:0-12884 GCA_038247555.1 Phycisphaerales bacterium | reverse complement strand
TTGGGTGTTTCTTGATTTGGAGTCTTCTTGGCTGGTGTGCTTGTACCTTTTTCACTCGATGGGGTGGTGAACGCTGTGTAGATGGTGCGTCTGCGTTTGCTAAAGGCCGCGGCGGAACTGGCTGCGGCATTGAGAATTCGCTGACGCACCTTCTCCACAGCGTTCACCACCCGATCGAGTGAAAATGGTCCAAGCACACCTGCCATGAAGACTCCAAAGCATGATACACGCACGACCGTCGCTTCATGAAACGCTCTCCCCACTCTGATCTGCGTTCATCCGCGTTCATCTGCGGCCCCTTCCTGATCGGGCCGCATGGGCACGATGCCCATGCCATCGCTCAACTCACATGCCCTGCCAAGCCCGGACCCGGCCGCACCATCACCGGTTTGGTGTACGCCGTAGCAAACCCCATCCGACGCACGTTCCGCTCCGTCCCCGCGCCGGGCTTTGAGCCGATCGTCGCCAGCCTCGCGCCCCGCACCGAAGCAGAGTTCAGCCTCGCCGCGATCAGCGCCTGCTGAATTCCCCGCCGCCGAAACTCCGGCAGCACGCTCAGCCCGAACAGCGCGCACACCTTGTCGTGCATCCCCATTCCGCCCGCGCCGACGCACCGGCCATCGAGCATCGCCAGCATTCCCACCGTGCGCGGGTGCCGCGCAACCCGCATCGAGATCTCCAGGTGCTCCGGCGGCAGCTCCGTCACCCCCGGCGGCAGAAACCCCGAGCTGCACACGATCGCATACTCCCGCACATCCGCATCGCTCGCCGGATCGACCTGCCGGATGACCAGCTTCTTTCCGTCGAGCGGCTCCGACACCGGCCGCACCGACTCGCCCGGTTGAATCTCCCGATACAGCACGCTCTCAAACATCCGCACCAGAAACTTCTGGCTCTCGATCGCCCGGATCAACGTCTCATCCGCCATCGGGCACAGCTCGATCCGCGGCTCAATCCCCGCTTCCTCATACCATCGCGCAAGCTCGACAACCTCATCCTCCGAGACCGGCCCGGCGAGCCCCATCCCGTTCGCGTTGTTCAGCCACGATCCCTTCGCCCCGCGGCCGGCCACGCCCCCGCCGATGTGCAGAACCTCATCGGCCAGTTCGGCCAGCGCTTCGGCCTGACGGCCCTCTTCCAGCTTGGCGATTTCCAGCATGTCCATGTCGCGGCACCCCAGATGAGGAATCGATGGTTTGCGGATAGACTAGGGGCTCGGACCGTCTCTTCGGGCCCGCCCCGCCCCTCCCGACCCCCCCCTCCCCCTCCGCCTCTCCTCGGCCGCTCCCCCCTCAGCCCCCATCCCTCTCCCCTCCCCCGCCGTTTCCAGTTGCAGCGAGATGACCATGGCGCACGCAAAGTCCACCGACCCCAATGTGTTCATTCTCCCCGACCTTGGTGAGGGTGTTCACGAGGCCGAACTGATCAAGTGGCGGGTCAAGGTGGGCGACACCGTCGCCGAGCATGACATTCTGGCCGAAATGGAAACCGACAAGGCCCTGGTCGAAGTGCCCAGCCCGCGGGCCGGAACGATCAAGCAGCTCCACGGCACCGAGGGCGAGATCCAGCACGTCGGCAACGCGCTGGTTACCTATGAAGGCGCAGCAGGCTCCGCCGCGGCTCCCACGCCCGAGCCGAAGCCCGCCAAGACAGGGGTGTCTGCCGGGGGGGGCGCGCAGAATGGCTCCCACCACGCCAAGGCCGAGGATGATGAAGCGCCAGCTCCGCGCGAAGATGATGGCACAGTCGTCGGCAAGATGTCGGGCAACATCGGCGGCGTCACCGCCGAGGCCGGGAAGGTCCTCGCCACTCCCGCCGTCCGGCGCATCGCCCGCGATCTGGGTGTCGATATCAGCGCGTGCGCAGGTACCGGAATCGCCGGCCGCGTGACGGAGAAGGATGTCCGCGCGGCCTCTTCGGGCTCCGGCGCCCGGCACTCCGTGCCGGGTACGTCAGCCAAGTCCGGCTATCCCGATGTCGCACCGATGGACCGCAGCGAGCCACACTCCCGTCTCGTGGAAGGTGGTCCGGCCGTCGCCCCGCGGCACGGATCATCGGGCCAGCAGACATCGCCCCGCCCCGCCAATCGCGAAGTCGCCAGCTTCCCCGCCGGCGAAGCCTCCATCCGCGTGCCATTCCGCGGCGTGCGCCGCACCATCGCCAACCGTCTGCGCGAGAGTGTCAACCAGGCCGTCCACTTCAACGTCATGGATGAGGCGGATGTCTCGACGCTCGACGGCCTCCGCAAGAAGCTCGGCGCGGCCAGCGGCGAGAAGCTCTCGTTCCTGCCGTTTGTCGCCGCGGCAGTCTGCCGCGTGCTCACCGACCCGCGCTTCCGCACGATGAACGCAACCGTCGATGAGAAGCCGAGTGATGCCAACTACGAGGCCGCGATCGTGCAGCACCGCGCGGTGCACCTGGGGATCGCCGCGGATACCGAGAACGGCCTGATGGTCCCCGTGATCCGCGACTGCGACGCGTTCGGCGTGCTGGAGATCGGCCGCCACATCGCGCACGTCGCCGAGGCCGCCCGCAGCCGCACCGCCTCGCGCGAGCAGCTCATGGGCTCGACGTTCACCATCAGCAACGTCGGCTCGCACGCGGGCCGCTTCGCCACGCCGATCATCAACTACCCCGAGGTCGGCATCCTCGGCGTCGGCCGCGCACGCCCCGCACCGGTCGTCCGCAACGGCGGCATCTTCGTCGGCAACCTGCTCCCGCTCAGCCTCGCCTGCGACCACCGCGTGGTCGACGGCGCAACCGCGGCACTCGCGCTCGCGGAGATCATCCGCCTGCTACAGGAGCCGGACCAACTGCTGGGGCCGGCGAGGGCGTAGAGGTCGCATCCGAGTTCAGTCGCGCCCCGAACCCAGACGGCTGGAGCTTCCGTTATGACCTCCCTCGTCTGGTTTCGTTCCGATCTCCGCACGCACGACCACCGCTCGCTCATCGCGGCGTGTTCTCGCGAGGGAAACACCGGCGTCATCGGCGTCTTTCTGCTCGCGCCCGCGCAGTGGAAGCAGCACCACTGGGGCGGCGCAAAGGTCCGCTTCATCCTCCGCACGCTGCGTGAGCTCTCCGCCGCGCTCGCGAAGCTCAACATCCCGCTGATCGTCGAACGCGCTTGCACCTTTGCCGAGGCGCCCGAAGCCCTTGCAAAGCTGGCCGCGAAGCACCGGTGCACTGCGCTGTACTACTCCCGCGAGTACGAGATCAACGAGCAGCAGCGCGATGCCGCCGTCGCCGCGCGATTCGCGAAGGACGATATCGCCGTCCACGCCGTTGACGACCAGTGCATCATCGAGCCGGGTGCGGTCCGCACCGGTGAAGACAAGGTCTACACCGTCTTCACGCCCTTCAAGAAGTCTTGGTACAAAGTCGTCGAGGACCGCGGCATGGTCCCCCCATTGCCCGCTCCGGCCAAGCAACCCAAGCTCGACATCGCGCCCTCCGTGATCCCCGATTCTCTCCCCGGCTTCGAGACCATCGTGCCCGATGACCTCTGGCCCGCGGGCGAAGACGCCGCGCTCGCGCGGCTGCAACTCTTCTCCGGCAAGCCGCTCATCCAGTACAAGCACTACCGCGACCTCCCCGCCGAGGATGGCACCAGCAAGCTCTCCCCCTACCTCGCTATCGGCGCGATCTCCCCGCGAACCTGCCTGCACGCCGCGCTCCAGGCCAACGAGGGCAAGCTCGACAACCCTCAACCAAACCGCGCCGGACAGACCCACTGGATCAGCGAGCTGGTTTGGCGCGAGTTCTACAAGCACATCCTCGTCGGCTTCCCGCGTGTGTGCATGGGCCGCGCCTTCAAGCCCGCGACCGACCGCATCGAGTGGTCCGACAACCGGTCGCACTTCGACGCGTGGCGCGAGGGGCGCACGGGGGTACCGATCGTCGATGCCGGCATGCGCCAACTCGCCACCACCGGCTGGATGCACAACCGTGTGCGGATGATCACGGCGATGTACCTCACCAAGGACCTGTTCATCAACTGGCGCTGGGGTGAAGAGCACTTCATGCGGCACCTGATCGATGCCGACCTGTCGCAGAACAACGGTGGCTGGCAGTGGTCCGCCTCCACCGGCACCGATGCCGCCCCCTACTTCCGCATCTTCAACCCCGTCAGCCAGTCGCGCAAGTTTGATCCTTCCGGCGAGTACATCCGCCGCTATGTGCCGGAGCTTGCGGAGCTTGAGGGGGGCGAAGATGGGGAGGTCCACGATCCTTCGGATCTCCCGGGCCTGTTGCGGGGCCAGGTTTCATACCCGGAGCCGATCGTTGATCGCGCGCAGGTGCGCGACCGCGTGCTCGGGGCGTTTCAGGGGATTCGGTCGTAGATCTCTCTGCCGCGGCGTGAAAGTGCCGCATCCGTCCGGCTTGCGCGGCCGTGATCCGATACCCTTTAGCCGCAGCCCGAAAGCCCTGGGGCGATCGGCTGCATCGCATGTATGAACTCTTTGCCATCCCGTCGTGGCTGTTTATAGTGGAGATGGTCATCCGTCTCCTGGTGGCGGCACAGATCATCTATCGGCGTCGGCCGGTGACGGTCTCGCTGATGTGGCTGGCGGTGCTGGCGTTTCTGCCGTTTGTGGGGGCGATTTTGTACTTCATGATCGGGGAGAGCCGGCTGGGCTCGCGCCGGCTGCGGCGATACATGGCACTGACCAAGGACCTTGATGCGCGCGCCGGCACACTCTGGCGTCACCAGCAATCAGAGATCGAAGAAGACGGTGAAGGCCCTGCACAGTGGGTGCCGATCGCCCGCTTCGGCACGGCGGTGTCGGGCCTTCCGCCGCTCAAGGGCAACAAGCTCACGCTGATCACCGATGCGCACGAGGTGATCGAGGCGATCGTCAAGGACATCGATGAGGCCAAGTCGCATGTCCATCTGCTGTACTACATCTGGCAGAAAGACAACCCGGGGCCCGTTGAGGCGCTGATCGAGGCGCTGCTGCGAGCGGCAAAGCGGGGAATCGAGTGTCGTGTGCTGGTTGATGCGGTGGGAGCGAAGCACTTTCTACGGGGTTACCACGTGCGCCGACTCCGCGAGGGCGGAGTGAATGTCGTCATCGCGCTGCCCGTCGGCCTGATTCGAATGTTCTTTGACCGCATCGACCTGCGTAACCACCGCAAGATCGCGATCATCGATGGCTCGATCGCATACTGCGGCAGCCACAACATGATCGATTCCAGCTTCCGGGTGGGATGGATCTGGAAGGCGGGTCCATTCATCGACTCGACGATTCGCATCGTGGGGCCGGCGGCGGGCGCGCTTGCGCTGGTGTTCCTGCACGACTGGATGCTGGATGCAGATGAGGAGCTCGACGACCTGACGAAGTATGTGCCCGACTTCCGCAAGCAGCGGGGCCACACATCCGCGGTGCAGATCATTCCGTCGGGGCCCGGGCCCGCTCCCGATGCGATTCACCAGGCGCTGCTCACCACGATTTATCTTGCGCGTGAAGAGCTGCTGATGTCGACGCCGTACTTTGTTCCAGATGACGCGATGAGCAAAGCCCTGCAGTCGGCGGCGCGGCGGGGCGTGAGCGTGACGCTGCTGATGCCCGCCGACGCGGATTCGTGGCTGGTGGCCGCGGCGAGCAGGGCGCATTACCAGGACCTGCTGGAGGCGGGCGTGAAGATCGTGCACTGCCGCGGCGGGATGCTGCACAGCAAGACCATCACGGTTGACCGGAAGTTCGGGCTCATCGGCTCAACGAACTTTGATGCGAGGTCGTTCTGGCTGAACTTCGAGATCACCGTGTTCATCTACGACGATGACTTCGCGAGCGTGATGCGCTACATGCAGAAAAGCTACATGGCGGATTCCTACGAGATCACGCTCGAGGAGTGGCGGCACCGGCGGTTCTGGCATATGTATCGCGACAACGCCGCGCTGCTCCTCGGTCCGCTGCTGTAAGCACCAGAGCCGCTCCGTCCGATCGGTTGATCACTCAACTAGGCCCCGGCCTGACTCTTGGCCTTCATGCGGCGCTTGAGCTCGGCATCGACGAATGCCTGAATCTCGCCGCGGAGGACGGCTTCATAGTCGCGTGACTCGACGTTGGTGCGATGATCCTTCACTCGGTTGTCGTAGAAAACGTACGAGCGAATCTGGGTACCCCAGCCCATCTCGACTGCTCCGCCAGTCGCGGCCGCGAGTTCCCTCTGTCTTCGCTCTTCCTCGATAATCTCGAGCTTGGCCTGCAGCAGAGCGATCGCCGCGGAACGGTTCTGCGTCTGCTCTTTGTAGGTGTTGGTGGTGATCTGGATACCGGTCGGGATGTGGGTGAGGCGGACGGCGGTGGCGACCTTGTTGACGTTCTGTCCGCCGGGGCCGCTCGATCGGGCAAACACGACGATGTCCATGTCCTTGTCGGGAATGGTGACCTTGGTCTCCTCGATCTCCGGGACGACATCGACGGTTGCGAAGCTGGTCTGACGCTTGCCTTCGGCGTTGAAGGGGCTGACGCGCGCGAGGCGATGCGTGCCGCGTTCCGTGTTCAGGTAGCCGTAGGCGAACGCCCCCTTGACGTGCAGGGTGACAGAGTCGATCCCGACTTCGGTGCCGAAGATTTTGGAGGTTTCTTCCATGGAGAAGCCCATCTTCTCGCAGTAGAAGATGTACATCCGGAAGAGCATCTCGACCCAGTCGTTGGCCTCTTTGCCGCCGGCCCCTGCCTGAAGGGTGAGGAAGCAGTTGCGATGGTCATACTTGCCCGCAAGCAGCGACTGCAGCTCGACCTGATTCATGCGGCCGGGCTCGTCATCGCTACCGGAGATCTCAAAGAGCTTCTGATCGGCCTCGGCAAGCAGGTCCTTGTCACCGCCTTCGCGGTACATTTCGTACGCGATCCGGGCGTCCTCGAACTCGGCGATCACGCGGCGAAGGGGCTCGGTCTTGGCCTTTAGAGCTTTGACCTCATCGACCACGCGCTTGGCCTCGGCGGGGCGATCCCAGAAGTCCGCTGCCTCCATCCGGCTCTCGAGCTCTCCCTGCTCTTTCAGCTTGGATTCGTAGTTAAAGAGAGTCGCGGATGGTCAAGATCCGCGCCTCGATATCGTTGATGATGGGCTGGTGTGCGTCGTAATGCATGGGGCAGAGTGTAGGACCCTGTCCGGGTTCCGCCAGCTTCGCCGATTCTCTCGCTTCCCGCGCCAAAGCCGCCACCCGGTGGCGTTCTCCTCCGGTACACCAAACCGGAGACCCCCATGACCCGCCGCCCTTTGCTCACGACACTTCCCCTCATCGCCGCACTGGCCCTCTCATCCGCGGCCATCGCACAGCAGCCGGGAGTGCCAACCCGCGCCCAGCCCGAGCCCACACCCACCACTCCAACCTCCGCTTCCGCGGCGGCGCGGGAAGGCGCACGTCCCCCGATGCCCATCATCGATGTGGAGTTTGCGGGTGGAACACTGCAGGAGTTCGTCAAAGCTGTGCAGAAAGCGGCGTTAGAGTCTGCCGCGAAGACGCCTGTCAACGTGATGATCCCGAGCGAAGCGGCCAACATCGCCATTCCGGCGATCTCCCTGAAGCGAGTCTCCGCGGATACCGCCCTCTCGACACTGCAGTATGCCTTCGGCATGCAGCAGCTTCATGCCCGAAATATGACCAACCAAGGCGATGAGGGCTTGACCTTCGCGATCCAGCATTTTCCCAACCGCCCATCGCCGCAGGGCCCGGGATCACCGCTGACAAGTTTGGTGCCGGTCCGGAGCGAGGCGTACTCGCTTGGCCCGCGAGGCTGCCTCCGCACGCCAGGCGACTGGCACAGGCGATCACGACCCGCACGTATCGCGTGCAGAACTCCAGTCGCTCATCGCATCCCTGCACCCGGGTGATCAGGAACTCCTGATGCTGCGCTTCGGCCGCGGCACAACGCTCGATGGCGCGGCCCGCGCAGTCGGCACAACCATCGGCGCTGCGTACGGCCGAATCCGCCGCTCCCTCCAGAAACTCGGCAAGGGCCTCCAAGAGGTGGACCATGAGTAACACACACACACACACCCACCGCAAGCACGAGATCCTCGATTCGCTCCACGCTCATCTCCGCGCACGCACCCGCCGCAAGCGTGCCGTTCGCGCCGCGGCATCCGGCACCGGTGTCCTCGCGCTCGCCGCGGCGGTCTATTTCTCGCTCCCCTCGGCGCCAACCGTGCAGCCCTCTCCCGGCGGCACCGCCATCACGCAACGCGATTCCTTGCCCATCATTCCGGAGACCGCGCCGGCCGTGGCACTGGTCACGAACGACCCAACCGCGCTGGTCGCGGCACCCTCGCGCGTTACCGTCCGCATCGCCCGAAGTGAGCCCATACCCACGACCCCCTGCGAAACCGCTGCGGCCGCACCGGTCTGCATCCTGAATGACGATCAGCTTCTCGCCGCGCTCGCCGAAGCAGGCCAGCCCTCCGGCATCGTCCGCACCCGCGGGGAGGCATTCATCGTCCCGATCGGCTCTTCTCAGCCGCTTCGCTGACCGTTTGAAGGACTGGTGACCGGATGAGAATCTTCGTGCCCGGCCGCGGCCGTTCGGGTAAAGTCTGTCCGATATGTCGGACCTTGGCTCATTCCTGAGCATCATTATCCCGGTGTTCAACGAGGAGGACAACCTCCCGGAGTTGCGGCGCAGGGTGTTGGCGTTCCTGGCATCACCGGCCGCCGCGGGGTTTGATCGCGCGGAGGTGCTCCTGATTTCTGACGGCAGCCGCGATGGCACCGAAGCCCTCATTGCCCGCATCGTCGATGAAGACGCGGTCTTCACTGGCATCTTTCTCACCCGCAACTTCGGCCACCAGGCGGCGGTCTCGACGGGGCTTGCACATTGCAGGGGCGATGTGGTCGCGATCATCGACGGCGACCTGCAGGACCCGCCCGAAGCCATCGGCCTTCTTGTCGAAGCCATCCGCAAAGGTGCCGATGTCGCCTACGGCGTCCGCCGCGCACGCAAGGAGAACATCCTCAAGCGCGCCGCATACTTTGCGTTCTATCGCACGCTTCGGAGTGTGGCTTCGATCGACATCCCCCTCGATACCGGCGACTTCTGCGTCATGCGGCGGACAGTTGTCGAGGCGATGCTGCGTCTGCCGGAACGCAATCGCTTTGTCCGCGGCCTGCGCGCATGGGTCGGCTACAAGCAGGTCGGCGTCGAGTATGAACGCTCAGCACGCCACGCGGGGGCGCCCAAGTACACACTCAGGAAGCTTCTTTCGCTGGCGTACGACGGGCTGTTCAGCTTCTCGAGTGTGCCGGTGCGGATCATGCAGGTGCTGGGGTTTGCAATCTCCGGCGTCTCCTTCCTCACCGCGATCGTCTACCTCACGCTCGCGATCGTGATCGACAACCCCACTTGGCCGCGCGGCTGGCCGACACTCATCATCTCCATCTGGTTTCTCGGCGGCGTTCAACTCCTGTTCATGGGAATCGTCGGCGAATACGTCCACCGCACGTTTGATGAAACCCGCCGCCGCCCCGTCGCGCTCATCCGTCAGCACCTCGTTCATCCCCGCGCCGCCGACGGCCGCGGCACGGAAATTGTCGTATGCAAGGCGACTACGGACGCGTTTACGCGGACCTCTACCGCCGGCACTGGTGGTGGCGTTCGCGCGAACGCATCCTGATGCGGGAGCTGCGGCGGCTCTCGCCCGCGCTCCCGTTTAACTCGCAGATCCTCGACGTCGGCTGCGGCGATGCGCTGTTCTTTCCGAAGCTGCGCGAGTTTGGCGCGGTCCAGGGCATCGAGATCGATACCTCGCTGCTGACGGAGAGCAACCCGGATCGCGCGCTGATCCATACGCGGCCGCTCGGCGATGCCGAGTACAAGGGTTGGGAGGGCCGCTTCGACCTCATAACGTCGCTGGATGTGGTTGAGCACATCGAGCGCGACGCGTGGGCGGTGGGCGAGATGGTCAGGATGCTGCGTCCGGGGGGACGATTGATGATGACGGTGCCCGCGTTCATGTCGCTGTGGGACCATCACGATGAGATCAACCACCACCACCGCAGATACACGGCGAGCGGGTTTGCGTCGCTGATCCAGCCGCCGGCGCGGTTGGTCAGCGTGCGGTACCTGTTTCATTCCCTGTATGTGCCGAAATGGCTGGTCGCCAGACGGAACCGGAGCGCGGCGAACAAGAGCGAACAGTTCAGCGTTCCACCCCGGCCGGTGAACGCCCTGGCGGCGGCGTGGTGCGATGTGGAGGAGCGGCTCACTCGGCCGCTGCACATTCCGTGGGGAACTTCGGTGCTGGCGGTTGCAGTTCGGGCGTGATCCTCTCCCCGCATACCCGCGAACCCGGTCAGCCCAACCGCCCCCGTTGCCGGGGCGATCGCTCCTTCCGACGGGCATCGTCATCCGTGGTCAAACGCGATCGGTTACCCTCCATTCATGAATCCGGCGTTTGCCAATGCCCTGCTGACACTTGCCCAGACCTCCGGGCGGGTACCGCTTGACAAAGTGCGGGTGGGCGCGTTCCTGCTCATGGGGGTTGCGGTCTTCACCATCGTGTTTGCAACGCTATGGCTGATGGCAGCGCGACGCCGGACGAGGGCGGAGGTTGTTCGCAAAAAGCGGCTGCGCGGGCGTGCACCCGGCGCTTGGGATGAGGCGGCCCGCCGGCTCCGGCTTCCGCCCGACGATGAGCTCGATGATGATGACACCCGGGACATCGACCCTTCAGATCTTTCGCCGGGGGATGTCGATCTGCGTCCCGATGACGACGATGACGATGACGCCCCGAGTTCCGGCCGCGGCGGGAAGGGACGCAAGCGATGAGATCACCCTGGGAGCACACCAACCGACCGGTGGTGATCGTCACGGGCGGGGCGAGGCGGGTTGGCCGCGCGATCTGTCTGTCGTTTGCGCGGGCAGGGTGCGATGTCCTATTGACCTACAAGCGCTCGCAAGAAGAAGCCGAGGCCACCGCGGCAGAGATCCACAAACTCGGTGTGCAAGCGACCGCGCACGCACTCGCGCTTGATGATCCCGCCACCGTGGTTTCGCAGGCCACCGCGCTCGCCGCGGCCCACCCCCGCTGCGATGTGTTGGTGCACAACGCTTCGGTGTACGACTCGTCCGCGCTCGCGGACGTCACCCCCGAGCGGGCGATCCGCGACTACACGGTGAACGCACTTGCACCCCTGCTGCTGTCGCGCGCATTTGCACCCGCACTCATGCAGTCGTCGCTCACGGGCGGCGGGGCGATCGTGGCGATGGCGGACATCCACGCGATGGGCGAGCACGGGCTGCCGCGGCGTGGGTACTCGAGCTATGCGATGTCCAAAGCCGCGCTTGTGGAGATGGTGCGCACACTCGCGCGCGAGCTTGCCCCGCGGGTACGGGTGAACGCCATCGCCCCCGGTGTGGTTGCATGGCCGGAATCGGGGCAGGAGTCCGACCCCGCCGCACAGGCGGCATATGTCCGGCACATTCCGCTCGAACGTGCGGGCACGCCCGAAGACGCCGCGGATGCGGTGCGATGGCTGGCGCTGGATGCGCAGTACGTCACCGGGCAGATCATTCGGCTCGATGGTGGACGCTCGATGCTCTAATGCTCACTCGCCCGCGCGGGTGAGCATGTCCTTGCAGCCATCGTGCCCCAGCATCGCGCCGATGCGGGCATGCTCGGCCGCGGCGGTTTCGTTTCCACCACGTTCAAACCACTGAGCGGCCTCGAAAAAGAGCTCCGCATCATCCGGCTTCGCCTTCGCGGCATCGGCATACAGCTTGGCCGCATCGAGAGGACGCTTGAGCAGGCCGTAGCTCTGCGCCAGGGCGGTCATCGCGTCGTGGGCGCGGAGCGAGGCGGGATCAAGGGCGAGCAGGAGCGTCGCGGCCTTCTCCGGGTCACCCTCGCGGTTGAGGATGCGAGCCCGCACAATGCGCCAGCGGGCGACCTCGGGCTGCAAGCGCTCGGCGGCTTCGAGATGCTGGGAGGCAAGCGACAGCGAGTTCTTTCGCAGGGCCAGTTCCGCCATCGTCCCCCAGGCCTCGGCAAGATCCGGGTTCAGCTTCGCCGCACGCACAAGGCTTGCGTTCGCGGCGTCCTCGGCCCCGAGCTTGATCTGCATCATCGCGAGGTAAAGCGGGTAGCGGGCCTCCGAGGGCTCACCAATCTGCGCCATCTCGTAATGTTCGACCGCGCGTTCGGGCAGCCCGGCCTGGTTGGCGCACGTGCCGGCTTCAAAGTGCAGCTTGGCCTGCGCCGGGGTGACCTTCGCGGCGGTGCCCGCCGCATCAAGGGCAAACGCGGCCTGATACTGCCCGTAAGCGTCCTTGAACTTCCTCTCTCCCATCAGCGACTGTGCATACATCAGGCGAACCGAGCGGTTCTCCGCGCTCTGCTCGGTGAGCTTGGCGAGGATCGCCGAAGCTTCGCCATATCGGCCCTGGTTGGAATAGGTCGCGGCGGACTCCATGCCCGCCTCGATGGTCATCGCGGCGTCGCGTGGAAGCGTACCGCTCCCCCCGCTGCCCGTGGCGCGGGCGGTGCTCGGGGCGCTGGTGGCCATGTTGAACACAAACCAGCCGACCACACCCACGGCCAGCACCAGCGCGGCAACAGCCACAAGCGGGCCCTTGGACGCCCCGCCGCTGTTCACGCCGCCCTCAACATTGCCGTTTCCTTCGTGCATCATGGAAACTGTATCGGCTCGCGGCCGCGGGACTGTCATTGGCACCGCCTGGAGAGGGCGAGGAAGGTCCGAAAGGTGCCTTGCCAAGCCCGCAGAGGGCCATTCCCGCTCATACACTCCGGCTCGTTTGAGACCCGGGTTCCCTACCGCCTCCCAATCACCCATGATCACCACCCCGGGCCGGGGGGGCGGCGGCGCGGGCCCCGCGCCCCGCCCGCCCCGCCCCCGCCCCCCCCCCCCCCCCCCCCCC
>JBBRUT010000106.1:0-12900 GCA_038247555.1 Phycisphaerales bacterium | reverse complement strand
GTTCCGCACATGCACACGCCCCGTCACCGAGACCGCCAGCCCGATGACCGTGAGCAGAACGCCCATGCCCAGAACCAGCATGTAGACGCTGCCGCGGCGGGCATTTCGGAAAGAGTGGGGGGTCAACGCTCTGCGCATGGCTGCCTCACTTGTCCCCGCCGCCGCCCGCATCCGGAGTCGGCGCGACGGCGATGGTGGTCACTGGTGTGTTGAATGTCGTGGCCCCGCCCACCAGCATCAAGCCGGAGCGGCCCACCCTCAGGTTGATCCGGACCCCGCTCAGCCGGGAGACGCCCAGTTCCGCCGGGTACGCATCGAGAATCGTGTCCCGAGCTTTGAGCGCGGTGATCGTGCGGACCTGCTGCCGCGGCGAAGTGACGGACACAGTGACCCGTCGCAGGCCGGTGTCGGTCTCGTTGCTTTCTTCCTTGTTCGGATTGTCGATGAGGACGTTCGCAACCGTCACCCGCCGCTCCCACCCTGTAGCCCAGACGATGTTGTTGCCGAGCGCATCGGTCGGACCGATCTCGGTGTACCCGCTGAAGTCGTCAACATCGTCAAAGGTTCCGCGGGCCCCGGCGGTTTCGCCGGTATCGATCCCAAACGCTGCTCCCCCCTGAGGATCGGAGAACGCCGATGCCATCACCTCTGACAGCAGGGCCGAAGCCAGAGCCTGTGACTGCCGCCACTCCCGCTCCCGCGCTGCGCCGCGTGCCGCACCGCCCACCACCGACAGCGCGGCCGCGGCCATCACCCCCACGATGACCGTCGAGATCGCAGCCTCGATCAGGCTGAAGCCGCGGCGGCCACAAATGTGCTTTCGTGCTCGCGTCATCGGGTTACCTCGACTGCGTCGTTACCGTTCCATACACCTCGAAGATGTTGTTCTGCGACTGCCCGAACCCTTGCCAGCTCGCGCCGCTCGTAGTCGAGGTCGCGCGCCACAGGTTGAACGGCATGGTGGGCGTGGCCGACGACAGGAACCCCACATCGCACGCATTGCCGCCGGAAACCCCCTTGATCACGATCGCCACCGCCTGGCCCGCGGGGATGGGATCGCAGGAAGCAAACAGAATGTCGTCGGTTCGCATCACGCCTCCGAGCGTACTCTCTTTCAGCTCGGTGCTCGCATGCACCGTCGACCCCGGCCGATTGTCCGCGCCAACAGCGACAAGCGAAACCAGGAAGACGCCGTCAGCGGGCGAGTTCACCCGCATCCGCAGCCGCACCTTCGTCGCCTTCCACGACACCGTATCGGCCGTGAATGCTGGCCGAAGCACCTGCGCGACCCAGTTCGTCGGAGTGACGGTTGTCGAACCGGATACACCGGCCACATGACTGGTGAACTCCGCAATCAGCCGTTCCGTGCTCACCGCCTGGCTCAGGCCGGGTCGAATGATGTACGTGAAATCGAGCGAGCGGACATCCGCCGCGACGATGCCCGACGCCGCGCCGTTGGTGCTGCGTGTCAGCGGGGCCCCCGCAACCCCGGACCACTCATACAGGATGTGCTCGGGCACGCCGTCTTTGTCCCGGTCGGGGACCTCGAACCACACACCCCGGCTGTCCCTCCGGAAGAACCGTGTCGCTTCTGCAAGGTCGGATTGCAGATCCGCCAGTGCCTCCGCGGCAACTCGCTCATCATCGATCGGGCCGGTCCCACGCTCCAGCGCGGAAGAGGCCATGATGAGCACAACGCCCATCGAGCCCACCAGTACGCCCGACACGGCCATCGCCGTGAGCAGCTCGATCAGCGAGAAGCCTCTGCGAAGATTACTGCAATGACGCATGGCCTGTCTCCGCTGCAACCCCTACCGCCCGCTGGAACGCCCCGGATCTGAGCAGCATTGTGCCGCCCGCGACCGGCCTTCCCCACGGGTTGAACTCAACATCAGGCTCGCCGTTAAAGTTCGATGAGATCACCTGCACCCGGTACGGATCGGCACCGAGGTTGACCACATCCAGCTCCGCGTTGCTCGCGGCCGTGCCTTTGAACTCCAGCAGGCCCGTGTCGACATTGATGGCAACCTTGCAGCGGATGCCCTGCGTCCGGGCCCGGGTCCTTGCATCCTCAAGCACCGACACCACCCGGCGTGCCGCGGATTCGACCCGTGCCCGCTCCGCGCTCCTGGAGAATCGGGCTGCGCCGACCCCCGCGACCGTCGCGATGATCGCCACGCACACAACCAGTTCGACCAACGAGAAGCCGCGGCGTCGAGTGTTCGTGCTGTTCATGCGCGATCCTCCTTGGAACGTAAACCGCCCGGAGTGCCCGCCGCGAGTTGCGTGGGTGCCTCCGGGCGGACGGTGACAATCAGTGAAGGACTACCCGCAGCTGGGGCGTCGGATCAGTAGGTGATGTAGGTCTTGCCGTTGGCGTCAGTCTGGCCGGTGACGTTGGCGGTGATCACACCCGTCGTCGCGTTGTAGAGCCAACCCACACTCGCGCCGTCGGCCACCGCAACGCCGCTGGAGCCCTTCTTGGGACCAACAGTCTGCACGGGGATCGAGCGGATGTACGGCCCGAAGATGTGGCCGCCGGCCTGCGTGCCGTCGGGTGACTTCGTACCGCCCTCGTTGCTGTAGCCGGTGAGCAGCGGCGCAAAGTCCGCCACGGTCGGGAACGTGTTGTTGTGCTCGGCGGCGTAAAGATCAATCGCCTTGCGGAGCGCGGCGAGGTTGCTCGACAGCGCGCCATCGTTGGCGCCTGAAGCACCGCGGCTCATGCGGGGAATCGCGATCGCGGCGATGATGCCGATGATCACGACGACGATGACCAGCTCAATCAAGCTGAATGCTCGGGACTTGCGGATCGCTGTGCTGTACATGCTTTGCACTCCTCTGACTTCTGAGCGGCCGTGAACGACGACCGTGGGCGTCTTGTTGCGGTTGCTATCGCCCGGCAGAGCAGGAGGGTTGAGTGCGGCCGTCAGTAACCGGCGATAAAAGACCGGGAACAATGGACAATGTGTCGTTCTGCCGACCGATAACCGCCCGATCACTCCGTCTTCATTTCCAGCCGGACCGTTGCCCGGGTCGTGGTGTCTTCCAGAACGATCCCCTTGCGATCGATCTCCGTCAGGCGGAAGCCCGTGCCGGGTATGTCGCTCCCCAAGGGGTACAGCGTTCCGTTGATCATCGCTGCGCTCTGGCCGGTTGTCCGTGTCGCGGTCAGGCGAAGCTGCTCCCGCAGCAGGGCCGCCTGCTCGAGAGACTTGCTCTGCCGCTCCTGGAGTGCCTGGCGGGCCGCTTCGGCCTCCAGCACTTCCGCCATTGCCCGCGGCGGCGAGAAGGCATCCACAAGCTGCGGGCCGGTCTCCTGCCCCAGCCTCATCTGGCGGTCCATCTCCACCAGCTGCGCAGTCACCGACTGAAGCTGCGTCGGCTCGCCCGTGGTGACCAGCCCCGCGGGCGCGGCATCCGTCCCCGCCGATGTCGGCAGCACGCCGGCATCCGCCGCGAGCGAAGCGGTTGCGCCACCCCCAAGGAAGACCTTGTCCACAACCAGGGCGGTCACGGCCAGGCCGAGAACGGCAACGACGAGCTTTTTGTGCTGTGCAGTGTTCACACACTTGACAGACAATTGGCGCGACACGAAGGCAAGCCCCGCACCCCATTTCAGGCTCATCGCCGCGCCGCAGAATCGTCAGGAGCGGCATACCACACAAGGTCGAGCGTCATCGACAGCCGTGCGGGCTGATTCTCGGACGCGGGCTGCGAGATCGAGAGATTCACCGCGGGCACCGCGATATCGTGATGCTCCGCACGCAGCCGCGCGAGGAATCCGACGCAATCCGCAAAGGCCCCGCTGCCCTGCACGCGAAGCGGGACGCGCTTGAAGGGTCGGCCCGGATCGGTTTGCGCAGCGCCCGGCGAGAGCTGCTCAATCACGATCGACTCCGCCGCGGCCAGTGATGTCAGGCTCGCGATGCGAGAGTTCACCTGCTCGGCCCGTTCCAGCACCAGAGAGGTGCTCTGACGCATCCGCGCCGCATCCAGTTTGGCTTCGGCGACCCGAAGCTCCTCCGCCGCGGCCGTCGCGGTGGTCAGTTCCGTGGCGAGTGTCTGTGCATCCTGCTGTGCCGCGGCACGCCGATCCAGCGTGGGGTGAACGCCCAGCACGTACGTTCCCCCGACGATCGTCAGCGCCAGCGCGATGCCGATTGAGTCAATGATCCGCGGCGGAAGAGCGGCAAGCTGCGACATCATGGCCGATCTCCTGGTGCTGGCACCTCGGCCGTCGCCGTGTCTTTGGGGGTGGGGGCCACAAGCCGGTCCGCCAGCGTGCACTCCACATCAAATCCCGTCACCACCACGCCGCGGTTGTTCTCGGCGCGCGACTGCTTCATCGCGACCCGCTCCATCACCCCAAGGCCCTCCAGCCGGCCCACAAAGGTCATCACCCGCGACAGATCCGTGGCGATGCCCCGCATGTTCACGGTGTACCGCTCCGACACCGCAGCAACGGTCGGCTTCGCCTCTGTGCCGGCAGTGGGGGAGGTGGCAGGAGCAGCCGCCGCGGCCGCGACAGGCGGAGTGAACCGCAGGTCAAACGACTCGAGCGCGACGCTGTCGCCGCGAACAAGGTTGATCGCCTGCAGGAGAAGCGACCAGTCGGGATGCTCTCCCACCATGCGGGAGGCCATCTCGGCTTGATTGAGTTTCGCCGTCTCGCCGCGCACTTTCAGGAGCCTGGCGCCGGAGTCCTGAGTTTCGGTTTGCGCCGCGGCGATCGCCAGCCGCGCGGGACCGGAGTCCAGATACCACATCGCACGGAAAGCCGCCGCGGCGGGCGCGCTCAGAATCGCCACACCCGCCAGGATGACCGCCCACGCGCGGATGCGCGACCTCCGCGCGGCAAGCTCGCGACGCGAAGCTGGGATGAGATTCACACCATTCATGCTGTGGCCGCCTCCAGTTGGAGCGCGGCGGTCGGCTCAAGGGCCAGTCCCGCGGCACACGCCAGACGCGGATCCATCGCGAGCGTTGCCGCCAGCGGGTCCTTCGGTGAGGCTGCGATGTCGGCAGGCCGGATCGCCCGAATCCGCTCCTCGCTCGCCCGCTGCACCCGATCCAGCAGCCCGGGCACGCTGGCCCCGCCGCCGCTGGCAAGCACGGATGCGGCTCCGGTAGCGTCATGGCGCCGCGTGGCATAGGAAAGCGATGCCTTCAGCTCCGCGCTGATGGAATCGGCATGGTCGGCCACGACCGACCGTGCATCCTCAAGCAGCTCCCAGTTTCGCTGCTCCTCCGAAAGCTCGTTCGATACGCCCACCCGGCGGATCACAAACTCCGCCGCCTCCGCATCGATCAAAAGCTCGCTCACCAGCCGCGAATGCAGGTGCGACATCCCCATCTCGGGCAGCAACCGCTGATACACCAGTGTTGTCCCCAGCAGCACCGCCACGCTCGTGCCGCTCCATCCGATGTCGAGCAGCCCCGTCACGGGCGTTGCTGGCGATGTGCTCAGCAGTGCGCAAAGGCGCGAGATCCCAAGCGTCCCAGAATCCAGCGCGCGAACCTCCATCCCCGCCGCTTCCAGCCCATCAATCGCCTCGTGCGCATCGGCATGTCGCAGGCCCACGGCAAACACATGCGTTCCGTCCTGGGCTCGCTTGCCCGCGGGCAGCTCCCACCACGACAGTTCAAGAGAATCCGGCGGGCAGCCATTTGCGCGGGCGAGCTCCATCCGCGCGATCTGGTCGATCGGCGCCCCGGATGACCGCGGCGGAAGTTCCATCACGCCCGAGAGCATGCGGCCAGGAGCACCAGCAAGCACGACCGCGCGACCACGGAAGCCCTGCCTCGCAAACACTTCCCGGAGTGAGCCGGCCTCGGCGGCGAGCAGCGTGCCCCGCTCCCCCTTGCCGCTGCGTTCGATGCACGCGATGGCGGAGATATTCAGGCCCTTGCGGGACCGGGCAAACTGCACCGCCTTGATGCAGCGCGAGCCTACGTCAAGGCCGATCGCCGAGTATCCAGATGCGCGACCGATCATGATCCACCTCCGGCGCTCGCCGTCAGGTCAAACAGCGGGAGGAACATGCTCAGAGCGACGAAGCCGACCAGCACGCCAAGCACCATGAGGATCACCGGCTCGATGATCGAAGCAATGGACTTCACAAGCACCTCGTTATCTTCATCGAGGAAGTCCGCGACGTTCGTCAGCACCGGCCCCAGCTGCCCCGTGCGCTCGCCGGAGCGGATCGCCTCCGCCACCGATTGCGGGATGAGCTTCGACTCGAGGAACGCGGCCGAGACCGATTCACCCCGGGTCACTACGTCCGTCGCGTGGTCGATGAGCGCCGCATACCGGCTGTTTCCGGTGGATTCCCGGGTCAGTTGCAGAGCCTCCAGCAGCGGCACCTTGCCCTCGATCAGCACGCCCAGCACGCGCGTGATCCGCGCTGCCGCCAGCGACCGCACCACCTTGCTGATCTGCGGAAGCTGAAGCACCATCCCATCCCGCCAAAGCTTTCCTGCCGCGCTTCCGAGCCACAGCTTCGACCCGACCCCGACAGCGATGAGCGCGCCCAGGATCCAGTACCAGTCCGCGCGAACGAAGCCGCCAATATCCATCAGGAAGCGCGTGCTCGAGGGCAGGTCCGCGCCCAGCGTGGTGAACAGGCCCTCAAACCGCGGCATCACAAAGCCGACCATCGCCACCAGCACGATGATCGACACGAAGATGAGCACGCACGGATAGATCATCGCGCCAATCACGGTGGAACGGACCTTGAGCTGCTGCCGCAGCAGCGACGCAAGCCGCTTGAGCATCGCGTCGAGCTGTCCGCCCGATTCTCCCGCCGCGATCAGCGACCGGCATACCGGATCAAACCACCGCGGGTGGGATGCGAGCGCCTCGGAGAAGCTCGAGCCTTCCTCGATGCGCGAGCGGATGTCCCCGATGACGTTGCGGAACGGAGACTCGGGGATCTGCCTCTCCAGCGAGGTAATCGCCTCCACCATCGGCGTGCCCGTGGCGACGAGCACCGAGAGCTGACGCATGAACGAGGAGATCTCCCGCAGCTTGCGACCGCCCGGCGCCGAGTTCTTCGCGCCAGCAGAGCCCTTCGACGATCGCTTGCCGGAGGCCGCGGCCTCGCGGATCTCCGTCACAAACAGCCCCTGGCGGCGCAGCAGTTCGCCCCCCTCTGCCAGGCTTGCCGCCTCGATGGCGTCGGTGATCTTCTTGCCGGATTTGTCAAACGCGCTGTAGGCGAGCTTCATGCGGCCTCCTTCATCGGCGCGGACCCCGGCGCGTTCTGGGCGGGCTCGGCGTCCAGGTCTTCACCCTCATCGTGCGTGACGCGCAAAACCTCCTCGAGGCTCGTCTTTCCCTCCAGGGCAAGCAGCACGCCCTCCTGGCGGAGCGAGAGCCCGCCACACGCCGCGATCTTTGCGCGCATCTCGTGTGTCGGGGCGCCCCGGTGCACCATGCGGCGCAGCTCGGGGGTCACCTCCATCACCTCGTAGATGCCTCCCCGACCCGCAAACCCGCTGTCGTGACACTGCCTGCACCCCGCGCCCTTGCGAAACGGCCGGCCGGAGTGTTCATCGAGGCCCGCGTCGTGCAGCACCTGCTCGGTCGGGTAGTACTTGGTTGCGCACGATGTGCAGATCGTCCGGGCGAGGCGCTGCGCCACCGCGCCGTTGAGCGCGCTCGACAGCAGGTAAGCCTCGATCCCCATATCGAGCAGCCGCGCCACTGAACCCGGCGCATCGTTGGTGTGCAGTGTTGCCAGCACCAGGTGGCCCGTCAGCGCGGCCTGCACGGCGACGCGCGCGGTGGGTTCATCGCGAATCTCCCCCACCATGATGATGTCCGGGTCCTGCCGCAGGATGCTCCGCAGCGCACGCGCAAAGCTCAGCCCCACCTGCTCGTTAACCTGAATCTGGTTGATGAGGTCGAGCTGATACTCGACGGGATCTTCGACCGTCAGGATGTTGACCTCCGGGCTGCGAAGCAGATCGAGCGCGGAGTACAGCGTCGTGGTCTTGCCCGAGCCCGTCGGCCCCGTCACCAGCACCAGCCCATGCGGGGCATGCAGGATCTGCTTCAGCGTTTCCAGCGCTTCGGTGCGGAAGCCCAGGTCCTCCATCCGCACCTTCAGGTTGCGCTTGTCGAGAACGCGCACCACGATCTTCTCGCCCAGCAGCGTGGGCATGCTCGACACCCGGAGATCGATCTCCCGCCCCTCCGCGACGATCCGCACCCGCCCCTCCTGGGGCAGCCGCTTCTCGGCGATGTCCATCTTCCCGATGACCTTCACGCGCGACACAATGGCCGCGTGCATCCCCGGGGGCGGCTTCATCAGGTCGCGCAGCACCCCGTCCTTGCGGTAGCGGATGCGCGTACCCCGCTTGTCAGGCTCGATGTGGATGTCGCTTGCGCGGTCCTTCACCGCCGTCAGGAACGCGACGTTCACGAGGTTGACGATCGGGCTCCCCGCGATCATCCTGTCAAGATCAGCAGCGGGACCTTGATCGACCTCCTCCCGCTCAACGACCTCGACCTCGCTCTCGGCAAGGCTCGTGAGGAACGCGTCGATGTCGACGCTCTCGTCCCCCGAGTACCTCTTGACGTACTCGAGAATGTTCGCCTCGATCGCCAGCACCGGTTGAATCTTCAGGTTCGTAAGCTGCCGCAGCCGGTCGACCGTCGGCAGGCTCTGGGGCTCGGCCATCGCCACCGTCAGGGTGTCGTGCACCTTGAACATCGGGATGACCTTCAGCCGCGCGGCCTCATCCTCGCCGATGAGCTTCAGCAGCGCAGGGTCGATCAGCCCGTGCCGCAGCTGGCACCCCTTCACCCCCAGCGTCGCCGCCAGCGCACGCACCAGCGAGGCGGTGGAGATCACATTCTGCTCAACCAGCATCTCCCCGAGCATCCGGCTTGAGCTCTGCTGATCCGCAAGCGCCTTGTCGAGCTGCTCCTTGGTCAGTGCGCCCTGCTCCACCAGGATCTCGCCCACGCGCATCCGCTTGGGCCCGGTGCTGCGGGCGTTTGCCGCGCCCTGCCGCGGGGCCGCATCGGCCCCTGCGCCGGGGTTGGGCGGGTTCGGAGGCGGTGGCGGAGTCGGCGAACTCACAGGAAGCTCCGGATCGCGGAGGTCACATCACTGTAATGCTCGAACAGCTCAGAGATGCTCGTCAGTTCCAGCACTTCCCGCACAGTTTCGTTGGCCCCGCACAGCCGTAGCGCCTGCCCGCTCTCCGACAGCTCGTCGGTCGTCTCCTTGAGCACTTCAAGCCCGCGCGAATCGATGAACGGAATCTCTGTCGCATCCACGACAAACCGGCCCAGGCTGCGCCCCATCACCTCGGTGATGTGCTGCCGGAGCTGATCCGCATCCTGAGCGCACAGCGGCCCTACCGGCCGAAGCACGGTCACGGCGCCCTGTCTCTGCTCGTGGATCTCCATGGTCGTCGCGTTTCACATGCCTACCGAGGCCTGGTGCCTATCCGTGCCGATGCCCGACCCTCGACCCGCCTCATGCCGCTGCCCGCAGCGGCGGTGGCGATGCCGGCAGTTGAAGCGTGAACGTGCTGCCCTTGTCCATCTGCGAGCGCACGGTGATCTCGCCCCCGTGCAGCCTCGCAACCTCTCTTGCCAGCGCCAGCCCAAGCCCCGAGCCGGTGATCCCGGCGATCCGCTTGTCCTTGGCGCGATAGAACTTGTCGAAGATCAGCTCGCTCTCCTCCGCCTTGATCCCGATGCCGTTATCAGCGACATCAACCACCAGGCTCGAGCCTTCCTCATGCACCCGCACCGTCACCTCGCCGCCGGCCGGCGTGTACTTGATGGCGTTGCCCACCAGGTTGTGCAGCGTCAGCATGATCTTGTCGCGGTCACCGCTGATGACCGGCAGCTTCGGTGGCAGATCGAAGACCAGCTTGATCTCCTTCTGCTCGGCCTGCTCCCGGAAGTCGCCCTGAAGTTCGGTGAACATCGCATCGAGCCGGACATCGCCGCGCCGCAGCTTGAGCTGGCCCGCCTCGATCTCCGCGACGCTCAGCATGTCGCCGACGATCCGCTCCAGCCGACGCGCCTCCTGGCTGATGACGTTGATGCTCTGGGCACGCTTGGCCGGCTCAAGGTCGGGCTCCTCCAGCAGCCCATCGACATACAGCCGGATGTTCGTCAGCGGCGTGCGCAGCTCGTGCGTGGCCTGCGCGACAAACGAGTTCCGCGACGCATCCGCCACGCGCTGCTGGGTAATATCCTCGATCAGCACCAGGGCCGTTGCCGCGTCTTCTTTACGCACCGGTCGCACCGAGAACCGCAGCACCCCGCCGTTCTTCTCCGCCGTGCGATCAACCTCGATCACCGTGCGCGCCCGGAGCGTCCCCATCGCCACGCCCTGCACCGCCGCGGCGAGCTTCGGATCCTCCAGCAATCCCGCGGCATCCTGCCCGATCAGTTCCTCTCGCTTGTGCCGCAGGAAGACCGCGCCAGCGCCGTTGATGTACTTGACCTTCATCTGCTCATCGACAATGAGCATGCCCTGCCACAACGCGTCGCACGCGCTGGCCAGATCGCCATCGCGCCCACGCCGGTTCGACAGGCTCTCGGCCGCTCGCTCCGTGGCCACGCGCTCGCGAAGCCGGTCGCGCTCGGCCAGCAGGCGATTCCACGCCGCGGCCTCCTTGCCCAGCGCTGCGCTGACTGCAAGCTCCGATCCTCCCTCTCGCCCCGCATCCACCGCCGCCAGCGCATCGCGGATCGCGCCGACCGCGCGAAGGCCCGACCGCATCCGGCGGTATGCGAGCAGTAGCCCAATGAGCCCCAGCGCGCCAAACCCGCCGATCCCCGCCTGCAGCCGCCACGCCGCCCACATCGGCGGCTCGGCGTTGTCGGTGATCGTCAGAACCGCCGGGCCAAGCCGAGGCACCGACATCCCGATCCGCAGGAGCCTGGAGCCATCCGCTTCGATCGTCGAGCTGAGCTCGCCGGGGAGAATCTCCGCCGCGACCTGCGTATGCCACGGCTCGGCAGGCAATGCCGCCTCCGTGTCGCCCGGCTGGCCATCGGCGATCACTTCCCCGCCGGGCAGCGTCACCGTCAGGTTCGTCAACCCGTAGTTCCGCAGCGTACCTTCCAGTGTCCGGCGCGTGCGTGTTGCGTCCTTTTCCGCCAGCATCGTCTCCGCAGTGCGTGCCAGAAGCTCACCCACCGTTCGCACCTGCGCATCCCGCGCTTCACGCAGGGTCTGCTGGTGGGTGTGCAGAGCCCACCACGCGCTCCCGGCGACCGCTCCGAGCAGAATCGCGGCCGCGCCAAGCCCGGCCGAGGCAACCATCGACTCTCCGCTTCCGAAGAGCCTGCGCGCCAAAGGCTGGCGAGACACAGCGTTGCCATTGGTGACAGCTGACAAAGCGGACCTCCCGGTGCGCGGTGCGAGAACCTGACTATTCAGGTAATCGGTCGTTGAACGAATCACTTGAGGCCGTCCCCGCAGCCTGTGGAACTGGGGGAATCCTGCGGGCCCGGCAGGTCCGAGAACCTTGACGCGGACACGCCCCCTCCCCCCCGCGCGACGGCGGTGTGGAGCCCGTTTCTATGGCCGTTGACGACAGTACGAGACCGCGATGTCCGGCCCGCCTTCCTGGGCGTGGCACGTCCGGATAACCCCCGAGTCCGAGAAACTCAAAGCGAAATGCCGCGCCGGTCGATACTGACCCACTCGCCGGGTTCGCATACCGCGCGGCGGTTCACTTTCTCCCAAGGATCGACCCCATGCCTGAAGGCAAACTGACAACCACCGTGATCGGCCCCGACACCCACATCAAGGGCGAGATGGTCTTCGATTCCACCGCTCGGATCCTGGGCACGTTCGAAGGCCGAATCGTCGCCAAGGGCGAGGTGCAGATCGGTGAGGGCGCGGCCTGCAAAGCCAGCGTCGAAGGAAGCAACGTCATCGTCGACGGCGTCGTCGAAGGCGATATCACCGCCCGCGAGCGGGTCCAGCTCAACAACCGGGCACGCGTCATCGGCGATGTCACCGCGACCACGCTGGTCGTCGCCGAGGGCGCCTCGTTTGTCGGACACTGCCGTGTCGGTGGCGACGCGGTCTCTGCGGTCGCTCCTCAGCCCAAGGCCGCGGACAACACCGCCTTGTCCCCCGACGCCCGGCGCGCGCACGCCGCGGGCAGCATACAGAGCCGTCCGGCCGATCTTGAAGCGACGCTCGCCGGTCTCGAAGCCCGCCTCTCGGGCCTCACACGTTCGCGCCCGGCGGAGTCGGCGCATTCCAACGGGCGCGACCACCACGAGGACTGAGTCCTCAGGTCCGCACCTGCCACGGAGGTTCTCGGCGACCCGGCGGCGACACCCGCGCGGCATCGCTGCGCCTCGCCCGCACACGATGGCCACCTCCGCTTCTTCACGCACGGCCACCTGCTACCACTGCCGGCGGCAGTTTGATGTCCCGCTCCGCGCGATGTCCATCTCCTGCCCCTGGTGCTCCCGCCGGGTAACGCTCGACGATCTGGTCGTCCGCGACCACTGCTGGACCAGCAGGCTCCAGACCTGCGGCCGCATCCTGATCCACCGAAACGGCCTGGTGAACGCACGGGTCATCGAGGCCATGGAAGGGATCGAGATCCAGGGCAGCGTTGAAGGAAACCTCATCTCCGGCGGGCCGGTGATCATCGGCCCCGGAGCGCGTGTCAAGGGCGATCTCGCCGCGCCCAGCATTCACATCGCCGCGGGTGCCATCATCGACGGCGGCATGCTCCGCATCGCCGCTTCCCTGCCCCCCGCCTGGGATGCGCCACGCCCCGTCGCCCGGCCCGCCGACGACCGGCGCAGAACAACGCCGGACGCGATGTCGCGCCCGGCGTCGCCTGTGAAGTCTATGCGTCAGGGTGAAATGCTCAACGCATTGTGTTCTGAAC
>JBBRUT010000105.1:0-13063 GCA_038247555.1 Phycisphaerales bacterium | reverse complement strand
TGCCCCGAATTCTCGGCGACAGCAGTGCTGCCTGAGTACTTACTTTTTCGCCGCATATCGCCACAGATTCGCGAACTTTCGCGAAACTTGGTCTCTTTGTCGGCGATCTTGCCGCCAAAGCGTGTGTCCCCTTTCGGCTGATATCCTATTAAATACCGAACATTGATGGCGAATCCTCTTGCTCGCACGCCGGTATCCGGTATGATTCACTTCGCCCGCGTGAAAGAGGGAAGAACATGGGGGCGCCGTGAGGGTTGGGGAATGGGGGAGGGCAATGTCATGCACGATTCAGTCCCAATCACCGTGCAATCTGATCACGAGTCTTCATCGCTGAACCTCGAATCCGCCGCCGAGCCCGATCCGGAGCCCGACAGTCGCGCCGAAGTCCTTGATCCTTCACGACTTCTCTCCGCGTCCGCGCTGCTGTGGCTCTCCACGCACACCCAAGCCGCACTTGCCTTTCTCAACGCCGCCGGCGAAGTCCGCGCCCGAATCGTGAACGACACCGAAATGGCCGCGGCCCACCTGAAGTACTCCGGCATCCCCGGTACGACCGACGTGCTCACCTTCGATCTTCGAGATCCTTGCGATCACCCTACGACGCAACCGCTCGATGTCGACCTGTGGATCTGCGCCGATGAGGCACGCCGCCACGCCGCCGCCCACGGGCACACCGTCGAGCGCGAGCTCCTGCTCTACATCCTCCACGGCATCCTCCACTGCCGCGGCTTCGATGACCACACCGAAGCCGAGCACGCACTCATGCACGCCGAGGAAGACCGAGTTCTCGCCGCGATCGGTGTCGGCGCAACGTTCTCCGCGCCTCGCACGGATGCTTCAGGGATCGCTCCCGAGGTGGCGGGATGATCGCAGGCCTGATCGCCTTTCTGCTGCTCACCGTCGGCGCGCTCCTCAGTTCGCTCAACGCTTCGCTCTCCGATCTCGTGCGCACCACGCTCGAGGAGATGGCCGAGGCTTCTCCAAGCCGCTCACGCAAGCTCGCCGTCAAGGCCATCCTTGAGGATGTCCCCGGCCACGCCCGCGCCGTCGCGTTCCTTCGGACCCCGTGCAGCCTGGGCGGAGCGATCGCCCTCGTCTTCCTGAGCGCCGCGATCCGCGGCGATCTTTCGCCAAACTGGCTCGACGGCCTCATGGGCGGTGCTGTCGCCGCCGGCCTCCTGTGGGTCCTTAGCGTTCTCATCCCCGAAGCGGTCTCCCGTCACGCCGGCGAACGCTTCGTCTTTGCTCTCTCCCGCATCGTCCGCGCGATCCACGCCCTCGCCGCGCCCCTCCGCCCGCTCGCCTCCTTTTTCGATGCCCTTCTTCGCAAGCTTGCCGGCACCCGCCCCGAAGACACCGCCGACCAGATCGAGGCGGAAGTCCTTTCCGCCCTTGATGAAGCCGAACGCGAAGGCGGGGTCGATGAGCGCGAACGCGGCATGATCGAAGCGGTCATGGAGTTCAAGGACCTCACGGTCGAACAGATCATGACCCCTCGTAACGAGATCGAGGCCCTCGAGCTCACCAGCAACCTGGGCCAGGTGGCCGCGTTCGTCCGCAAGGCTCGCCACTCCCGCATCCCCGTCTATCGCGCCGGCGCGGGCCTCGATGAGATAGTCGGACTTTTTTACGTTAAGGACCTTCTCCGCTGGCTCGCCGGAGAGGGCGCGCACTCCGGCAAGGGCTTTGACCTCCGGGCGATTCTGCGGCCCGCGATGGTCGTCCCCGAATCCAAGACCGTGCGCGAACTACTTGATGAGTTCGTCGCCCGCCGCGTGCACGTCGCCATCATCGCCGATGAGTATGGCGGCACCGCCGGCATCGTCTCGCTGGAGGACATCATCGAGGAAGTCTTCGGTGAGATCCAGGACGAGTACGAGAAGGCGGAGGATGACCCCCCGAAGATCGAGGTCCGCGAGGATGACAGCATCGTCGAGTGCGATGCCCGCACCGCCATTCACGACCTCAATGATGCCCTCGAGCCGTTTGGTGTCAGCATTCCCGAGGGCGAGGATTACGACACCATCGCGGGCTACGCGCTCGCCGCGTTTGGCCGCATCCCCGAGACCAACGAGAGCATTCAGGTGGGCCGCACCGCCATCACCGTGCTGGAAGCAACGCCCACGCGCATCGTCAAGGTCCGCATCCAGGTCAAGCCCGAGTTCGACCCGGCCGTTGAGCCTGCCCCGGCCGCGGCGGCCAGCCGCGAGGCGGATAAGGGGAAGTAGCTCGCTCGGCTCAACCTTCACCCGACACGCTCCACGCTTTGACTTCCCTCAAGCCGCGCCGGCGCTGGAGGCCTCGGCATTCATTCCTCCTGAAACTCAAACACCCCCGCGCTCCGCGGCAGGACCCGTAGCTCCCCGCCCGCTTCCGCGCTGCCGATCCGCCGCGGCTTGCCCTTCTGTCCATCCCTCACATCCTCAAGCAGCGACGCGGCATCAAACTCCACACCGCCCCGGTTCGCCACGCACACCACTCGCTTCCCATTCAGCGAACGCTCGAACACAAACACATCCTTGTTCCCGGTCTCGATGATCCGCACATCCCCGTAGCGCAGCACCTCGCCGATCTGCTCATCCTGCCGCAGCCGCAGCCAAGTGCGGAACTTCTCGCGCAGCCCCGCCTCCGCGCGGTCCTCTTCCCACTCCATCTTCCCCCCCGCTCCCGCCCCCCCACCCGCATCCGCCCACGGCAACGGCTTGCGGCAGTGCGGGTCGTTCCCGCCGTGCATGCCGTACTCATCGCCGTAGTACAACATCGGCGAGCCCGGCCAGCACGAGAGCACCGCGACCCCGAGCGCCAGCTTCTCGTACGTTTCCGGCCGCGGCCGTATTTGCTGCACGCGCTGCGAGATCTGCCCGCCGTACTCCGTCAACCCCGCCTCGATCATGGTCGCGACCCGCGCTGTATCGTGCGAGCCCAGCAGGTTCATCTGCACCAGTTCGTGCTGCGCCGGGCGCTCCACCACCCGGGCGAGCTGCACACCAAGCTGCTCGCTCGAGTACCCCGCATCCGCCAGCCACCGGACCAGCGGAATCGCCACCGGATAGTTCATCTGCCCGTCAAACACCGCCGCCGCGCCCTCCCCTTGGGCATTACTTCCGCCGCTGAAGTACTCCCGCGCATCAAACCACATCTCCCCCAGCAATACGCCATCGGGGTTGATCTCCTTCGCGTGCGCCCTCCACGCCTCCCAGAACGGCCGCGGCACATCCGGCACCACATCCAGCCGCCACCCATCTATCCCGCGCTTCCCTTCCCCCGGCGACATCCATCGCCTCGTCACTTCGAATACATGCCGCTCAACCTCCGGATGCAGCCGCCCGTTTGCCCCGCGCGCAAACACCGGCAGGCTCCCGTTCACACTGTTCCACGACTTCCACGCAATCAGCGATCCCTCCCGCACATCCATCGCCCGCACCTGCTCATCGCCCATCCGCTGCTCATCCACAAACTCCGCCTGAAACCACCCCGCATACTTCGACTCCCGCCCGCGCATCCGCACATCCTCAAACGCCCAGAAGCGCGTCCCCACGTGGTTCCACACACCGTCAAAGACGATGCGCATCCCCCGCCGGTGAATCTCCGGCAGCAGCGTGTCGCGTACATACCGGTCCGCCTCCGTCCAGACCCACGTCGCCGGATCTTCCGTTTCGCCGCGAAGCGCAGCGGCTTCGCTTTCGCTACCTTCGCCATCTCCCGCAAATGTCGGATCAATGTGTCGGAAGTCGCTCGCATCATACTTGTGGTGCGAGTGCGCCTTGAACACCGGGTTCAGATAGATCGCCGTCACCCCCAGGTCGCGCAGCTCATCGAGCTTCTCGACCACCCCCTCAATGTCCCCGCCATACCGCCGCGCCTGCATCGCCGCGCCCCGCGGATCCGCGATTGCGCGTAGCACATGCGGCGGCTCCGTTGTCACCCGCGCCCGCGCCGCCTCCAACTCCTCAACATCGAACCCATACCAGTCGCTCGTCCATTCCTTGAGCATAAACGCCGCGCCGCGCGGGTCGTTCCGCTCGTTCCCGTTCCGATACCGCTCCGGAAAGATCTGGTACCACACCGCCCCCTTCGCCCAATCAGGCGTCGCCTGCCCCTCGGGCGGCTCCGCTGCAAACTCAAACGGCCCGTACCGAACCATCTCTGCATCCGCTACAGACTGAACGACAATCCAGATCCATCGCTCCCCCTCGCCATCGCGATCCTTCACCCTTACCCGACCATCAAACTTTCCCCGATCCGCTCCCCGCGCTCGCCTCAACGGCACACGCTCCGCGCCCTGCTTGCCAAGCGTCACCATCACCGCTTCTGGAACCTGCTCCCCGACGCTCACCGACACATCCGCCAGCCCCAGCCCGCCCGAGATCGGCACCACGCGCAGCTCCCACCCCCGCGGCACCTCCGTCCGTGGCTCCCCCGCACCCGTACCCGCCCCGGCCACACCCCACCCCAGCAGCGCCGCCGCCATGCTCCACAACCCACAAAACCTTCGCCGTGACCGACTCAGCTTCATGCCTCATCCCTCCTGCCGCCACCCCAACCTCGCATTCCCCCTCGCCGATTGAGGCCCCCGCCGCCGCACTGTACACTCCCCCTCCCGCTCCACCACTGCCTCCGCCCCGATCGCAGCCCATCGCTTCTCCATGACACCCGACCCGACCTCCCATCCCGCACCCCCCCACCGTGCCCTCCGCGGCCCAGCACCCCTCTGGAAGCGACTGCTCTCGGCCCAGGAGTCCGGGCTCGTCATCGTCATCCTCATCATCATGGCCGCGCTTTCGTACTTCGGCGGCTCCAAACAGGCCAACCTCAGCATCGCCATCCCGGCCGCCGCCACCTTCGAAGTCCGCGCAGACTCCGAGCTTGTCATCACCCAAGCCGGCCGCCAAGTGGTCCACACTTCCGAGTCCCCCTGGCGGATCCGCGAGAACGCCGACGGCTCCCGCCTCGCCTTTGGCCGCCGAACCGTCAATGCCTTCTTCGAGTCAGGCAACCTCGTCCAGCAGACCACCACCGCCAGCTTCATCGCCGTTATGGCTGTCGGCATGACCGGCATCATCATCCTCGCCGGCATCGACATCTCCATCGGCTCCATCTACGCGCTTGCCGCCATGCTCGCCGCGATGGCCCTCTCCAAGCTTTGCGTGGACCCTGGCTCCGCATGGCACTCCGGCGTACTCGCCGTCCCGCTGGTCATCCTCATCGCCTGCTCCGTCGGCGCCGCCTGCGGCTTCATCAACGGCTCGCTCAGCGTCGGCCTCCGTGTCCACCCTTTCGTCATCACCCTTGGCACCATGGCGGTGTTTCGGGGCATCGTCTTTGTCCTCAGCCAGGGCCAGACTGTCAGCGGGATGCCCGACTCCATCCAGCAGGGCTTCTTTAAGCTCGAGTACGCGGGCGTCTACCCGATGCCCACGCTGATCATGCTGTTCGTCGCCGGCGCAGGCATGTTCATCCTCGCCCGCACCGTTTTCGGCCGGCGGGTTTATGCCATCGGCGGCAACGAAACCGCCGCCCGCTACGCGGGCATCCCCGTTAACCGCGTGAAAGTGCTCGTCTTCACTATCGCCGGCACACTTGCGGGCCTCTCGGCCGCGATGTACATCGGCTACTTCGGCGCGGCGGAAAGCAACGCGGGCGCGGGCTATGAGCTCAAAGTCATCGCCGCGGCGGTCATTGGCGGCGCATCCCTGTCAGGCGGCCGCGGCTCGGCCATCGGCGCCGTCCTTGGCGCGATCATGGTCCAGCTCATCGACAACGGCATGATCATCCTCGGCATCGATCAGAGCTTCAACCAGATCGTCATGGGGACCGCGATCATCCTCGCGGTCGCCATCGATCAGGCCAAGCTCCGGTTCTCCGGCAAGTAACCCCCCGCTTCACTTCCCCGGTCCTCACTCGGGCTGACACTCGTTCACCCGGTCGATCAGCTTGCGGATCAAGCCGAACTTGTACCGCGTGTGCGGGAACACCAGTCGCGGCAGATCGCGATGGTCATCTTCTTCCGGCAGCGCATCCCGCAGCACCATCACCGGCTTTCCGCCCGTCGCCCCGTTCGGCGCGGGGATCGGACGAATCAAAACCTTGAACTCCTCCGTCAGCCGCTCCACCTCCGTCTGCGAGATCGGCCGCTTCAGCCGGATCACAAAGTCATCCTTCACATACCGCGATGAGTGGTAGATCCGGTAGAACTGCCGGATCACATCCACGGCCTCCTGCGGCGTGTTGCACAATGTGTACAGCGAAACATCCTCGGGGCTGATCCATCCCCGGTTTAGCAGCAGCGTCCGCATCGAGTGGTTCCACTCCTGCCAATACGTCTGCCCCTCGCCCTCACACAGCACAATCGGGATCATCGAGCTCTTGCCCGTCTGAATCAGCGTCAGCGCTTCAAACGCCTCATCCATTGTTCCGAAGCCGCCCGGGAACAGCGCCACCGCCTCCGACTGGCTCAGGAACATCAGCTTCCGCGTGAAGAAGTACCGGAAGTGGATCAGCTTTTCATCCCCGGCGATAACGTCATTCGCCGTCGTCTCAAACGGCAGACGGATCGCCACGCCAAAGCTCGCCGCGCGCCCCGGCCCCTCGTGCCCGGCCTTCATGATCCCGTCGCCCGCCCCGGTGATGACCATCCACCCGTGCTCGGCCATCAGCTTCCCGAACTCGCGCGCCGCGACATAATCCGGATGTCCCGGCGGCGTCCTCGCAGACCCGAAGATCGACACCTTGTGCGGCTCGGCATACTGCCCGAACACGCGGTACGCGTACCGCAGTTCCTTGATCGTCGTCGTGATCAGCTTCAACTCGCCGATATCCCGCCCATCGGGAATCAGCTTCAGCCCCGTTGTCAGAAGGTCTCGCACGAGCTTCGCGTGGAACGTCCCCGGCTTCCCGCCCACGGCCGCGATCAGTTCATCCAGCTTCGCGCCAATCAGCGGATCATCGGCGCGCTGCGCCTTCGCCGGCTCCGGCGGAAGACCATCAGGCGGTGGCGGCGATGCCGCCGACGGCGGATCAAGCTCGACTCGGTTGTGTTCTGGCATGGGAGCCAAGGATAGGGACGTTTTCAGCCCTCCGTGACTTCGCCCCGTAAAGATCACCCATCCACGCCCGCCGGTCTGCTCGGCAGCGTCGTCGGTGGCAACGGTGCCGCGCCCCTGGGTGCGCCGCCCACGCGCCCCTGCTCACGCCGCGCTGCCACATCGCCGCCGATCGACCCCGCCGGGTCGCGACCCGGATCAAACAGCGAATCCAGGATGCCGCGCGTCGTCGTCAATGTTTCTGATCGGATCTCCGGCGCGCCCACCGTCCCCCGCACACGCGTCGTCACGATTTCATCCCGCACCGCCTCATACATATCTGACAGCAGCGGTACCCGCCGGTTCGAGCGGCTGTTGAACCGCATGTCGAGTGCAAACTCCGGCAGCGTCAACGTCCCGTCTCCCATCAGCGAGATCGAGTTCGAAAGGATCGCAATGCTCTCAAACTTCGCCGTCGCGCCCCGCAGATGAAACTCCGCCTGCATGTACCTGAACGTGTCGCTGCTGGGCAGCATCAGGTTGCTCATCTGCACCAGCGAGAACACCACCGGCAACCGCAGCACATCTCCGTTGGCGACACGGATCGCCCCGCGCCCCACCCGCGATGCCGGATCACCCGTCCTCCCGCTTACCGCCACCCACAGGTCCGCCTGCCCGCGTGAGCGATCAGCCTCTACCGGCTCTGGCTCGTGCGGAGTCTCCGGCTCCGTCCGCATCGACACCGCCTCCTGCTTGAGAGCAGCTTCCTCACTCGTGCCCGTCAACTCATCGAGCAGGGGCGCAAACAGCACACCCGACGCCAGCACATCCACCCCAAACTCCCGGCCCAGCCCTTCTTCCTCCCGCCCGACTTTCACGTTCCCCCAGATCCGCCCCCCATGACAATCCGCCGTGAAGTACGGCACCACAAATCCGTTCCCCGCTTCCCCGGAAGAGTCGCTCACCAGCAGAGCCCGCGCATCGGACATCTCCAGTCCCACCAGCGAAAGCGACGGCGACTCAACCTCAATCGCAATCGCCGTTGGCTCAACCGGGGACGTCGCCACCGACACCTTCACCTCTCCACTGCAATCCCGCAGCGGCAGCCCGATCTCCGCGCTCATTCCCGCAAACCGCGCACGCCCCTCAAACTGCACACTTGCGCCGCCCGAAGCGCTCTCCCCCTCCGCCTCCTCATCTGGTATCAGCGCCACCAGCGTCCCCGCCGGCATCGAGAAGCCTTCCTCCACCTTCAGCTCAATCTCCTTCATCGCCTCCGCCGCGTCGCGAGGCAGCAACGCCAGCAGATCCTCGCCCAGCCGCTGGCCCTCGACCGCCAACAGCAACTCGAGCCCCAGGCCCTCGCCAGTCGCGAACGACCAATCCCCCGTCGCATCCGCTCGCCAGTCTCCCGATTCGCACTCAAGCTCTTCCACTCTCCCCGCGACGCGCCGCTCCCCCGCCTCGCCCTTCGCCGCCGATGTCGCAAATGTCACATGACCCAGTACCCGAGGGAAATCCGCCCGGCGGGACGATCGATTGAACGACACCGCCCGCGGCCCCACCATCCCCGAGATCACCACCGGATCCCCCGCCAGTTCAAGCTCCGCGTCAAACGTGCCCCGGACATCCAAGGCCTTCCACTTCTCAATCGTGGCACCGTTCAGGCTCCGCCCAAGCATCTCCAGCACCAGCGGTGATTCAAACTTCGCATCCAGCACCCGCGCCACCAGCTGCGCATCGGCAATGCTCCGCTCAACCGGGACTTCCTCACCCGCCTCAAGGTCGATCGAGAATCCACCATCGAGCGAAACCGATCCCGACGGCACACCCCCATACTCAAGGCCCGCCGAAAACCGCTCAAACGCAATCCGGGACCGCCGCCGCGGATCCTGGTCATCGCGATCGGTGTACGTCACCGTGCCCATCGCATCCCTGAATCCCACGCGTCCACCCATCGCAGCCACGCTCACCCCTTCAAACTCCGAGAACGATGCACGCACCGTCGGCCGCTCCGCACCCACCGGTCGATCGAGCACGACCGATGCAGCAATCTTCCCCTGCGGCGTTCGCTTGTCCCGCATCGCTTCCAGCGAGTCCGCGATCTCCGCGTTGAACACCCTCAGCAGGCTGGGCAGCGGCGCGGAAAGATCCAGATCCGTGGCCGCGACGCGCACCCCGATTGCGCCGATCGGGCTGGGCTTGAGGGGCCCCGTCTCCGGCTGCGGGCCCGAATCCAGAATCTCCGCCTCCAGGTTCACCACAAACGCGCCGCTCGATTCAACCACCGCGCCCGCGGTCGCAAGCCGCCGGCGCGGATTCTCCACGACCAGCCGCCCCTCCAGATCTTCGACTCGCACCACATCCTGCGTCACCCGAATCTTGCCCGTCGCCCCGGCCACCACGACCTGCGAGCCATCCGCCAATGCTCTCCCCTGATCTCGCGGCCGCGCCTCGATCTCCTTCAGATTCACCATCACGTCGTAATCTATATCCTCGCTCCCATCACCCGAATCGCGGATGTTCGCCGTGCAGTCGACATCCCCACGCACATCCAGCCGCCGGAGAATCTCCTTCGCCGATACCGCCCCCGGCTCGTGCGCGCCCTCATCATCTGGAATAGCGTTGATCAGCAGGTCATCGACCGGAATGTCGAACGCCGCGATATCCAGCTTCGGCTTGAGCACGTTCTGCCCCGCCTCGGTCAACTGCACATGCGCCGCGAGCTCCGCCCGACCGCCACGTAGACCGGTAAATGTCCCGCGCGTCAGCATTCCCTCATCATCACTGATCCGAATCTCCACATCCCTTGCAACGATCGGGAACGGAAACGGTTTGGGCACCACCCCCGCCTCCGGCATGCGCACCACCACCAGCGTCTGCCACTCCATATTCTCTCCCAGCGGCCGCACAACCGTCACGTCAATCTCGCAGATCCCTCCAAGCGTGAATGGCGGCGCGGCATCTTCCTCGGGCAACTCATCGCCCGGCCGGATCAGCCCCGTCGCCAGCAGCTCCGCATACCGCTCCTCGTTGAACAGCACCTCCAGCAGTTGCTTCCGCGTCCCCGGCATCGCGGCCCGCAGATACGAATCAATCGGCACCTGCGTCACGTGCACCACCACGTTCACCTTCGCATCGTCGGTCATGGGCGATGCCTGCGCGGTCGCGCGCAGCTTCGCACCCGTCGGGCCGTCCCCGCGAGCCTCCAGGATGTTCAGGTGATGCTCATCAAACGTTGCGTCCACCTGCATGTTGTGAATCGGATACCGGAACCGGTGAAACTCCGCCGTCCCGTTGCGCACCTTCACCCGTCCATCCGTCACTTCCACCGGCGCCGCCACCCCATTGACCGGCGGACCCCGCGCGATCGTCACGCGGGCATCTACCTCCCCCGTCGGCCCCGAGAAGAACACAAAGAACTCTCTCGCAGTCGGCGGGATGTACGGCAGAAACCCCGGGTTTCGGGCCAGCGTCAGGCCATCCCCCCAGATCTCGCACACCAGCGGCGCATCCAGCTCCGTCCCCTGAGTCTGAAACGTCACATGCACCGGCTTGGTCTGCTCCTCCAGAACGCCCTCAAGCTCCGCCGACAATCCATCCTTTGAGAACGTGAACTTCCCCTTCACCCCGCTCAGCGATAAGTCATCTGCCGCCGAGTCAGACTCCCGCGGCACAGGAATGTCCATCGCCACATCTTCCGGCCACACCGACAGCCGAACCCCGCCCTCCCGGTCATAGGTGAACGTCGTCTCCCGGATCTGACCCTGAATCCGCAGCCGACGCCACGTCTCCCGAAATGCCAAGGGCACCGACTCGGGTGGCCATGCCTCCAGCGGCACATTCAGCAGCCGAAGCGTCGCCTCCGCCTGCTGCAGATCAATCTGCCCATCCAGAATCATCCCACGCGGAATCTGCGGCTCCCCCTCCAATCGCGGCGGCGGCAACCGCCCGATCTCCTGCATCCGGATCCGGTAAGACCCATCCGCGCGGCTGGAAAATGCTCCCGCAACGTGGATCGTGTTCAGCACCTCAAACCACGACCGTTTCGCCGAATGTTCCGCAAACTCAACCCGCCCGTCCTGCACGTTCACCGTCGGAATGCTCGATGGCGCGCCCCCGCCACCGGCGCGAGCCAGTCCCGCAAGGTTCAACGACCCGTCATCCACCGACTGGCTTAACCGAAACACCGGATTCGTCAGCCGGATGCTCGTCGGCTTTACCGCCGACATCCCCGCCCATGACAATCCCGCCGCCCAACTCAGGTCGATCTCCGCCTTCTGTGCCGACAGCAGCTCAGCCTCCGGCCCCGACAATCCCGGTATCAGCAGCCGCAGATTCTTGATCTCTACCCGACCATCCAGATCGATCCGCGCCCGATCCATCTCCACCACACACCCCGTCGCCGCCTCGATCTCCCGGCGAACCATCGACCCCACGATCGGCGAGTTGGCGATGATCAGCGACACCGCGATCAGAATCAGCGGCACCCCGACAACGACCCGCACACACCACCGCGCCATCCGCCGCTTGCGCCCCTTGACCTGGATGGGTTTCTTCGCGGCGAGGCTCTCGCTTCGCTCTGCGGGAGACGGAGGGGTAGACGGCGGTGGATCTGGTTTGGAACTCATCGCGGCAATTGATCCTAGATCAACCGACGCGGCAACCCCCAAAGAAGCGACCGCGTGACCCAGTGAGTCACGCGGTCGCATCAGTGGAAAATTCCAAAGGCTTGTACCCGCTTCCGGGTGGTCATCGCTCAGCCAAGCAGCCGTGCCAGCGCCGCATCCACGCGGCCCTGCGCTCGCTCGGCCTTACCAGACAGGTTCTCGCCTGCCGCGGCGGCCGCGGCGGAGACTTGGTCGATCAGCTCCGGGTCGGCGCCGACTTCGGTCAGCCGCGCAACACATGCCGCGGAAAGAGTCTCGATGCGATTGCTGGCACGCTCGGCGAGGTTACCGATCCGCCCCTTCGTGCGGTCCGCCGCGGCGGTCAGATCCTCATCCGATGCGCCGTTGCGATCCGCTCGAACCATACCCGCGATCCCTCGCTGAGTGCTCTGGTCGATTTCGCCCGCCGCGGCCCGTGCAATCCCGCGAATCTCTGCGATGCAGCGCCGGGCCATCGCCTCGGGGGCGGGCTGAGCAAGCGCAGGAATGGCGGTGATGAGCAGTGCAGTCACGAAAGCGAGAAGGCTGGTCCGTTGGGAGATGATCATTGGAAACTCCTTGTCAATGGTGCTCTTCGCCGGGTCCGCCGCGGCGCGGAGGGGTGTGGCGACGAGGGCTCAACGACCGGGCAAGGGGCCTATTGCCGCGGTGGGCGGAAACAGCCCGGTGATTCTGATTCTGATTCTCGGCCCGGCCGGATATGCTGCCCCTGTGGCCAAGACCAGAGAAGTGTTTGTCTGCCGGACGTGCGGCGCTGTGCAATCCCGCTGGATGGGCAAGTGCCCCGATTGCGGCGCGTGGGATGCGCTCGAGAGCGAGCGCATCGAGAAGGGTGCGAACAAAGACCCACAACGCGGCGTCGTTGAAACCTGGCGCGCGTCGGGGGCGGGTGGCAGCGATGCCACCACTATTCTCATGGAAGCCAAAGGCGGCGCCGGCCACGCAGCCCACGGTGCACCCAACGCCGTCCCTATCGCGCAGGCCACCGGTGGCGATGCCCCGGCGCACCGCCTCATCACCGGCATCGGCGAGCTTGACCGCGTCCTGGGCGGCGGACTCGTCCCCGGCAGCGTCGTCCTCATCGGCGGCGACCCCGGCATCGGCAAGAGCACCCTCATGCTTCAGGCCGCGGGCATCATGGGCGGGGGAGTGAGAGATCAAGGGACCAAGGGAACAAGGGATCAAGACTCGATCCCCCGATCCCCCGATCCCTCTGTTCCTTCTCGCATCCTCTACGTCTCATCCGAAGAATCCGCCGAGCAGGTCCGCATGCGCGCTGCCCGCCTCGGCGCGGCCGCATCGCCCAACCTCTTCGTCCTCGCCGATACCAACCTCGCCCGCATCGTCGAGCAGACGCGCAAGGTCGCGCCC
>JBBRUT010000104.1:0-13066 GCA_038247555.1 Phycisphaerales bacterium | reverse complement strand
ATACTTGACGTCATGCGGATGGTGGCGGAGGGAGCAATCGGGTTCCAGCCTCGGCAAGCCTTCGGTCGCACTTGAGCCTTGGCGTGGATAAGCGCGGCATGAGCCGGAGATGAACCCGCATTCATCCGGCGTGTTGCTCCGTTGTGCCTGTAGTCATAAACTTCTTGCTTCGGTGCTTTCAGCGTGCGATGATGTGCGTGCAATGCCGATGAGGTGGCGGTCTGCGCATCGTCCACGGGGGGCTTGAGTATTGTGGTTCCAGGAGCCACGCCTTGGCAACAGCGGCCGACATCCACGACGAAAGCGAACATCAACGCGCAAGCGTGCGTGACCTTCGCGCTCGCGGACAAGCCGGTGGCGGGAAGTCCGTTGTCGATGCCGCGGACCTCGCATCCAGCGAGCAGCAAACCCGGAAGCTGTTTGATGCGACAATGGAAGCGGGAAAGCTGGGCATGTGGGACTGGACCGTAAAGACGGGCCGCGTGGAGTGGTCGCCCGCGCTGGAAGCGATTCACGGGCGGGAGCCGGGGAGCTTCAAGGGCACGATCGAAGACGCTTTGTGCGATGTGCATCCAGACGATGAGCCCGCGCTGCGGGAGGTACTTCGGTCGGCGCTTGAAGATGGCGCGGAGTATCACACGACCTACCGGATCCTGACGCCGGATGGTGAGGAGCGATGGATTGAGACTCGGGGAGCCGTGCTTCGCGGTGCGGATGGAATGCCCGAGCGGATGGCGGGTGTCTGCAGCGATATCACGCGGCGCAAGCTGACCGAAGAGCAGTTGTATCAGAGTGAGCTGCGGTACCGTCGGCTTCTGCAGACGCTTCCAGCGGCCTTGTACACCTGTGACACCGAGGGGCGTATCACGCTTTACAACGACGCCGCGGCGGAGTTGTGGGGGCGCAAGCCGGAACTGGGCGTCGAGCGGTGGAGCGGCGCGCATCGGGTGATTGCCCCTGACGGCCGCGAAGTCCCGGTTGAGGAATCGCCGATCGCGCTGACAATGCGGGACGGGGTGGCGGTGCGCGGGGCGGAACTGATCATCGAACGACCCGATGGAACGCGGCGCAGCGTGCTCCCGCATCCTGAACCGCTGTTTGACGCTTCGGGCCGTGTGTCGGGCGTGGTGAACATGCTGGTGGATATCACGGCGGTTCGCGAGGCGGCGGAGGCGGTGCGGAACAGCGAGGAACGCTTCCGACATCTTGCTGATGCGAGCCCGACACTCATCTGGCTCGCGGGCGTTGATAAACGGTGCAACTGGCTCAACAAGCCCTGGCTGCATTTCCGCGGCCGGAGCATGGAGCAGGAAACGCTCGACCGGTGGAGCGACGGCGTGCACCCTGATGATGTCGGGGAGGTCGTTGGGCGGTTCGAGCAGGCGTTTGACGCGCGACAAGAGTTTCAGATGGAGTATCGGCTGCGCCGCGCCGACGGACAGTACCGGTGGGTGCTGGATGCGGGCCGTCCCCTGCACGGGCCCGGTGGGACGTTTACCGGTTACGTGGGCTCGTGTGTTGATGTGACGGACCAAGTGCTCGCCAGGCAGTCGCTGGAGAAACAGCAGTCGCTTCTGGAGGATGCGGTGATCGCGCGCACGCGCGAGCTTCAGCTCTCCAATGAACGGCTCCGCATCGCCGAACGCATGGCTTCGCTGGGGACCCTTTCGGCCGGACTGGGGCATGACATGGGCAACCTGCTGGTTCCGGTGCGTGTGAGGCTCGAATCGCTTTCACAAGCGAATCTTCCGCCGGCGGTGCAGGAAGACGTCGAAGCGATCCGATCGGCGGCGGTGTATCTGCAGCGGTTGGCGAGCGGGCTACGGATGCTGGCGGTCGACCCTGCTGCCGCGGCGCCTGGCGAGGTGACGGATCTTGCCCCGTGGTGGGAAGAAGTCGCGCCGCTGCTGCGGAACGTGGTGCCGCGGGGGGTAACGATTGAATCGAACCTGGGCGCGAGCAGCATTCGCTTGGCGGTGCCTCGTGCGACGCTGACGCAGATGGTGTTCAACATGGTGCAGAACGCCGGGGATGCAATGAAGGCGCGCGGAACCGGCGAGGTGCATGTGGCGGCGACTGAGTCGGCACCGGGGATGGTGACTCTCAGGATTCGTGACGACGGTCAGGGAATGTCGCCGGAGATCCGGGCGCGGTGCATGGAGCCGTTCTTCACCACCAGAACCCGGAGTCTTTCGACAGGACTTGGTTTGTCGCTGGTGTACAGCCTGGTTGAGAAGGTGGGCGGTTCAATCTACATCGACTCCACCGAAGGTGTGGGCACGACCTTCGAGTTGCAGTTGCCGTCCGCATCCGAAGCGATGCGAACGGCGAATCCGGGTAAGGGGAAGAAAGCCGTTGTGAGGATTCAGGATCCGCGGATGAAGGCATTCGTGTGTGCGGAGCTGAAGGCGATGGACTTTGAGGCTGTCGTGGCTGGTGGCGATGAGCATGGGGCGCACCTGGTGGTGTGCGACGAGGAGTCGGCCGAGGCGCACGCTGACGACCCAACGTCAGGAGGGGATCTCCGGCGAGCGCGCACCAAGGTTGTGCTGAGCAGGAAGCAGGGGATTGCGTCGGTTCGCGAAGCGCTGGGGACGGCAGGGAGGGTTTCCGCGGATGCCAACTGAAGAGCAGATCAGTGTTCTGGCGGTCGACGACAACGAGCAGGTGCTGCAGGCGGTTCGGCTGAAGCTCGGACTTGCGGGGGGCTTTGAGTGGCGTGGGAGCCTGAGCTCGGCCGATGCGCTTCCCGAGAAGGTTGCAGAGCTTCGGCCCGATGTCATTCTCCTGGATATCGACATGCCTGGGCGGGACCCGTTTGACGCTCTGGCGGCGAGTTCGGAGCAATCGCCGGATTCGCGTGTACTGGTGTTCAGCGGACACGTGACCAAGCAGCTTGTCGACAAGGCGATCGAGGCGGGGTCGTGGGGGTATGTCTCCAAGAGCGACGGGGAGAACAGTCTGATCGCAGCGATCAAGGCCGTGGCTGCGGGTTCGTTCGTACTTTCAGACGAGGTGCGTGCGGTTTACGGGCACGCGTGAGAAGTGGATCAGTCCACAAATGACAAGGCCCGAGACCGGTGAGGTCGCGGGCCCTGTCGGCACTGATTGTCGATTGAGATCAAACTTGGCCTGCCTTGAACCAAAGGCGCTCGCCGCGGGAGAGAGAGCCGGAGACATTGAGGAGTGCGGAGCCATTTACTCCAGGCATTGCTGAGAGACATGAAATGTCTGCTCCGTCCTGCGTCGAGCGGCTCTCACTCCCGCGGCGTGGCGCGGGTTGATTCAAGTCAGAGTTTGACGGAGGAATCGCCCCTCCGGACCAGCCCCGCGAGCAGGGAGAGCAGGAAGAGGACGACAAAGACAAAGAAGAGAACCTTGGCGATGGTCGCGGCGCCGCCGGCGATTCCGCCGAAGCCGAGGACCGCCGCGATGATGGCGATGATGAAAAATCCGAGTGCCCAGCTAAGCATGGCGAGTCTCCTGTATGCGAGTTCAGTTTGGACGAAACGAGGAGCGAACAATTCGGAGAGAATGCGACGCGTGCCCACTGCGGGCGCGCATCGTTGAGGGTCTGTGGATCAGTCCTTGGCGTCTTGGGCAGTGTCCTTGATGGCGTCGCCGGTAGCCTCGATGTCCTTGCCCACACCCTCGGTGGTGTTGCAGGCGAACATGGCGAGCGCCACAACAACCATGCTGAGCGGGAGGAGGTAGCGGTCGAGGGCGGAAGAAGCTTTGCGTGTCATGGCCCAGTCCTTTCGTAGAGTTTGGGTTGCTTGAAGGAGACGCGAATCTGTGTACATCTTCTCCCGGGAATGCTCCGCACCGCTGAATCCAGCATGAAAAGTGGCTCATTGTGAGTGGGTAGACTTTGTGATGCTTGCCACGGCTCGTGCGTAGAGATGAAGCTGGTATCTCCAGCACATCTCGGTTACGCTGTGTGCATCTGATGGAGGTGACTCGTGCGAGTGCTGATTATCGAAGACAACCCGAAAATGGCCGAGGCGCTGCAGCGCGGACTTCGGGAGAATGGCTACGCAGCGGACATGTGCCACTCGGGCTTTGAGGGTGAGGACCTGGGCGCGGCGGAAGAATACGACGCGATCCTGCTCGACCTCATGCTGCCCGATCGCGACGGCGTGGAGGTGTGCAAGAATCTGCGCCGGCGATTAGTCGCCACACCGATCCTGATGCTCACCGCGCTCTCGGGAACCGAGAACAAGGTGACGGGGCTCGACGCGGGCGCCGATGACTATCTCACAAAGCCCTTCGAGTTCGAGGAGCTGCTCGCGCGGCTTCGGGCCCTGCTCCGTCGCGGCGAGGCGACCGAGGGGCGCATGCTGCGGTGCGATGACCTCGAGCTTGATGTCTACACGCGACGCGCTTCGCGCGGAGAGCTGAATGTCGAACTGTCCAACAAGGAGTTCGCGCTTCTCGAGTTCCTGATGCGCAACCCCAACCGCGTTCTTTCGCGGACGCAGATTGCGCAGAAGGTGTGGGACATGAACTTCGATCCGTCGAGCAACGTGATCGATGTGTACGTCGCCGCGCTTCGCAAGAAGCTGGATCGCGGCTTCCCCCGCGAGCTCTTCCACACCGTCAAGGGCGCGGGCTACAGGTTCGGCGTAATTGACTGATCCAGAATGAAGAGGCAGCAACACGAGCCCAGCCTGTCGATGAGGTGGCCTCGCGTCTCGCTGAGGAACCGGATTACCTTCTGGGTGGTGTTGATCTTTGCGCTTATCCAGACGACCACGCAGGCAGTCTTTGTGCTGCACCAGCGCTCCACCGTGAACGACTCGTTTGATCGGGAGCTTGGCAATCGCGCCCGTGCGGTGGCGGATGTGGTCAGCAAGCGTGTTCCTTCGCTTACCCGGGCCGACATTGGACAGATCATTACCCAGGAGCTGCGATTTGCGCGATACGAGACGGTCACACTGAGTGTCTTTGACGAAACTGGGCGCAATGTCGTCAAGGATGATGCGGACGGATTGACATGGCAGGCTGTCGGATTGACGGAAGTACCGGCCGGCACCCTCGCGAAGATTACGAGGCTGCAATCGGGCGGGACACATGCCTCACAGGCGACAGCCACGACGCCGCGGGTCGCAACTGCGGGCGTGACCGGGATGGATGGCCTTCGGTACGCGGTGGTGCTGGCGTCGAGTGAAACCTTTGTTCAGCGGCAACTGTCGTTGATCAACCAGCTCGCGGCGGTGAGCTCGGTGATCGGACTCTTCGCGGCGGTGCTGAGCGCAAGGTTGATCGCGGGGATCGCGGTTGCGCCACTTGAGCGGCTGCGCGATGTGGCGCAGCATCTGGGCCCCGAGTCGATCGGGCAGCGTGTTCAACTTGCGTCGGACGTGACCGAGGTTGCGCGGCTTTCGGAGGAGCTTGACAAGGCCCGGATCCGAATCCAGGACAGCATGCTGGCGAAAGAGCGTTTCCTTTCCAACGTCTCGCACGAGATCAAGACACCCATCGCCGTGCTGCTTCTGGAGTCGCAGACTCTGGACCGGAGCGGATGCTCGCAGAGCATGCTGAGATTCGTAAAGACGGTTGAGGAAGAGACGGCGCGGCTGGGGAAGCTGGTAGAGAGCTTTCTGACGCTCACGCGGATTCAATCGGGACGTGGCCCCGCGATCCTGAAGCGGTACTGCCTCAACGACATGGTCTCCGACAGCATCGAGAGCTGCTCGCTCATGGCGACGCAGCACCAGGTGTCGTTGAAGGCCTACCTACTGGATCGAGATGATGTGGTGGATGCCGCTGTGATTGGCGACCCCGATCTTCTGCGGACGCTGGTCGACAACCTTGCGCGAAACTCGATCCGTTTCAGTCCCGTGGGTGGAGTGGTCGAGATTGCAGCGGGGCTCGATGGTGGCGATGCCTGGATCCGGTTGCGGGATGAGGGGCCGGGCATTCCCCCTGATCGGCTGGACACCATCTTCGATCGGTTTGCGCAGTCGCGGACCTCGGAGCGGCAGGGCAGGGGCCACGGGCTGGGGCTTTCGATCGCCAAGGGCATCGCGGAACTGCACGGCGGGACGATCGAGGCATCCAACCGGCAGGAGGGGGGATGCGAGTTTGTTGTGCGACTCCGCCGCGCAGCCTCGGAAATCTTGCCTGCGTAGGGAGAAATGACCGGGGTTTCATCCCTGCTTCAGCCCTGTGTCACCCCCGACTCGAAGATGTAGGTATGCCCGGCGGCAGTGTTGCCAGCGCGGGGCCCCACTACTTTCACAGGGAGTATGAATTATGAGTTCAGCAAATGTCAATAAGCAGGCGGGCGTCAGCCGCGCGATGGCCGGCAGCAGTGATCGTCACACTTCGTTCTCCGAAGTACGCGATGATGTGCATGCCGTTGGCAGCGACCTGAGCAAGCTCGGCTCTGACGCGGTTGATTACGCGACCGGCGCAGCGCTGGGCGCGGCGGATGCGGCCAAGCAGAAGGCGCGCGAGGGCGTCGGGTACGCCTCCGATGCAGCGAAGAAGGCGACGGATTACAGCAAGCAGGCCCATGAGCAGATGTGCGACTTCGTGCGTGAGCGCCCGACCACGTCGGTGCTTCTGGCAATCGGCCTGGGTGCGATCCTGGCTCGCATTCTGATTCCGCGTCGATGAACAACCCTCTGGGGATACGCGCATGCTCGAGTACCTGGGAAGAATGATCGACGCCGCGTCGGCGCTGTTACAAGCCCGCGCGGCGTTGATCATCTGCGATCTGCGGGAGGCGGGACGCATCGCTGCGGCGAAGGCCGTGGGCATCGTCGTGGCGGTCGTGGGCTCAATGCTGCTTACAGCAGCCGCCGCGATTGTTCTGGCCGAGCGAGTGGGATGGGCGGCGTCGCTGGCGATTCTTGGCGGCGTTCTGGTCATCGCTGGCGTGGTTGTGCTGGTGGTGTTCAAGTCAAACGCTCGGTCGCTTGAAGCCAAGCGTGCGGCTGCGGAGCGGGAGGTCGAGCGGACGACCGAACTGCTCAAGTCTTCCGGCAACCCTCAGCCGGGACCGGCTCCGGCCGCGGGCGAGCCCTCAAAATCAGCCGCGAGCGGGTTTGTGGAGTCGCTGCTACACGATGGCGAACTGCTTGCAAGTGGGCTGTTCGCTGTGGGGGCGATTCTGGGCCCGATGCGGTCGATCCGTGTAATCTCGGCGCTTGCGTCGGGCGCAGGGATTGTCGCATCGGCGGCAAAGGCGTGGAAGTCGTTTAGCGATGTGAAGTCGGCCGTGGGCGGTGGACGCTCCGCGGGTGTGGACCATGGGCCTGCGGAGTCCAGGAACGGTTCACGAGGCTCTCCCGCGGCATCGGCGTCGCGGCGGCGGTGATCAGCGGGTGCACCAGGAACCAAAGATCGGGACTGGCATGAATACGGTCGGCGCACTTGTGTTAGCGGTGTGTACTGCGGTGTTGAGCGGTATCGGTCTCTTTGCGCTGCCCTTGACTGTGAACGAGATCGTGCTGGAAGTGATCTTCCTGGTTTCCACGGCGATGGCGCTTGTGGTGACACTGCACATGCTGCTTAAGGGTCTGGCCGCTACCGCCGGTCTGGAGGAGCGACGTTTTGATTGTTCCTTCTGGCGCTCTGGGTCGTTGCCCCCCCGAATTGGAATGAGGCGCGATTCACAGGATGATCACGGCCACTTCACCACGGAAACGCAGAATCTACAGGATTCAACCAAGCACTCATAGACGAGCATGCGAGAGCGTTTGCTTGCTCGAGAAGGAGCTCACCATGTCGACGAAAACGTGCATCACCTCGATCACGATGGCCCTTGCGCTGTCCGCTGGCACGACATTCGGTCAGTCGGCTGTTGAACCTAGTGGCACCAGGCGTGCGGCGACTACGGAACGCGCCCGAGCAGAGCGGCCAGCTGGCACGCTTGTCTTTGTAAAAAGCAGCGACGTCATCGGGATGGATGTGGCAAACCCGAACGATGAGGTCATCGCTTCGGTATCCGACTGCATCATTGACCGCGGAAGTGGCCGCATTGAACACGTGCTGCTCAAGAGCGGCGCGGTGATGGGGATCGGCGGCAAGACCATCGCGGTTCCCTACTCCCGCCTCGGATTCGATCCGGTCAAGGAGCGATTCGAGCTCGGAATGACGAAGGAGCAGATCGATCGCGCGGTGGCGTTCGTCCCCGAGAACTGGTCAGAACTTCAGAATACCACCTGGGCGGACACGCTCGACGAGTGGTGGTATGGCGAAGACGATGAAGCCACGGTCGAAGACGCTGCGGCGAAGTCAGTGGCCAGCGGCACACCGGAGACGATCAAGGGAACGATCGAATCCGTGGACCGGTCACGCGTGGTGGGACGGGGCGAGCACGTTGCTGTGAATGTTCGTACGACGGAGGGCAAGCGCGAGGTGTTGCTGCTCGGCCCCTCGTGGTACGTGATGGGACACGACGCCGCACCGATGCGTGGCGATGAGATCGAAGCGGAAGCTGTCCGCGTGGCAGATGCCGGGGCGGATGAACGCATCGTCGTGTCGGCCAAGATCGGCGGCGATACGCTGGTATTGCGGGATTCGGCCGGAACGCCGCGGTGGCGAGCGGTGAAAGGCGATCCTGAGAATGTTGTGAAAAGTGCCCCGCGTCCCGAGGCGCGGCAGTCCGCGGCGCGGCTTATGCGCCTGAGCGCACTCATCGGGGCGGAGGCCAGCTCCACCGACAAAACCGGCGGCGAAGTGAACGATGTCATCATCGAACGGAGTTCCGGCCAGATCGCGATGATCGGCTTTGACCCAAACGAGAATCTGCTGGGTATCGCAGATGAGATCAAGGTCGTGCCGTGGCCGGTCGTTAGCATCGGCGCCGACCAGAAGGTCCGCATCGATGCCGGGAGCGCGATTCTGAAGGCTGCTGAGAAGATGCCTGACGATCTGAGCGTATACGCCTCTTCCATGCGGCTGGAACCGGTGTACCGGATCTATGAAGTGGAACCGGTCAAGTTTGCACCTCGCGAACGGCAAGAGGCTCGCGGCGGCAAGGATGCGGGATGGGGCAAGGATGGCTTCTATTTCAAGGCCTTCCAGAACGCCCCCGAGGCCACAATCACCGGTCGGGTGACTGATGTGAAGACGACAACACTGCAGGAAGGGATGCCCTCTGCCCGCGTTGTCGTTGTCGAGACGGAAAGCGGCGACCAGTCAGTCATCCTGGGGCCTGAGTGGTATCTCAAGCAGCAGACGTTGGATATCAAGAGCGGCACGACCGTCACGATCCAAGGCAAGCGCGCCAAGTTGGGAGACCAAGAGTACATCTGCGCTCACTCGGTAAGCGCAGATGGTCGGTCACTCACATTGTGGGAGCGCGACCACCCGATGTGGGATGGCCGCTGATTCGCAGAACAGAACAAGAGCGTTCCGGCGCGGCCACCGCCGCGTCGGAGCGATTGCGGTAGAGGGTGGGCCCGAGAGCAAAGGAACAGCTATGTCAACTCATTCTCCGGCATACTCCAGTCGATGGCAGCGCGAACCAGGTGAGCGCAGGAACGCGAGCGCAACAGGTCAGCCCATCAGGCGCCGAGTGAGCTGGTCGCGTGAAGACCTGGAGGAGCATCCGGAGCGGGTGTTGTTTAACAGCGATGTCGCCGCGACGCGATCGCCCGCCGCCCACCTGGTCCTGATCATGGTTGCGCTCGGCAGTCTGCTGGCGCTGACCGCTGCGTCGATGGCAGTGGTGGGAGGTTTTCGGGTGTCGATGCTTGGTGTGGTTGCCGGGTTGGGCATCGTGATGCTTGCCCACCCGCTCATATGGCGGACTCTGTTTCGGGGCGAGCGACGCGACACCTTTGATGAGGAACTGGCACCGGCGCGCCCGGGCGATGATGCCACGGTGTGACGAAGTGAGCGGTCGCTGCATGCGAGCGCTGACAGAATACAGACGGTATGCAGAGCCGCTTGAGAATGGATGCGCAGAGGCTGGGCATGACGGGCCTGGTAGATCTGCTTGAAGGAACCCTCGGGGAGGAATGGGAGGCGGACCGCCGCTTGACTCGCCTCGCCGAAGCCGGCATCGATCTACTGGCATCGGTGCGGCCGGGACATACGCGGGCTTCGCGTCGGGGGAGGGCAGGGGCCGGAGCATGGCGGGAAGTGACCGTCACCGAGTATCAACGTGTTCAGTTTTAAGGAGTTGCATATGAACTGGGATCAAATCGAAGGTAAATGGGTACAGGTCCGCGGCCAAGTCAAGGAGAAGTGGGGCAAGCTCACCGATGACGATCTGGACGTGATCAACGGAAATCGCGATCAGCTCGAAGGCCGCATCCAGCAGGCCTACGGCAAGACGAAGGAGGAGGTCAACCGCGAGGTTGAGGACTTCTCCAACCGCTGCAAATGCTGAGTGTGTCAGCCGCACCGCAAGGTGTGTTGCGACGGTGGAGTGTCACGGACCACTCCACCGTCGCACTGTTTTTGGACGAGCCGTTTTAGATCTAAAGTCGGATTCATGTGACGTTCATGGGTTGCTGACGAATGTGAGCGAAGGTGTGAGCAGGAACCGCGGACGGTTCTGCGAGCATCACCGGAAGCTAACCGCTGGAGGACAGTGCCATGAACAGTCACAATCTCGAGAGTGGATACCCCGAGCAGCACGCCTACGACGATCACCGTCGCGAGAGCGACCGCAACGCGGGCAATGAGCATCGCCGCGGCGAGTATCGCGGCGGTCGGTATGGGCGCCCCGATGGGATGCCGCAGCACGACGATCACGCCAATCGTCGCGATGGGTATCGCAGCGACGAGCACCGGGGCTTCGGCGAGGAACAACGCTCGGGCGGTTCGCTCGGCGGTGCGCAGCGAAGCTCTCGACAGTTGGGTCAAGAAAGCGGCTACGGCGAGCAGGACGGTGGTGGCTACCCCTCAGGCCGCAATCCGTCCCAGGGATACTCCGCGGGCGGCTATGGATCCGGCGGCGGCTATGGCTCGCCGGGCCTCGGTGGTCGCCAGTCATACCCGGAATCCCAGGGCTATGGCCAGCGCGGCGGGTGCGGCCAGTACCGCGACTCTTCTGAAGGCGTTCGCGGCTCCCCGCAGTCCTATCGCCCGCTTGGTGATCAGCGTCTGAGCTCGGGCGGCTACGGCGGGTCCGAAGACTATAACCAGGGCTCTTCGTACGGCGGCGGCTCCGACATGGGCCTGAGCGGCGCGGGTTCGCGCTACGGCTACGGTAACCAGGGCTATCAGGATCGCAACGACCAACCTCAGGGCCGCTACGAGCAGAGCAGTTCTCAGCGCGGTACGCTTGGTGGCCTGAGCCAAGGTTACGGTCAAAGCGGGATCGGTCAGCGCGAGCACGGCCAGTCCGCCGGGTTCGGTCAGTTTGGCACCTCCGGCAGTCAGGGGAACCGATCCGGCCGCACACCCAAGGGCTACACCCGTTCTGATGAGCGCATCCGCGAGGATGTGAACGATCGACTCATGCAGTCGAGCGATCTGGATCCCAGCGAGATCGAAGTGAACGTCAGTGGCGGCGAAGTCACGCTCGTTGGCACCGTGTCATCCCGCCATGAGAAGTTCCTTGCCGAGCAGCTCGCCGAGAGCGTCTCGGGTGTGAAGGACATCGCCAATCAGCTTCGTCTGCAGCGCGCGGATTCGGGCTCGCAGAGCTCGCCGGGCTCTGACAGCAAGCGTGGCGGTTCGAGTGGGTCCTCAGGTGGGAGCACTTCAGCCAGCGGCAGCACCGGCAGCAGCTCCTCTTCCTCGACATCCTCGCGCGGCGGCTCCGGCTCCTCGCGATAACAACATTGACCTCCCTGCCCTGCGGGCGCGAAAGCGCTCGCGGGGCTTTCTCGCATATGGACCTTCATTCTGGCACTTCGTACTGGATTCTCGCCAACGGGCTTGGCTTCGTGGTGCCTCCGATCTCCAGTGACCTCGAGTGCGATGTCGCGATCATCGGCGGCGGCATCACCGGCGCACTGGTGTGCGATGGCATGACACGGGCGGGCCTGCGGGCCGTCGTGCTGGACCGCCGCGACTTGGGGTTTGGCTCCACCGTCGCCAGTACGGCGCTGCTGCAGTACGACACCGATATGCCGCTGCACGAGCTTTCCGAACTCATCGGTTTACACTCCGCCAGGCGCGTCTTCAAGGCCGGCTTGCACGCGGTTGATCGGGTTCTTGAGCTTGCCGCAGAGCTGGATTGTCCGAGCTCACGGAAACACTCGCTGTACCTTTGCACATCGGACAGCGATATCGACGCAATGCGGCGAGAGCTCGATGCCCGAGTGGCGAGCTCGCTGGAGTGCCGCTGGCTCGACGCCACGGAACTGCGTTCGGGGTGGGGGATTGTGGCCAAGGGGGCGATTCTGTCCGCGGCGGCGGGCCAGGTGAATCCGTACTGCTTGTGTCACGCGCTCCTTCGGCGGGCCGCACAGCGAGGGGCGGCGGTGCACGATCGAACCAAGGTCACCGAGATTCACAAGAATGGAACCGGTTGGCGACTGCTGACAGATCGCGGACCGGAGGTGCGGGCCAAGCTTGTGGTGCACGCGACCGGGTACGAATCGGCCAGCCGGCTTCCCGCCGGGCTCGTGAAACTGAACTCGACATACGCGTTCGCTTCAGAACCCACCCGGCCAGCGCCGGGGTGCTGGGTCGATCGCGCGCTGGTATGGGAGCACGCGGACCCGTACCTGTATGTTCGCTGGGAGGGTGATCGACTGCTGGTCGGAGGCGAGGATGAAGACTTCGCGGATGAGCAGGCGCGGGACGCCCTGATGGAGAAGAAGACCGCGGCGATCGCGAAAAAGTGTCGCGCCTTGATGCCGGAGGTGCAGATTGAGCCCGCGTTCATGTGGACCGGCACATTTGCCTCGACGCGGGACAGCCTCGGGTACATCGGCGAACTGCCTGATGGAGCTGGGCATGAGTTCGCGCTGGGATTCGGGGGCAATGGAATCACCTTCAGCATGATCGCAGCGGAGGTCCTCACGGCCGCGGCCCTGGGCCGGCGACACCCTGACGCAGAGTTGTTCGCCTTCTCCCGGCCCACCGCCGGCGCGAATGAGCCATGATTCACCAGACCGTCACCACGAACTCATACCGGGAACGCACT
>JBBRUT010000103.1:0-13111 GCA_038247555.1 Phycisphaerales bacterium | reverse complement strand
AGCCGGCGGCAAGGAACGCCTGGAGGTGGACGAGATTCTCGTCGGCATCGGCCGCGCACCCAACGTTGAGGGCATGGGTCTTGAAGCCGCGGGTGTGAAGTTCGATGCTCGTAGCGGCGTGGAAGTCACCGACGGCTTGCGGACCACCAACTCTCGCATCTACGCCGCGGGCGATGTGTGCAGCAAGTACAAGTTCACGCACGCCGCCGACGCGATGGCGCGAATCGTGATCCAGAACGCGCTGTTCTTCGGTCGTGCCAAGGCCAGCCGTCTGGTCATGCCGTGGTGCACGTTCACCGACCCAGAGATCGCCCACGTCGGACTGTACGAAAAGGATGCGCAGGAGCAAGGCATCGCCACCCACACCATCGCGGTCGAACTCGGCAAGGTCGACCGCGCGATCCTGGACGGCGAAGATGGGTTGCTCAAGGTCCTCCTGAAGAAGGGTACCGACCAGATTCTTGGAGCGACGCTGGTCTCACGGCACGCGGGCGAGACGATCTCCGAGATCACCACCGCAATGACCCACGGGCTGGGGCTCCGCAAGCTGGCGAGTGTCATCCATCCGTACCCGACCCAGGCGGAGGTCATCAAGCGAGCCGCGGATGCCTACAACCGGACGCGGCTGACACCGGGTGTCAAGAAGCTGTTCGAGCATCTTCTGGCGTGGAGACGATGACCGAGCAACAAGCCCATTCCCCACCATCTCTCCCGAGCGACTCTCGGCCACCAGGCAACGGCAGGCTTGTCCTTTGCATCGCTGGTGGGTCACTCCTGTCGTATGCGATCCTCCTGAGCGTTCTCTCCTATGTGCTGCAGGCCGGGACCATTACTCGGGAGCACGCTCTCGTGTGGCTCGCCGCCGCTGGGGTAGCCACGGGGGCGGCTTATCTGACTGCGTTGTTTCGAGGGTATCGACAGCACCTCCACTTGAGTTCCCGTTGGATCGTTGCGGTCGCCGTCTTCGCCCGACTTGTCGTGTGCCTCGCTCCGCCGATGCTGGAGTCTGACTACCAGCGCTACCTGTGGGACGGGGCCGTGACGGCCAGCGGCCTCAACCCATACCGTCACGCCCCAAGCGACATGCTCGCCGGAACTGTTCAAGGCTCGGATGGGGACAAACTTTCCGCGCTGTCCGCCCGCTCCGGAGACGTGCTCTCCAGCATCAACCACCCCGCGCTCACGACCATCTACCCACCTGCGGCTCAAGGGGCCTTCGCGGCCGCGTATGCCATCGCGCCGTTCAGCCCCGTCGGCCTGCGGATTGTCTTCTGCCTCGCCGATGCCGCGACCTTGATGCTGCTATCGAGACTCCTGAAAGCACTCTCGCTTCCGGCGAGCCAGGTCATCTGGTTTGCCTGGAACCCGCTCCTGCTCCGCGAGGTCTACTCGTCGCTGCACATGGACATTCTGCTGCTGCCGCTCATCGTCGCGTCGCTGCTCGCGGCGGTGCGTTCCAAGGGGGGTATCGCGGCGGCGTGGCTCATCGTCGCCTCAGCGGTGAAGGTCTGGCCCATCGTGCTTGTCCCACTCGTCATGCGTCCCATGCTGGGGCAATGGCGTCGGCTTGTCTTGACGCTTACAGCCTGCGCAATCCTGGGTGCGACGCTGTGGCTTCCGGTTCTGCTCGTTTCGCACGGTGAGAGCAGCGGCTTTCTCGCGTACGGCAAGGGTTGGCAGAACAACGACGGGTACTTTCGCGCTGGCATCTGGCTCACCGAGCGTGTACTGAACATACTTAGCATCGAGGCGTGGCATTCGCACGCGATCATGCGGCTCACATCGGCAGCGCTGTTGGGGGGCGTCGTCCTGTGGCAACTCCGCTCCAAGCCCACCGATGCGATGGAACTGATAGCACGATGCCTGTTCATCGTGGGCACCATCTTCATGCTCAGCCCGACACAGTTCCCGTGGTATTGGCTCTGGTGTCTCCCGCTGCTCACCCTCCGCCCAAGCCTGCCACTCCTCCTCTATGTCGCCCTCTTGCCAATCTACTACCTGCAGGATCAACTCGCGTACCCGTTGGGTCACTGGCTCCAGCACGCGCCCGTGTGGAGCCTGCTGTTTGTCGCCGGAGGTCGGGCAGTCATCGGGCGTGTTCGCGGAACACCGCGTGCGTTGGAGGTGAGCCGTGCGTAGAGGTTCCGTCATCGCGGTCGTCATCCCGGCACTCAACGAGGAGGGCGCACTGCCGGGGGTCATCGCACGTATCCCGGACTGGGCTGATCGGATCATCGTCGTTGACAACGGGTCCACGGACCGCACAGCAGCGGTTGCTCGTGCGGCGGGAGCCACGGTGGTATCCGAGCGACTCCGGGGGTACGGCCGGGCATGTCAAGCCGGCATCGTCGCGGCAGGGAGCGATCCAACCCTCGTGCCTGACGTGCTCGTCTTCCTGGATGCGGACGGAAGCGACTTCCCCGAGCAGATGGACCGTGTGGTTGACCCGATCGTCCGGGGATGTGCGGATATGGTGATCGGCTCCCGAACGCGCGGAAACCTGACCGCTGGAGCGATGTCGCCGCCACAGCGACTCGGGAACGTGCTCGCGCCCGCGCTCATCCGCTGGCTCTGGGGAGTGTCGTACACGGACCTCGGGCCGTTTCGGGCGATCCGAATGACGTCGCTCCGCTCACTCCGCATGGACGACAACACCTACGGCTGGACCGTGCAGATGCAGATCCGTGCGGCACGCCGCGGACTTCGAGCCGTTGAGGTGCCCGTCGATTACGGCCGGCGTCGTGCCGGAAAGTCGAAGATCTCCGGCACGGTTCGAGGTGTGGCCAAGGCGGCCACCAAGATCCTCGCCACCGTTGCACAGGAGGCCCTGTGGCCCACCAGACTGAGTGCGTGCGGAAGCGCGGTCGTGGGTGTCTTTGCGAAGTATCCGCAGCCGGGGCGGGCCAAGACTCGCCTGATTCCTGCTTTGGGCCCGGACGGCGCGGCGGCTCTGCACGACCAGATGGTGCGGCACACACTCGCCCGTGTCGGTGAGTTGCTCAAGCACCGTGAAGTTGACGCCCGTGTGTGGACGGCCGGATCAGACCCAGGGACATTTGCTCAATACTTCAGAACCGACCTCCCGTGCGCGGCCCAAAGCGACGGCGACCTTGGACAAAAGATGCACGCCGCATTCACGCACATGCTGCGAGAAGCGGATGCGGCTGTGCTCATCGGCACCGATTGCCCCGACATCTCCTCCGGTCTTTTGAGCATGGCGTTGGAGGGGCTGCAGAGCGCCGATGTGGTCCTGGGACCGGCGACCGATGGCGGCTACTACCTGGTCGGACTGAGGCGACCCGCTCCCTCGTTATTCGAGGGGATTGAATGGAGCACCTCGACGGTCCTGGCCAAGACACTTGAGCGGGCGAGCGAGCTGGGGCTGTCGGTGCAACTCTTGCCGATGCTGAGCGATGTTGATGAGCCGCAGGATCTGCCGGTATGGGACCGTGTGCGTGACACGCTGTCGCCACCCGACGAGACGCCGGCGCTTTCCGTCATCGTGCCGACGCTCAACGAGCAATCGCGGATCGGTGGCCTTGTCGATGCCGTGCGCCAACTCGGCGTCGAGGTGATCGTCGCTGACGGTGGCAGTGACGACGGCACCCGGTCCACCGCGGCGGCCCACGGCGCTCGCGTCATCATCGCCGCTCGGGGCCGCGGCCCGCAGCTCAATGCGGGCGCATCGCTCGCTCGCGCCCACTCCATGCTGTTCCTCCACGCCGACACAACGCTGCCCACTGGGTTCGCGGACATCGTGCAGCGGACGCTTCAAGACCCGTCGGTTTCCCTCGGAGCATTTCGATTTGAGCTCGATCGCAAGGGGGTTCTGCTTCGTGGAATCGAGCTGGCCGTCAAGCTCCGCTGCTATCTCTTCAAGACTCCCTATGGCGATCAGGCGCTGTTCATGCGGAGTGAAGTGTTCCGGCAACTCGGTGGCTTCGCATCGATCTCTCTGATGGAGGATCTCGACCTCGCGCGACGGGCCAGGAAGCTCGGGCGCATCGTGGTCGCGGCAGAAGCTGCCATTACGTCGGCGAGGCGATGGGAGACCGCCGGCGTGGTGCGGATGACCGCCATCAATCAGGCGTGCGTTGTGGGCTTCGCGCTGGGGATCTCGCCCAAGCGTCTATCCGCGTGGCGCAACCGGCTGTCAGGCAACTGTCCCCGAAGCGTCGTCACTGCACCACCTGGACCGTGTCAGATCGTCCCGGAGGGCTCCTTGGCACCGAACGCCGCCCGTGCCATCTGCATGGCGGGTTCAGAGTTGGATGTCAGGAAGTAGACAAACCCGTCGCGTCGCCAGACGAAGATCTCCGCGGTTGCCGAGTCTTTCGGAGCGATCTTGTCCACCAGTCGATAGGTCTTGCCTGATTCGAGATGGAGCTCGCCGGTATCTTGCTGGATGTGGATGCTCACGATCGATCCGCGACCGCCGCTCGGCGGGGCGTCCGAAGTCGATTCGAGAACCATCCGGACTGACTTCCCGCGGCCAGGGACAGCGCAAGGCCCAGCACCCAGGAGCTTAAATCCGCTCTCTTCAACATGGCCGATGTCGGGTGTGCTTCCAAGCACGCGGCTGAACTCCGTCGGAACGTCGCCGAGCTTTGTGGTCATAAACCGCATCCCGACCATGTCGGCATGAACCTCACACTCTTCGTGCTGGGCGCTGATGAACGTCACCAGAGACGTGCGATATTGCTGTGCGACCTGAACATCGTCCGGCTGCCCTGCACCTGACTGACGGAGGATCACGAAGGCTCCGCCCGCCAGGATGGCCAGCGATGCGGCGACGGCGAACCACCGGACGGTCTGCGAGAAACGCCAGCGCGGCCGGGTCTGAACGTTCGGGAACGGCAGGCTGACCTCTTCCGACGAGGAGGCACTCCCAATCGTGGTGATTCGGTCTCGCAGTGCCGCGGGCGCACTTCCGCGGGATGCGGAAGCGACGGTCTCGCGCAGTCGCCTCTCAAAAGCAATGACGGCATGGTCCTCCGGACGCCGTTCCAAGTGTCGCGCGAGCTCCGCCTGCTGTGCATCACTGAGTTGTTCATCCGCAGCCCCACGAAGAAGCTGTGTGCGTGCCGACACCGTGTCCGGCTCGTCGGCGTCTCGATGTCGATGGTTGGTGTTCTCTGACATACTTATCCTCTTGCCTCGATGTTTGGGGCCTCCGGGCTAAGTTCGATGATGCCTGCGCGGCTCAGTTGCGGCGAGAGGTGTGGGTCATCTCGGAGCCTCCGAGAGGCCTGCGTCCTGGCACGATGGAGCCGACTCATGACTGTTCCAATCGGAATAGCCAGGGCTTCCGCGATCTCCTTGTATTTCAACCCTTCAACAGCCCAGAACCACAAGACCTCGCGAAGTTCAACGCTCATGGACTCCAGCGCAACGTGCATCCGGTCGGTGGCGAGGTTCCAGTCAATATCGCTCGCCTCCGAAGGGCCAATGACCTCAACGGCGTCCCCACTGAATCGGGCCGATTCTGCCACCCGCGCAAGGGCGCGATCCCCGGCTCGTTCGTGTTCAAGCCGACCGTAAAAGCTTGTACGTGCAATCGTCATAAGCCAAGCCCGCATTCCAGCTCCACGGGTACTGAATCCGGCGATCGACTCTGGCCGGAACGCCCGCGCATAGACGTCCTGAACGAGTTCTTCCGCCACATCCGCGTCCTTGGTCAGGAAGCGAGCAAATCGGAAGACCGCGTCAAGCTCCGCTACCGCAAGCTTTTCGAACTCGTCACGCTGCATGCATTGTCCAAAGAGGGAACAGGGAAGGCTTGCCCGCTATTCCCATTCTGAGAGGGATTCCGCGAAATGGTAGGAGCATGTACGACCCGTGCGGCCGTTTGATTCGTGCCAACGGTGAACGTCGCGCGTCAACCGACCAAAGGTGCAACGACTTCCTTTGTAGGGGTCGAGAATCGGTTGGATCGGGCAGTGAATTGGACCCCCAACTCACCGCATCAGCCCACGTGGCAACGACCAAGAGACCTGCACACCTTGCGATCGACGCGTCCGCGACGGAGCACCGTTCGACGCCCGCTATCCATCCTCTATTGCCAGGGTCGTCCAGAAACTGGGCGACCCACCCGTTGGAAGTGAACGCCCCGACCGCAAGGTTGGGGCGTTTGCACTTGTGTCCGCCTTGGCGGGCCACGTTGTGCCGGGTGGTTCGACATGCCCCTCAGCGAAAAGTCTCACGGCCTTGCGGGGTGAGACTCGGCGACGGCGCGGAAGAAGGCAGGAGGCTGGAATCACTTGCCTGCGACCGCGACGATTCCCTCGCCCACGAGCATGGTGGCGAGGGTGATGAGGATGATGCCCATGATGTTGAGGCCCAGGCCCGCGCGAGCCATTTGCCCGATAGTGATTCGTCCGGAGGCGAAGACGATGGCATTGGGCGGGGTGGCGACGGGGAGCATGAAGGCCATGCTGGCGGCGATGGCCGCGGGAACGACAAGGCGCATGGGATCGACACCGAGAGAGGGAGCCGCGGCGGCGAGGACGGGGAGGAGCGCGGTGGTGACGGCGGTGTTGCTCGTCAGCTCGGTGAGGAAGATGACGACGGTGACGACGATGAGCACTGCGAGCCAGAGGGGGAGATGCCCGAGCCCGCCCAGGAGCTGGCCGATGTAGGCGTCGACACCGTTGGCGGTGATCGCCGCGGCGAGGCTGAGTCCGCCGCCGAAGAGCAGGAGCGCGCCCCAAGGCAGACGCTCGGCGGTTTGCCAGTCCATGGCGAAGATGCGTCTGCGCGGGCTGACGGGGATCGTGAAGAGTGCGATCGCGGCGAAGATGGCGATGGAGGCGTCGTTCAGGCCGGCGAGCGGTGTGTCCCTGGCCAGATCCTGAATGAGCGGCCGGGTGAGCCAGAGCGCGACGGTGGTGATGAAGACGCTCAGGACGATCCATTCGCCGGTCGACATTCTGCCCAGGCTGTGCAGCTCGCGGCGGAAGAGTTCGCGCCCGCCGGGGATGCTTTTGAGGCGGACGGGCTGGCTGATGGAGGTCATGTAGAACCAGGCGATGGGGAGATAGATGGCGACCAGTGGGACGCCGAGCATCATCCAGTTGGCAAAGCCGATCTGTCGGCCGAGGGAATCGGCAACGAAGCCCTTCATGATGGCGTTGGGAGCTGTGCCGATAAGCGTGGCGACGCCGCCGATTGAGGAGGCGTAGGCGATTCCGAGGAGGAGTGTGGAATCGAAGTTAGGATCCGGGGAGGGAGCCTGGTCGCGCGGGGTTCCGGGCGGTGCGTGAGAAGCGGCGACGAGGGCGATGACGCTGAGGGCGATGGGCACCATCATGATGGTCGTGGCGGTGTTGTTGACCCACATGCTGATGAGCGCGCTGGCGATCATGAAGCCGCCGATGACTCGCTTGGGGCCGGTGCCGACGATCATGACGGTGAGGAGGGCGATGCGCTTGTGCAGGCCCCACCGTTCCATGGCGAGGCCGAGGATGAAGCCGCCGAGGAAGAGGAAGATGACTTCGTTTGCGTAGGGGGCGGCGGCGGATTTGATGGAGGCGATGCCGGCGAGAGGGAAGAGGAGAAGCGGGAGGAGTGCGGTCGCGCTGAGGGGAATGGCTTCGCTGAGCCACCACACGGCCATGAGCGCGGCAACGGCGGCGGTTGCGCGCCCGCTGGGCGTCAGGCCGCGGATGACGTTGCCGGCGTCGTCGAACTGCGCGGCGGGGAGGAGGAGGTAGGTGAGGATCGCGCAGACCGGTCCCAGGAAGAGCCCGGCCCATCGGACGGTGTCGGCGAGGCTGCGGGTCGGGAGTTGCGCAGGCTGAGAAAGCATGGGGCGCTAGCCTAGCAGCAATGAGCATGGAACCGCCAGCAGAGGTGGGTGTGTATGAGGTCGCGATTGTCGGCGCAGGGCCGATCGGGATCGAGGTGGCCGCCGCGTTTCAGGCGATGAATGTGAACTATGTCCACATCGAGGCGGGGTGCATCGGCTCGACGATCGGGTGGTGGGCCCCGGGGACGAGGTTCTTCTCAAGCCCGGAACGGATTGCGATTGCGGGTGTGCCGCTGGTGGTAGCAGGACAGGAGAAGGCGAGCCGCGAGGAGTATCTGGCGTACTTGCGTGGGGTTGTGGAGCAGTTTGATTTGCAGATCCGGCAGTATGAGCGGGTGGTGCGGGCGGTGCGTGTGGGCGATGAGTTTGAGTTGATCACAGCGCGGAGTGGGCATGGGGTCGGCGGGCCGCGGGAGGGGAGAGAGAAGGGGGATTTGCCGGACCTTCCGCACGCGGAGTATCGCGCGAAGAAGCTGGTGCTGGCGATCGGGAACATGCACACGCCGCGGCTGGTGGGTGTGACGGGGGAAGAGTTGCCGCACGTGAGTCACTATCTGGAGGATCCGCACATGTATGCGCGGCGGCGGGTGGTCATCGTGGGCGCGCGGAACTCGGCGGTGGAGGCGGCGATCCGGCTGTATCGCGTGGGCGCGAAGGTGACGCTGTGCACACGCGGGGAGGAACTGGAGCGGGCGCGGATCAAATACTGGTTACTGCCGGAACTGGAGTGGCTGATCCGGCAGGGGCGGATTGAGTGGCGTGCTGGGACGCTGGTGACGGGCGTGGATGCGGATGGGGTGACGTTGCGCGACCGTGCGGGGATGGAGTCGCAGGTGGATGCGGATGCGGTGTTAATGTTGACGGGGTACGTGCAAACTGGGGAGCTGTTTGAGATGCTGGGGCTGGAGACGAAGGGGCACGCAGCCCGGCCGGTTCTTGATGAACGGACGATGGAGGCCAGCGTGCGGGGCGTATTTGTCGCGGGGACGGCGACGGCGGGGAGCGAGTCGAAGGTGACGGTGTTCATTGAGAACGCGCACGAGCAGGTGGGGAAGATTGTGCGGGCGGTCGTGGGGAGGGATGTGGAGGCGGGACGGCTCCCAGATTGGGAGGGGATGGAGGAGAGTTAGGGTGTGGGAGAGGGTGGGCTGGGCCGATTGGGGGGCAGGGTGGAGACCAAATGCCTTACACTTTGTGTGGAGCGACGATATCGGACGAAAGGGGTTTGCAGGCTCGGTGGCTGCTTTGGGCGTGGCATCGGGGAGTAAGAAGCGATCAGGTATGACGATCAGGGCGGTTGCGCAAGTGAGCGCAACGGTTGCCTCGATTGTGGGGACGAGCGGTACAACTCAGAAGGATTAAACGAACGATAGAGCAAATCTGGCGAGGCAATGACCACTTTGTTCTGACGGGGAGAACTCCATGAAGTCTGTGTTGACGAGTTGTTCGGTCGCCCTGCTGACGATGGTGGGCGCGATGGGCCTTCAGGGCACACGACCACCGCAAATGGCCGCGCCCGCGGCGGTGACGGTTTCGATGACTGGATGGGCCGAGGCGGAGGCGGGGCAACCCGGGGTGGTTTCAGCGAAGGCGCCCATGGCCAGCAAGCGGAAGGCGGCGAAACGGGAGGAGATGATTGTCACAGCGTGGAACTACACGCCCGATTCGAGCGTGACGCCGGTGAGGGGGGTGCTGCGCGCGGGGTTCCGGTATCGGCATCCGCCCGGCGCGTGGGACTGGTCAGCGGTGTATCTCGCGTTCTCGGTGGATGGCAAGGATGTGAGCGATTCGCGTGCCGCGGCCCGACTCCGGGAAGTGCCGGTGATCGACTGGGTGAACGTGTATTCGTGGCCGACATTCCACAGCGAACCGCCGCATGAGTTCTGCGACGAGTCGATCGAGACGACCAAGCGTCTGGTTGCGGAAGTGAAGGAGCGGCTGTCCCGCGTGGGGATGGCCGATGAGCAGCTGGCGAGCCTCCTGCACGTGCTGGATATCGAGAACTGGGAACAGAAGCAGATTCCTTCGGCGACGCTGGGCAGGGAAGCACCGTTCGGTGTGACCGCGTGCTATCTGTTCACGGATGCGATGAACTCGTGCGGGTGGAAGCCCAACGAGAAGGGCGGGGCGGCGAACTACAACACGAGCCATAGCGGCAAGATCATTCCGATGGGCGGTCCTCCGCACAACCGGATGACGCCGATGCCTGTGCCGGGCTCTCTGGATGGCCGCACGACGTTTGTGTCGGGGTATCTGCAGGGAGGGCCGCGAGGCTGCATGAACGAAGAAGAGATGATGGATGTGATTGCAAAGTCGCCCGCGCCGCTCTGGCTTGCGCTTGAGGATAACAATCCCGGGCTGGTGCGGATTCTTCGGGCGGCGAAGGCGAGCGGGAAGGTGCGGCTGGTGATGCTGTGGGGCAACGGGAAGTCGAACGAGCACACCGGAGATACGGGTTCTCGCCACCGCGAAAATCGGAACGGGGGCGACAGGGACTGGATGAAGCAGCAGGATGAGCGGATCGCGCGTGCGATCGGCGGGTGATGCGTAAGCGAGCTGCGCGGGGCCGGGGAGCCGGCTGGTGCCGAACTCCTCCGTGACTCTTTCGAGCGTTGTCCGTCGACCAGGTATCCGTCTTGGCGGCGGGCGTTCCGTCGCCCGCGTCCGCGGCGGGGTTCCGTCCTCGCGCCGACAACTCTCCCGGCCCTCGCGCGTCTCTCGCTGTCTCTCCCACTCCCCTCTACGGTGAGCGGGCTTGCTGCATCAGGAGCAGCCCATCGAGGCTCCGCAGTTGAGGCACTTGTAGCAGGTCCCGCTTCTGACGGTGATTGAGCCGCAGCAATCACACGCGGGGGCATCGGCCTGAGCGTTCTGCATGGCGACGCTGAGGGACGATGTCGCAACGGTCGTTCGCGAAGCGACCCGGCGTGAGGATGTGGACTGAGAGATGATGTTGGTCACCGAGACGGACTGAGTCTCGACCCGGGCGGCGTGCGCGGCCTCCGTTGCGGGAGACCCGAGAATCGGCGCCAGCTCGCTGAGGCGACCGCCGAGGATTGTTGCGGCCCTGGGCGTGTTCCCCTCGTCGGACTCGTTCTCGTTCCATGCTTGGGCGTCCTCCATGACCTGGTGGGCGTGGGCCTTGGGAGCCCCGCCCGCGGCGGCATCTCCGGCCGCCGGGCGATCCACGATGCGTCCGCCCGCCACACGCTGGCTGGACTCCGCGGGCACATCGTCATCATCAGAATCGGTGAGCACGGGGGCGGGCTCGGCGGGGTTTGGGCCGCGACGGGGCGCATTCTCCTCGCGGTAGCCGGGGATGAACTCCATGCCCATCCAGCGGAAGATGTAGTCGACCAGGCTCTTGGCGAAGGGGATGTCGCGGTTGGTGGTCATGCCCGCGGGCTCGAAGCGCTGGTGGGTGAACTTGCGGACAAGGCTTTCGACGGGGACGCCGTACTGCAGGGCAACGCTGACGGCGGTGCCGAGGGAGTCCATGAGGCCGCCGATGGTGGAGCCTTCTTTGGCCATAGTGATGAAGAGCTCGCCGGGCTGGCCATCTTCGTAGAGGCCGACGGTGAGGTAGCCCTCGTGGGTGGCGATGTTGAACTTGTGGGTGATGGAGGCGCGCGTCTCGGGGAGACGGCGACGCATGGGACGCTCAAGGACGCGGACGACTTCCTTGATCTCGATGACGGTCTCAACCTGCGGGGCTGGGAGTGAAGGCACAGGCGTCCCCGCCGCAGGCTTCGCACTCGCGAGGGGGGAGGGGGATGCCGCGGCCTTTCCCGAGTCGGCCTTCTCCTCCTCCTTGTCGTCGCTGCGGGAGGAGAGGGGCTGGCTGAGCTTGCAGCCGTCGCGGTAGAGGGCATTAGCCTTGAGGCCGAGTTCCCAGCTGAGTTGATAGCAGCGCTTGATGTCGTCGACGGTGGCCTCGTTGGGGAGGTTGATGGTTTTGCTGATTGCGCCGGAGATGAAGGGCTGGGCAGCAGCCATGGCGCGGATGTGGCCTTCGGCGGCGATGAACCGGACACCGTACTTGCCGCACTTGTTGGCGCAGTCGAAGACGGGAAGGTGCTCGGACTTCAGGTGGCGTGCGCCTTCGACCGTGCCGAGGCCGCAGATCTCATCGTTCAGGGCGGAGATCTGCGCTTTGGTGAGGCCGAGGCGGGCGAGCAGGTTGAAGGAGGGATCGGCCTTCGCCGCGGCGGGGTCGATGCTCAGACGGCGGAGGGCTTCATCGCCGAGTGTCCAGGAACTGAAGGCGTAGCCAAGCTCAAAGACCCCGGGGAGAGACTCCTCGATCTTCTCGAGGTCATCGTCGTTGAGGTGGTGGGCCTTGAGCCAGGACTTGAAGGTGAGCGTGCCCGAATGGCCGGGCGGGTGGGGGACATCGGTGGGCATCGGCGTATCGAGGGAGAGCGTGCCCAGGAGATGGGCCATGATGGAGCGGAGCTCATCCTTTGTGTAGCCCAGCGCGAGCAGCGCGGGCTCGACGGAGGCGTTGGCGATCTTGAAGTATCCGCCGCCGGCGAGCTTCTTGAACTTGACGAGCGCGAAGTCGGGCTCGATGCCGGTGGTGTCGCAGTCCATCAGCAGGCCGATGGTGCCGGTGGGGGCGATGACAGTGACCTGGGCGTTTCGGAAGCCGTACTTCTCGCCGAGGTTCAGGGCTTCATCCCATGCGCGGACGGAGCGATCCAGCAGGTCATCGGCGTTGGAGATGTTGACGCGGCCGGCGTTGATGACATCGTGATCGATGGGCACGGGCGGGATGCGCAGGTTCTCGTAGTTCCCGCTCTCGCGCGGGACGCCGTGGGCGGCGAGGCGGTGATTGCGGATGACGCGGAGCATGCTGTTGCGCTCGGGCTCATAGCCGGGGAACGCGCCGAGCTGCGCGGCCATCTGCGCGCTCATGCGGTAGGAGCGGCCGCTGAGGATGGCGGTCAGGCAGGCGCACAGGGCACGGGCCTCCTCGCTGTCGTAGGGGATGCCGGCCTGCATGGCGAGGGCGCCGAAGTTGGCATAGCCCAGGCCGAGTGTGCGGTACTTCCAGGAGAGCTCGGCAACTTCCTTGCTGGGGTAGCTGGCCATGAGGACGCTGATCTCCAGGACCACGGTCCAGAGATCGATCGCGTGCTCGTAGCGCTCAACATCGAAGGCGCGGGTGGAGGGCTCGTAGAACTTGAGGACGTTGAGCGAGGCGAGATTGCACGCGGTGTTATCGAGGAACATGTACTCGGAGCAGGGGTTCGAGGCGTTGATGCGGCCTGCGCCGGGGCAGGTGTGCCAGGCGTTGATGGT
>JBBRUT010000102.1:0-13209 GCA_038247555.1 Phycisphaerales bacterium | reverse complement strand
CCCGCGCGTAACGACTGAGCGACTTGCCCGCGGCCGCAGGAATGCTCAGGTGCAGCAGTTCGCCCTTGGCGAACGACCAGTCGGCTTCCGCGCACACGCCACCACGACTGATGTCGACGATCCGCACCGTGAACGGCTCCCCCTTCACCACGGGGTGCGGTCGGCTTTGCTCGACAAACCTCGCCTTTGCCACGTTACTGCAGTTGAACCGCTCGAACTTCCGCCGATTGTCTGATCCGGCTGCACCGACACCTCCGACTCCCGGGCCGGTCGTTTGCAGCGGCGCATTGGCCAAACCCGGGGGCGCCTGCGCGATCAGATCCGTCAGATCCGCCGACATCACCCCTTCCACCACATCTCCCGTCCGAGCAGGGTCCTTCTCGATGAGCTTCTCGACCAGTTCCTTCCAGGTCTCAAAGATCCCGCGGTCAAACTGCGTGCCGACGCCATCGGTCATCATCTTCAGGGCGTCGCGTGGGTGCGTCGGGCCGCGGTAGGGCCGCGTCGCGGTGAGCGCATCAAAGACATCGACGACGGAGCACACGCGGGCCAGAAACCCGATCTGATCGGCGAAGATCCCGTTTGGATATCCCTTGCCGTCGAGCCGCTCGTGATGGTCGCGTGTCATCTCGAGCACGGCGGGCGGCATCGATGCGTGCGCGGACAGTTCCTCAAAGCCGACCACCGGGTGTCGGCGAAGCACTTCCCACTCATCGGGGTCGAGCTTGCCGGACTTGTTCAGAAGCTCCGCCGAGATGTTCCGCTTGCCGACATCGTGAAGCAGGCCACCCTGCACGGCGATCGTGAAAAGGGATTCGTCCGTCGGGCGCAGCGCCCGGACCAGCAGCCCGCACCCCACGCCCACGTTCACCATGTGTGTAGAGGTGTAGAAGTCGTGCGACGACATCGCGAGCAGATAACCAAACTGCTTCTCGTCCTTGGCGACCCACGTCTGGAATGTCCGGCTGATTTCCGAGATCGTTTCGATGGGCTCCGTCTGACCGGGCAGCAGGAGAACATCCTCGATCATCTTGGAGCAGTTGTCCAGGATGATGCGGGCACGCTCGGCCTCGGCCTTGTCAGGATCGGAAAAGATTCCATCGAGGCGCTTGGTCAGCACCCGCCGATAGATCGCGTGCTGATGCGCTGGAATATGCAGATACTGGATCCGCTGATCCTTCAGTCGTTGCAGCTCGCCGAGCGTCACCTCAAGCCCCGCTGCGCGGTACAGCGCGGGCGCGGGCTGACCCTCATGCCGCAGCCACAGGTCCATATCCAGGACCTGCGGATCCAGCGAATCGATGTGCACCGGTAGAAACCGCTGCGCTGGTGGGTCAGGTTGTTGTGCACCGACAATCGGTTCTGCGATGGCCGACATAGCGATTCCTCCGACGAGTAGTGTCTAAGTCGGCATGTCGAGCGACGCGCATCACAGTCAGGGAAAGATCCCTGTCCAAGGGCCGCAAATCTTTATGAAGTTGAAGGTTATAAGGGCTTCACCTCCCTGCATCTCTCCCTTGCTTCGGGTGGCCTCCTCCCGTTCGGCCGGATGAACCCACTTGTCGCCAGCCGCTACGCTTTCGGCCCCGCTGGCCGTTGCCAGCAGGTTTTCGCTTCCCGTCCAAGCCACGCCGCGGAGTTCCCTATGTCCGATGCAGCAGCCGAATCCCGGATCACGCTCCCTGCCGACTCGAATCAGGCTCTCGGCCTGGCAAACTATGCCCTCGACTTCATCTGGAACAAGCCCGGCGCGGGTGGGTGCGAGGCGGATGCATCGGTCCTGACGCGCACCGAAATGTTCTACGCCGACGCCTGTCTCTGCGGGGTTTCCGCATTGGCGCTGGGTACAAATGCCCCCAACCTGCTCCGCGCTGAAGCGCTCTCGTACCGCGCTCCCGTGGCAGGCGTGGGCAGCATGGGCGCCCCCGGCGCGGCGAAGCGGACTGGCGCAACAGTCTTCGGCTCAAGCATCGAGTGCATGCCGGAGAAGGCCATTGCCGCCAACGCCGCAGCCGTCCGCGAGTGGGATTCCAACGGCACCAACTTCGGCTACTCGGAAGAGCGCCCCCACCACCGCGCCGGCGAGTTCGGCCACAACGACTTCTACGCCGTGCCCATCGCCGCTGCCCAGATGATGGGAATGGACGGCAAGTTCGCACTCAAGGGCATGGTCCTCCTCGACGAGATCCGCGGCCGCCTCGCCGAAGTCTTCAGCCTCAAGAGCTACAAGATCGATCACGTCGTCCACGGCGCGATCGCCTCCGCCGCCACCTTCGGCGCACTGCTCAAGGCCACCCCCGAGCAGATCGAAAGCGCGATCGGCATGGTGGTGGCGCACTACATTCCCTTCCGGGCGATCCGCGCGGGCAAGCAACTCTCCGACTCCAAGGGCGCAAGCGCCGCGATCAGCACCGAGGCGGCGATCCTCAGCGTCCGTCGTTCGATGGCCGGTTTCCTCGGGCCCCGCGACATCTTCCGTAACCCCGAGGCGATCTTCCGCCTGTTCGAAGGCCCCGGTCAGCTCTTCAAGAAGACCCACAGCGCCGGGACCGGAATCCCCGACACCAAGGGCGAGAGCAAGAGCTACGCATCGCCCTTTGATCTCTATCTCTCTCGTGCCGGGTCCGACTTCGCGGTCATGGGCATGCACTTCAAGCTCGGCCTCTACGAGCACCAGTCCGCCGGTGCATTGCAGGGACTCATCGATCTCGTCAACAAGTACCCACGCCTGCTCGAGGATCAATCCGGCGACTGCATCAGCAAGATCGTCGTCAAGGCGTATGAGCCTGCGTTCGGCATCATTGGCGACCCCGCGAAGCGCGACCCGCGCACCCGGCAGTCCGCCGATCATTCCATGCTCTACCTCGTCTGCACCATGCTCCGCAAGATGCTCGAGATCCGCGCGGCCAAGCCCAGCGCGACGAAGCTCGACTGGACCGATGTCATGCTCCTGCCGCACGATTTCGGCCCCGGGGCAATCGACGACCCGCTCACCCGCGCCCTCATGGAAAAAATGTCGTTTGAATGGGGCGGTGCGGATTACGACCGGCGCTACCCCGACGGAATTCCGACTTCGATGGTCATCACCGATGAGCAGGGACAGGTGTGCGATTCAGGCCTTGTCATGTACCCCGGCGGCCACGCCCGCAACACCACCGCTGACCTCAAAGCGATCCTCGCCCACAAGCTCGAATGCCTCGCCAACCTGTCTCTACCGATGGCGGACAAGAAGGCGGCTTCCGCGCTCATCAATCGGTTCACCGGCGCAGGAAAAAAGTCCGCCGCTGAGATTGCCCAGATTCACGCGTTCGACCTGACCGTGAAGGGCAAGTTCGATTGAACCGCTCAGCAAGATGAATTTTTCTTGCACAACCACCCGGTTCAGGGTATAACCTCGCCAGTCCGGCACGCTCTCACGCCGGTGTTCCCGGTTTCTCTCTCCCGGAGGCCCGACATGCGTTGGTTCAGTGGTCTTGCTACGGCCGCGGCGATGACTCTCGCCGCGGGTTCCGTCATGGCGGATGTCGTGACCGATTGGAATCAGATTGCCCTAGAGACAATCGTCGCGATTCCTACCCCCCCGCCCCGCGCTTCCCGCGCACTGGCGATGGTTCAGTCCGCCGTCTATGACGCGGTGAACTCGATCGATGGCACACACCAGGGGTTGTTCGGCAACTTCATCGCCGATCCCACCGCTTCCCGTGAAGCCGCGGCGATCTGCGCTGCGCACGATGTCCTGGTGTCGCTGTACCCGGCCCGCGCCGTGCAACTGAACGCGTCGCGCGATGCGCACCTCGCCGGGATCCCCAATAATCCGTCAAAGACCGCAGGTGTCTCGGCCGGCGAAACGGTCGCCTCCGTTGTGCTGGCGAATCGCGCGGCCGACGGCTCGGGCAACACGGTCATGTACACCCCCAATCCCGCCGCGGGCCACTGGCGCATCGGTCCCGACAATCCGGCCCCGGCCCTGCTGCCGCACTGGGGCTCCGTCCAACCGTTCGCGCTCAGCACAAGCTCGCAGTTCCGCCCGGTTGCTCCGCCGACTCTGAATAGCCCCGAATACGCCGCCTCGGTCAACGAGGTCCAGGTCATCGGCGCGCAGAACTCGGCTACACGCACCGCCGACCAGACCAGCATCGCCCGCGCATGGGCCTTCGGCGGCGGAACCGTCACCCCGCCCGGTGCCTGGAACAGGATCGCTCAGGACCTCGCCGGCGGAAACACCATCGCAGAGAACGCCCGCATGTTCGCCATGCTGAACGTCGCCATGGCCGATGCCGGCATCGCCTCGTGGGACGCCAAGTACCACTATGACCTCTGGCGGCCGATCCACGCGATCCGGGAAGCCGGCATCGACGGTAACGATGGCACCGTGCAGGATGCCGCGTGGCTCCCGCTTCTGACACCGTCACCTCCGTTCCCCAGCTACACCTCCGGCCACTCCACCTTCTCTCGCGCCGCGGCAGACATTCTGGCCTTCTTCCTTGGTACAGACGCGATCAATGTAAACTTCGCCGGCGACTTCGGCGAGATGCGCCTGCTCACCAGCCTCGACGGCGCGGCCAACGAGGCCGGCCTCTCCCGCATCTACGGTGGCATCCACTTCGACTTTGACAACGTCGCAGGGCAGTGGGCCGGTGCGAACATCGCCGATTGGGTCACAGCCAACTACTTCCTTCCGATCCCCGCGCCCAGCGCCCTTGCCCTCTTGGGCCTTGGTACGCTCGCCCTCGCGCGCCGCCGCCGCTGATTGCAGCGCGGCCGGACATCCCGCTCCCAACACTTCAGAGCCCTGCGCCAAGTTGCGCGGGGCTCTCTACTTTGCGCGATAAGCTCTCTCCGCATGTCCGATCCACTCTTGCCAATCGCAAACGCACTCCGCAGCGCACGCCGCGTGGCTGTCCTCACCGGCGCGGGCATTTCCGCCGAATCGGGCCTCCGCACTTTTCGAGGCTCGGGCACGCCAGACCTTCCTCCCGATATGCAGTCGCTCTGGAAGGAGTTTGATCCGCTCACGCTGGCAACTCCCCAGGCCTTCGCAGCCGACCCCGAGACCGTCACCCGCTGGTACGACTGGCGACGCCTCGGCTGTCTCGCCGCCGAACCCAACCCGGGCCACTTGGCGCTGGTCGAACTTGAGCACATCCTCGAATCCCGCGGCGGCTCGCTCACCGTGCTGACGCAGAATGTAGATCGCCTGCATCACCGTGCGGGCAGCCGCGATATCGTCGAACTCCACGGCTCCATCATTATCTGGCGTTGCAGCCGCTGTGGCCTGGAGACTGAACCCCCGGCCGAACCCATGCAGAGCTTTCCGCCGCGATCCGCATGCTGCTCGGAGGGTCGCGATGCACTTCTGCGTCCCAACGTCGTCTGGTTTGGCGAAGCCTTGCCAGCCGACGCCATCCGCAAAGCGGCTATAGCCGCGGAATCATGCGATGTCTTCTTGTCGATCGGCACCAGTAGCGTGGTCTATCCCGCCGCGGGCTTCATCGAGCACGCCTCCGCCAGCGGTGCGAAGACGATCGAGATCAACCCCGAGGCCACCCCTCTGTCACGCCGCGTCGACTGGTCCATCCGCGCCAAAAACGGTGATGTACTGCCAGAGATTGTCCGGCGAATGTCGGTGATGTAGCCGCGAAAGTCGTCTGCTCAATCACCGCCGATCATCCTTCCAAGCCCGCCCAGAACCGACCCCTCGCCCCTGGCCTTCCCACCCTGCGAAGGCGCGGACGCGACGATGCGATCGGCCAGACGCGAGAACGGCAATGTCTGCAGCCACACCCACCTCGGCCACTCACTCCTTCGCCACCCGCGGAAACACAACCGGGCTGCGAAACCCATCCTTGTCATAAGCACGCACACCAAAGAACACATCATCCTTCCCCACCGGTACTCGGGCCTCGATGAAGTTCCCCACGTTCTGCGTGTACTGCCACACCGGGCTGGTCGTCTCTCTCCACACCACCTCATACCCCGCAATATCCGGTTCCGTCACCGGGGACCACCGCAAGACTGTGTCGCTGGTCAACTCCGCCGCGATGATCCGAACATCCGTCGGTGCGGAAGGCGCGCTCGCCAGATGCACCAGCGCGGCGACGTTCAGCTTCGCGACATTCCCCAGATACTCCGCATCCACAAACTCCGGCAAATCCCCATACGGCTTGCCGTCCTTCTCGACGATCCCCACGTGCTGCCGGTCATACGCCTCCTGAACCTCCGTCAGCCTCACCGCCGCAAAGCCCGCCTCGTTGAAGGCCATGTGATCACCCCCGCGCAGGAAGCGATCCTGCCGGAACACCAGCACCGGCTTCACCGGCAGGTCGTGCCACACCGCGACCTCCGACACCAGCCGCGCAAGCTGCCGGCTCGTGGAATCGTTCTCTCCCGCCAGCGATCGCAGCCGCGCATACTCCTCCGCGCTCGCGCTCCGCGGCAATCCTTCAGAGAACAATCGAATCAACCCCTTCCCCTCGCGCATCTTCCCATCCGCGCCCGGCGAGCTCTTCGGATCACCCACAATGTCGTTGTTCAGCACCCCCGCGATCACATACGCCTTGGTCGCCGCAATGTTCTCAGCGTGATACTTCGCCCCGATCAGCCCCTGCTCCTCTCCCGCCGTGCACAAAAACACCACCGTCTGCTCAAGCGCGCCCCGTGACGCCAGCACCCGCGCGCACTCCATCACGACCGCCACCCCCGACGCATCATCATTCGCCCCCGGCGCATCCCCCTTTGCGTCCATCGCATCCGCGTTGCGGCTGTCATAGTGCGCCACCACGTAATACGCCCGGCGCACCGCCCCCTCCTCCACCGGCATCGTCCCCGGCAGCACCGCCACCACGTTCACAACCTTCGCCCCCTCCGGCAAGCGCGATGATGACGGCACTTCAAACTCTTCAAACTCCACCCGCATGCCATTCCCCGGCGCGCCCGCCTTGGCATACTCCTCAAGCGTCGCCTTGATCCATCTCCGCGCAGCGCCGATCCCCCGCTCCTCAGACTCCGTCTCCGACAGCGTGTGCCGCGTCCCGAACGACGCCAGCTTCTCCACGATCGCCTTCGCGTTCTGCGCATTCACCTGCGCCGCCGCGCCCTGCGCCGCCGCGGGCGGCGGGCCTTCGGGCAGAAGCATCGCGAATACGTTGAGGCTGATGGCGGCGGTGAATGTCGCGAGCATGAGCAACTCCGGAGCTGGCCCTTGGCGCGGGCGAGTCAGGAGTGTACGGCGATCTCTTCATATCAATGCATTCGGAGGCGAATGTTGCGCTTCCGTAAACCGCTACAGCATCGGGAACGGCCGATGGTCCCCATCGGTCCCAAACACGACGGTGAGCGGCACCCAGTCACCGACTTCTACGTCGAAATAGAAGTTGATCTTCATGCGCGTCGTCATGCCGCTCGCGAAGCGCCCCTCGAACATGATCCAGGCAGCATCCCTGGTCTTGGATATCCGTGTGCCTTCCTCTTCCATCAGCCGCCCCCGCTTCGGCGAATAGAGGCTGAGTTGGGCATAATGTCCCGCATACGGCCACTCGGGCGTGTTCGCTTCGCCGACAAGACCGAATCCGACCTTGATGCTGGATAGTCGCGCAGACACGATCTCCACGTTTCGTTCTCGCGGATGATTCCAGAGATACCGCACCCTCGACTCCAACGAGAGAGCTAGGGCGAGTTCGGGCGTCGATGACGGGTAAAGTTCCCATTCCACCATCGCCGAGGCGAAGCCGCTTCCGATTTCATCCAGGGACGCCCCCTGCAGAGTCATGCGCCGGTGGTGCGCATCAAAATCCGGCGTGAAGATGGAGGTCAGCACGGTCGTGACCGCCGCTTGGAGTTTTGTCGCCCTCTCGCCTTCGAGCTCTTGAGCGAGCCAACCTTCATATGCGTTCGCAGCGAGTCGAGTAGCCGCCCCAGCAGCACTTGGCCCGGCTACCGCAAGCCATTGGTCCTCAGCGGGCACCTCATCGCTTGCCGATTGTCGGGCGCGACTCCGTGCGACCTTTTCGTCACTTTGGGAGAACCATGCGCAGCCGATCGCCACAACGGACACACCACCGACAAGCGCAGCCAGAGCCAATCGGATTCGAGATTTCAGTGAAAGCAAGAGCATATTCCAATTGGCCGAGTGCCCTCGGCCAATCGGAGTGAGCGACGTTAGTTAGGGGGTCGCGATGCAGTAGATGGCTCCGGGCTTGCCGACGCCGTTCCAACTGCAAGTCTGACCGGCGTTGCAGCACGTGCCTTGGCTATTTCCAGTGGAGCAGTAGTGGTACCCACAGCAGGTCTGGCTGCCGTAGCAAGTGACCACATGGATGAATACGCCGTTACACATGGCACCGCATTTGAAACCAGCCTCCCCAAAGCCTTCTACCGGATCGCCCTTAACGAGAGGAAGCGCCTGCTCTTCATCCATACCTGAGGCAGCCGCCATCCCAACAGTGCCAATGCTTAGGACCGCCACGAGTATCCCGCTGATCATCTGCTTCACGTGTTACTCCTTTGAAGAATTACGGAAACCTCGATCCCACGCGGGAGCGAAGTATCCAATCGATGCCATCGCCACAAGGACGCCATTTCGAACGATCGCGTCTCCTACCGTCCCTGAGAGGCCCAGGCAGCCACAACTTCCGTTGAAGCCGGCCAACTTGGCACGGAACAGAATCGCCGTGAGGAGTGAGATCGCCAAGACGGATATAGCAAGAGCTGTGCGCGGACGTAAACCAGCAATGAGTGCTAAGCCAAGGCCCAGTTCCGCAATGACAATGCCTCGAACAGTGAGGAATGTCGGCAGACCGGGCACAGTCGCACCTATGAGGCGTTCAGCCTCGCTGGGAGAACTTGCCTTATGAACTGCGGCCCACGCGAGCAGACACCCCAAAAGGATTGACACCGCAGGCTGCGTCCGCTGACCAATCGAAACCGCAATTCTCAAACCTAGACGCGCCCGCGCACACCGGGGGGGGGGGAGAGAATTATCGACAGTGCGAGCGAACATTTGTTCGAAGCTTACCAGCTCAATCGCACGAGTGCAAGATGGGGAAAGTGTGTGTAAAAGGGCCCGCATTCTTGCCCCCGGCAGAGCCCCCCGCGAGAACGCACCTCGCCCGACTACGCTCTCCCCATGCACAGCACCCCCGCGCAGCTCCGCACCCTGCTCGATCAGGCCGTCGCATCCAACACATGCCTCATGATGCCGGGCGCGTTCAACGCCCTTTGCGGCCTCGCCATCAAGCAAGCCGGGTTCCAGGCCTCCTACGTCTCCGGCGCCGCCACCAGCGTCTCCGCCGGCGTGCCCGATGTCGGCATCCTCACCCTCGACCACTTTGTCTCCCTCATCCGCGAGATTGTTGATGCCAGCGGCCTTCCCCTCATCGCCGATGCCGACACCGGCTTTGGCGAAAGCGAGATGGTCCGCCGCACCGTCATCGAATACGCCCGCGCCGGTGCCGCCGGGCTCCACCTCGAAGACCAGGTCTTCCCCAAACGCTGCGGACACCTCGACGGCAAGAAGCTCGTCCCGCTCGACCACGCCGTCGAGAAAGTTGCCGCGGCCGCATCCGCCGCCAAACAAGCAAACAACTTCATCATCTGCGCCCGCACCGATGCCCGCGGCGTGGAAGGCTTCGACGCCGCGGTGTCGCGTGCCGCGGCCTATCTGCAAGCCGGCGCCGACATGATCTTCCCCGAAGGCCTCGCCAGCGAACAGGAGTTCGCCAGCTTCGCAACCCAGCTCCGCGCCGCGGCTGGAAGCGGACGCAAGTACCACCTGCTCGCCAACATGACCGAGTTCGGCAAAACGCCGATCATCCCCGCCGCCCGCTTTGGCGAACTCGGCTACTCCTGCGTCATCTTCCCCGTCTCCCTCCTGCGCACCGCGATGGGCGCGGTCTCCCGCGCACTCGAGCAGCTCAAAGCCGACGGCTCCGTCGGCGGCTTCCTCGACCAGATGCAGACCCGCGAGCAGCTCTACAAGCTCATTGACTACAAGCCCGGCGTTGAGTGGAACTTCCCAGCCCGGTGACGACGGGAACCGGGTTCCCAAGCGTCTCCACGGAACGTGCAGCTCATCATGCCGCCCGAACCCATCCGCGACTCTGTTCCGCCGCCGCGATTCCGTCGCCGCGCGATCGTGTCCGTGCTGTGGGCCCTCGCGCTCGGCGCGGCAACGACGGTCGCCATCGCCTGGGCTCTGGCCTTCAGTGTCAACACGATCTACCACCCCGGACACCTTTCCATGCGACGTTCGCCCCGCGTCGCATGGAGCGTTCAGGACTACGCATCGTTTGGAACACTGACGGAGGACTGGAGTCCGCAGCTCTGGAACAGCGTCCCGATGTTGTCGCGCATGGATGAGTTGTCCGAGGAGTTCAAGGAAATGGTCATCCGTTCCATATCAGAAATGGAACAGAACATCACAGACTTGCTGAACTGGCCCGGGACACTGGTCTCCGAGAGCGCGCCGCGCGTCATTCAGCATGAACGCCTCTTGACGCCGGATGGACCAAGCAAACTGACCGAGCACCTTCGCGGCTGGCCACTGCTTGCGCTGGGGTGTGCTCGTGTTGTCGAGCCCGTTCCAAATGCCAGTAAGGACATCGGCATCGTGAATGACGGCTGGCACTGGGGCATCCCGTTTCGCGACCGACAGAGTGCATCCTGGGACGTCGACTGCCTTGCCCTCCCCCTCAAACCCCTCTTCCCCGGCTTCTACCTCAACACCGCCCTCTTCGCCTCCCTCTGGTGGGCCGCGCTCTTCTGGCGTCCCTTCCGACGCCGTCGCCGTATCGCCCGCGGCCTTTGCCCCGCTTGCGCCTACTCCCTCGCCGGTCTCCCCGCAGACTCAATCAATTGTCCCGAATGCGGATGCGCGAAGCCGCCCTCGCACCATCCTGCCGCCTCGATGCCTTGATGCCCCTCTGCCTCGATGCCTTCCTGCTGTTCCACTCTTCCGACCGACAGGCCTGCTGCTTTGCTGCACGCCTAGTGCCTGCTGACTCCACTCCAAAACTCGTCTACAGTGCGGCCTCCAAGCATCCCCCCAGCAGGAGCCGCGCCCATGTCCACCCCCCCCGCTGCCGCCCCCGCCCCCCCCGCCCCCATCACCAAGGGCCTCGAAGGCGTCATCGCCGGTCAGACGGCCATCTGCTCCGTTGAGCAAGGTGCGCTCATCTACCGCGGCTACGAAATCCACGACCTCGCCCAGAACGCCACCTTCGAGGATGTCTCCTTCGTCCTGCTTGAAGGCCGCAAGCCCGAGCCGCACGAACTCTCCCGCTTCAAGGGCGAGATCATCAAAGAGCGCGCCATCCCCAGCGCCGTGATCGACTTCCTCAAGACCGCTGGCCCAATGCTCAAGTCTGGCTCCGCCGTCCCGATGGATGTGCTCCGCACCGCCGTTTCCATCCTCGGCAATCTCGACCCCGAGAGCCAATCGGTCGCGGCCGATGCCAACCTCCGCAAATCTAAGCGCCTGCTCGCCAAGATCCCCACGATCATCGGCCACATGCAGAACATCATCGATGGCAAGCCCATCGTCGCGGCGGAAACCGGCGGCGATCCTTCGCTTTCCCACGCCGCGAACATCCTGTACCTCATGGGCGGCACCAAGCCCTCCGATGAGTTCGCCCGCGTCGTCGATGTCTCCCTCATCCTCTACGCCGAGCACGACTACAACGCCAGCACCTTCACCACCCGCGTCATCGCCGGCACGCTCAGCGACATGCACGGCGCGGTCTGCGGCGGCATCGCCGCACTCAAGGGCCCGCTCCACGGCGGCGCAAACGAGGCCGCGATGGAGATGCTCAAGGAGATCATGCACGATGTCGGCGAATCCGGCATCGGCACCAAGAAGGTCGACGACTGGATGGATCAGGCCTTCACCAGCAAGCGCAAGCTCATGGGCTTCGGCCACCGCGTCTACAAGAACGGCGACCACCGCGCCCCGATCCTGCACAAGCTCGGCCGCCAGATCGCCGCGAAAAACAGCGCCAACCCCGGCGGCCACGCCGCGACCAAGTGGTTCGAGCTCGGCGAGCAGGTCCAGAAGATCATGCTCGACAAGAAGAACATCCACCCCAACGTCGACTTCCCCTGCGGCCTGACGTACTTCACGATGGGCATCCCCGTGCCGCAGTACACGCCGATCTTCGTGGCGTCGCGCATCACCGGCTGGTGCGCCCACATCATGGAACAGCACGCCGACAACCGGCTCATCCGCCCCATCGCGCAGTACGTCGGCCCTGAACTCAAGAAGTGGAAAGCCTGATCCTGGTGGGCCGCCACTCCGTGCCGGCATTCATTCTCTCTGGAATCGAATTTCTCCCGGGTACCTCGCCGCTCCGCGGCGAGAATTTCCACTCACAACGTATCACCAAGATCTGCATCCCTTCTCGTTGGACTTGTCAGCAAAGTACGGCCCAGCATCGATCACCAGCCTCGCCCCGCCCACATTCTGCATCCTTCCACCGGGCGCCCATTTCACCTCATCCGCCTTCACCACGATCGCGTCGATCAACCCCCTGCGGCAGGCCATCCCGAATCACCCGCGCCGCCTGCTTGCGATTCAGATCCGCAACATTCGTGCTGGGCAGACCCCAATCTGTCATTCGCTCTGCACCAGTCGGCCAAACGGCTGCACAACCCGTTCTCGCCCGCTCGCTGCGCCCATAAGCCGCCCTACCTCGCCGCGGTGCCCGCTCCCACACCCCCCACACGAGTCACCAGTTGCGGCTTCGTCCCCGTTTGTTCCGGCTTCTCACCCAGAAGTTGCCGGTACATCCACTCCACCTCGCCAACATGCCCCGGATAGCTCTGCAGCGCATGCGCTGAGGCCGCGTGCACCTCCCGCGCCGACGGAATCTCAACTTCGCCCGTCACCAGCCGCGTGATCGCCGTCGCCAGCCCCGCCTCATCCCCGCCCGCGAAGAACAGCCCGTTCCCCAGCGGGTGCGCCCCGTCCTCGCCCGGCTGCCGAATGAAATCCACCGGCCCGCCCAGGCGCGAGCACAGCACAAACTTTCCCGCGTGCAGGTTCTCCAGCAGCACCAGCGGCGAGTTTTCCAGCCAGATATGCGACAATATGCCCACGTCGTACTCGCCGCGCGCCGAGATCAGCAGGAAGTTGTCATATTCGCCATAGACGCTTACCTCGGGATAGATGCTTAGCCGCTTGCGGAACCAGCGGTCCCCGCCGCTCCCGGCGCGGAT
>JBBRUT010000101.1:0-13414 GCA_038247555.1 Phycisphaerales bacterium | reverse complement strand
ATGGTGGATCCGCCAGGCGATCACCCGGGCGATCGCCGATCATGCGCGGACGATCCGCATCCCCGTGCACATGATCGAGACGATCGGTAAGATCCGCGGCATCCAGAAGGCGATGCTCCAGGAAACCGGGCGCGAGCCGACGATGGAGGAGCTCGCCGAGCGGGCGGGCCTGACCGTCACCGAGACTCGCCGCGTGATGAAGATCTCGCGCCACCCCGTCTCGCTGGATCGCCCCGTCGGCGAGAGTGAAGACTCCTACTTCGGCGACTTCATCGAGGATGAAGGCCAGAAGCCGCCGAGCGACACCGCCGGGCAGGACATGCTCCGTCAGCGGATCGAGCACGTGCTCAAGAGCCTGACGTACCGCGAGCGAGAGATCATCAAGCTGCGGTATGGCATCGGCGATGGGTACACCTACACGCTCGAGGAAGTCGGCCGCATCTTCAAGGTGACGCGCGAGCGTGTGCGCCAGGTAGAGGCCAAGGCCATCCGCAAGCTGCAGCACCCGGTGCGGGCGCGGAAGCTGGCGGGCTTTGTCGACAAGAGCCTGGAGATGCAGGGCGTCGAGTAAAGAGTTTGACATGAACGGGTGAGGAAGTGATCGGCCGAGTGCACCGCGCGTGCCCGGCCGTTTTCATTGCGCGAGCGGTGGGTGGTTGTGGAGCGTTGGACGCGCGCTTGGTTCACGGCCTAACGTCGCTCATATTCGTGTGAGGCCGGCTGATGAAAGCGCGTGAACTGGCGAATCTGGGAATCCCTGATGGCGAACCGCTGCGGCTGGCGGTGCGGGCGTGCGCACGCGCGGCGGAAGCCGGCCTGAGCAAGGAATCGCTGCGCGATGCGATGAAGGGCGTGGTCGAGAATCCGCAGGGCTATCTGCAGGACCCGGTGTTTGACCGGCTCGCGGCGGAACTTGTCGGCAAGCCGCGGGTGGTGTTCGCCGAGCGTGAGGAACCCGCGCCGTGGAAGAACTGGGGCGTGGGTCTGGAGCCCGAATCGGTCAACCAGATGGCCCGCGCATGCCGCTTGCCGGTCGCCGCGGCGGGCGCGCTCATGCCCGATGCGCACGTCGGCTATGGCCTGCCGATCGGCGGGGTGCTGGCGACACGCAACGCCGTCGTGCCGTATGCGGTGGGCGTGGATATCGCCTGCCGGATGCGGCTGAGCGTGCTCGACCTGCCGGTGACGATGCTGGGCAGCGATCACGAGCGTGCGAAGCTGGAAGATGCGATCGAGAAGGAGACGCGGTTTGGCGTTGGCGCGGCCTTCCAGCGCAAGCGGCAGCACACCGTGCTCGATAGCGACTGGGGCGTGTCACACATCACTTCGCAGAACAAGGACAAAGCCTGGGCGCAGCTCGGCACCAGCGGCTCGGGCAACCACTTTGTCGAGTTTGGTGTTCTGACCATCAGCGATGAGGATGTCGCGCGGCGAGTTGGGGAGCGCGGGGGGCAGGGGGCCGCGGCGGAGGCGGATGCGGGGTTCGGATCGGGGTGGCGGTTTGCGCTCCCGGCGGGGCGATATCTTGCTCTGCTCTCGCACTCAGGCTCGCGCGGCACCGGCGCGGCGGTGTGCGATTACTACTCGAAGCTGGCGATGAAGCAGCACCCCGAGCTGCCCAAGGACCTGTCGTATCTGGCGTGGCTTGATCTCGATTCGCAGGAGGGGCGCGACTACTGGAACGCGATGAACCTGATGGGGGAGTATGCCGCGGCCAACCACGAGTGCATCCACCGTCACATCGTGCGTGCGATCGGGGCGGAGGCGGTGGCGTATGTCGAGAACCACCACAACTTCGCGTGGAAGGAAGAGCACACGTTGCCCGGTGGCACGCGTGAAGAGCTGATCGTGCATCGCAAGGGCGCAACGCCGGCGGGCGCGGGCGTGCTGGGCGTGATACCGGGGTCGATGGCGACGCCGGGTTTTGTGGTTCGCGGCCGCGGATCGGCGGAGTCGCTGATGTCCGCCAGCCACGGCGCGGGCCGGGTGATGTCGCGTACGAAGGCGAAGCTGACGTTCGCGTGGGGGAACGTCAAGCGGGAGCTTGCGGATGCGGGCGTGAAGGTGATGTCCGCGGGGATCGACGAGGTTCCCGGCGTGTACAAGGACATCCACCAAGTGATGTCGCAGCAGCAGGACCTGGTCGAGGTGATCGGGCGGTTTGACCCGAAGCTGGTCAAGATGGCACCCGAAGGTGAGCGGGCGGAAGACTGATCGAGACTGTGTGTGAAAGCAAAGACCCCGGCCGCGTGGGCGACCGGGGTCCGTGTGTGTTCATACATCGACAGAGCAAGACGGCACGGAGTGCCGGGCCACCCGCGAGCATCAGCGGGCCGCGGTCGGCGCAGCGCCGGTGCGGGTGAAGCTGATCTCCATCATCTTGTACTCTTTGCCGGACTTGGGGTCCATGCCGTGCATCTCGAGGGTCATCTCGTTGGGGCCCTTGAGGGTTTCGATCTCGCGCATGGTGGTCGGCTTCTTGGTGATCGGGCAGTAGTGGTTGTAGCTCCAGTTGATGGTCTTGCCATCCTTCGAGAGTTCACCGGTGCCGTTCATGATGCCGGTTGAGTGGTTGTCGACCCAGGTGCCCACGAACTTCTGGGCGACGTTGTCGTATCCGGCGAGCGCGAAGCCGTTGAACGGCCCCATGCCCGGCATCTCGCCCTTCATCTCGCCCTTGATGTAGCGCCCATCCATCAAGTCGGTGACGATGTAGGTCGCGTCGCTGACCATGGGCTCGGGCGAGCCGGGCATCCACCTCTTGGTCTTGGCGGACCAGGTGCCGGTCCGCTTGGCGAGGAACTCGTGCATGTCGCCGGGCGTGCCCGCGACCTGACAGGCCATCATGTCCTCGGCGGTCCAGCCCGGGGGGAGCTGCATCTCCGGCTGACCCGTGGGCTGGGCGGCATGTGCGGGCTTGGTGGCGGTGCCGGGCTTCGTGTCCTTGCCGGGCTGGGCAAAGGCGATCGAGCCGGCGACCGCCGCAATACCAGCAACTGTGAGCAGAGCGGGGGCGATGAATGAGCTACAACGGCACATACCAGATCTCCTGTGTGGGTGAATGTCTGCGCGTCATTTCGCGCAAGTTGAACGATCCTATGGGGGCCTCCCTTCCCGGACAAGCACCAGACATTTGATTTGATTCTTTCTCCAATACGGCGCTCTCTAAGTCCTTGAGTACACTCGGTCCGTTGAAGTTGGGGAGTAGCCGCCGCCCGGCCGCGAGGTCACGGGCGGAACGAGGGTCGTAAGCACGGTGCGAGCAGATCTGCCCGCCCCCGGCCCCGTAGAGCGCTATCTGCAAGTGCGTATAACGCATCGAGCAAGACCAACAGCAAGTTGCTGTACGTTCCGCCGCGGCCGGGCCGCCAGGAACGGGAGGTCGTCATGCTCGACGGATTGTTGTTAATCGCACAGGAAGCACAGTCCGCGGCGGCGGGGAGCGGCGGTACGCGTCTCTGGGCGTATGCCGCGTTCATCGCACTGATGCTCGCGTTCCTGGCGCTCGACCTGGGCGTGTTCCACCGCGAGGCGCACGCGGTCTCGATGAGGGAGGCGGTCACCTGGTCGGTGATCTGGGTGACGTGCGGCATCGCGTTCAGCGGCTTTGTCTGCATGGCCTACGAGCACCAATGGCTCGGGCTGGGCTTCGAGACCGCGCGGTAAGTTCTTCACGCGCCGCACGGTCCGGCCGACCTATAGCCGTGGGCCCGATGGGCACGAAGTGATGGACCAGCCCCCACCGGGACGCTGAGCGCCAAATGGGCGATCACCCCGCTGTTTCTCGCTCTGCTTCTGGTGGAGATCACCGACCTGGTGTTCGCGGTCGATTCGATCCCGGCGATCTTTGCGATCACGCCGGACCCCTTCATTGTCTTCACGAGCAACATCCTGGCCATCCTGGGGCTGCGCTCGCTGTATTTCTGCCTCGCAGCGATGATCACGAAGTTCCGCTACTTGAAGCCCGCGTTGATCCTGATCCTGGCCTTTGTGGGGGTGAAGCTGCTGCTGCTGTCTCTACCGCCGTGCCTGCACGTCATGGCGGGTTGGATAGGGCGGTAAATGGAGCCCGCCAGCCCGGTGAAGATCGATACGGCGATCTCGCTGGCGGTGGTGCTGGGCCTGTTGGTGTCGGCGGTGATCGCATCGATTCTCCGGCCGGCGCCGGATGCGCGTACACTCGACGCGTCGAAAGTTGGGGAGTAGCCACCCGGCTTGATGCCGGGGCACAGCAGTCGTCAGCACGGGGAGCCATTGCTCCCCCGGCTCTGGCGGTTTGTCGCAGGACAGGCCCGGCAAGACCAACCCTCGAAGCAGCGACCGGTGTTGCAAGTCGCATAGGGGCCGCCTGGAGGCTGGATGGTCTGGATCTACGTCGGGTTCATCTTCTTTATCCTGGTGATGCTCGCGCTCGACCTGGGCGTTGTGAACCGCAAGGCCCACGTCATCCGGCCGCGCGAGTCGCTGATGTTCACGGCCTTCACCGTGGCGCTGGCGCTCGGCTTTGCCGGGTGCGTGTACTGGATGTACCAGAACAACTGGCCCGCGGGGATCACCGATGAGTTCGTGCGCATTGCAAAGTTGAAGCCGGATGCGGGCGTGGTGGCCGCGACGGGTCACGGTGGGGATGCAACACTCAAGTATCTCACGGCGTGGGTGCTGGAATACTCCCTCAGCGTTGACAACATCTTCGTCATCGCGGTGATCTTCGGATACTTCCGGGTGCCGGCTCATCTGCAGCACCGGGTGCTGTTCTGGGGTATCCTGGGCGCGCTGGTCATGCGCGGCGGGATGATCGTCGCCGGTGTCGAACTGGTGAAGCGGTTCGAGTGGCTGAACTACATCTTCGGCGCGTTCCTGATCTATACCGCCTACAAGATGTTCCGCTCCGGCGAGGGCGAGGAGGACATCTCCCACAGTCCCGCCATCCGCCTCACACGCAAGTTCATCCGTGTCACTCCCCACTACGACGGCAGCAAGTTCTTCACGCGTGTTGACGGCGCACTCGCCGCCACGCCGCTGTTCCTGGCCCTCATGGTCGTCGAGTTCACCGATGTCATCTTCGCGCTCGATTCCATCCCCGCGGTCCTGGGGATCACCCAGGACCCGTTCATCGTGTTCACGTCCAACGTCTTTGCGATCCTCGGGCTCAGGTCGCTCTTCTTTGCCATCGCGGCGGCGCTGGGCAGCTTCCGCTATCTCAAGACCGCCCTGGTCTTCGTGCTCGCGTTCATCGGGATCAAGATGATCCTCACCGGCGCGCACCACCTCGACCCGATGGCGGCATCGCTTCCCGACGGCTGGCAGTGGCTCCTGTCCTGGGCGCCCCAACACAAGCTCCACGTCCCGACCGAGTTCTCCCTGGCCGCCATCGTCGGAATGCTCGCGCTCGGCGTGATCGCCTCCCTCTTCGCCTCCGTGGCAGAGCGAAAGCGGCGACGATCCCCGATGGAGGACATGGCCGAGGCCGTCGATCTCACACGCCGCAATCTCAAGCGCGTGCTCATCCTGATCGCCGGTTCGGTTGTCATTCTGATCGGCGTGGCGCTCGCCCCGATCCCCGGCCCCGGCGGAATCCCCATCATCATCGCCGGCCTGATGATCCTCGCGACCGAGTTCATCTGGGCCAAGCGGCTCGTCGGCCGGATGCGCAAGCAGGCCCACGCGATGGCCAACAGCACCGAGGAGATGGCCAAGCGGTCGAGCCCGTGGGCAATCCCGCCGGTGCTGCTGCTGCACGCGGCCATCTTCCTCGCGCTCTACGAGTTCACGCCCATACCCCATATTCCGATCATCTCAACGTATGTCGGGACGCTCCTCATGGTCCTTGTCTGGGCGTGGCGTGTGATCGTGAAACATCGGAAGTCCGACCATCCCACGCTCGTGCCGCGGCTGCCTCCGACGGAGCCCGTTGCGCCCGCTGCGTGGTCGGAAACCGAAGCCAAGCCGCAGGAGCCGGCCGTCGAGCAGAAGTGACGCCCGGCGAGCCTCGCCCCTCATCGTTTCATTCGATTCTTCGAGATGGCGATCGTCGCTGATCACGCGCGGATGGTTTCGATCGCGCCAAGCAACGCCGCACGAGGCGGGTCGATGACCAGCCGGCAGTGCTCCCCCGCGCACGGCAGCGCCATCCGCAGCTTGCCCGCGGCCACTTTCTTGTCATCGAGCATCGCGTCGGCGATCACCGCCGCGGCGGGCAGGCCTCGGATGCGTGTGGGAAGTCCCGCTGCCCGGAGCGTCGCGGCAAGGCGGGCCGTCGCGGCGGACTCGTTGAGCCCCATTGCCACCGCAAGCTGGCACTCTGCAAGCAGGCCCAGGCCCACCGCCTCGCCGTGCGTCAGGCCGGAAAGCTCTGTCAGGTCGTGGGTGAGGTTCGCAAGTGTCTCGATCGCGTGGGCGACGGTGTGACCGCAGTTCAGGGCCATGCGGCCGCCGTGGGGCGAGGATGAGGCGGCAGTCTCGAAGACATCGTCTCCGATGCACGCGGCTTTGATGGTGACGTTGCGCGAGACCAGTTCAACCAGCGCCGCCTCATCGCGGCGAAGGATCGCGCCCGTGCTGGCGATGATGAACCCGCCCAGCGCGGCATCACCGAAGTCGGAGCCGATCAGCCCGTGCTTGATGCACTCGGCAACGCCGGATCGCAGCTCCCGATCCGGCAGCGATCGCAGCGACCCAACGTCGCACACCACGGCGATGGGCTGGTGGAATGCGCCGGCCATGTTCTTCTTGAGCGCGCCGCGATCCGTGACCACGTTCACGCCGGTCTTCCCACCCACCGACGCATCCACCATCGACAGCAGCGTGGTGGGGCACTGGATGACCGGCACGCCGCGCCGATAGCTCGCCGCGGCAAAGCCCGCAACATCGCCAACGATGCCGCCGCCAAGCGCGATGATCGGCTCGTCACGCTCCAGGCGGCACTCGATCGCCGCTCGAACGATGGTCTCGACGGAAGCGAAGGACTTGCAAGCTTCGCTCGCCGTCAGCGAAAGAGTGTGAGCCTGAATGTCGACTTTGGCGAGGCTGTCACTTGCCGCGGTCACCAGTTGCGACGGTACGCCTGCATCATGGACGAGGAGCACCCGTCGAGCCCGCGAAACTTCGCGCGCCAGCCCGCCGAGCCCTGTGAGAACTCCGGCGCCGATGACCACGTCATACGACCCGATGGGCGTTTCCACGCGCACACGACGTGCCGTTTGCTGGGGCGTGTTCGAGCTGCCCAAGGCTGCTTACTCCGCATCCGCCGCGTGTCGTCGCTTCTCCCCGGGACGCTCCCACTCGGCCTGCGGCGCATCGCCCCAGAGCATCTCCAGGTCGTACTGCGCGCGGGTGTTGGGCTCAAACACGTGCACCACGCAGTCGATGCAGTCGATGACGATCCACGTCGTTCTGTCGTCAATGTGCCGGCGGAACATCGGGAACTTCTGCTCCTCGGCCAGCGCAGCCACATGCTGGGCCGCGGCACGCATCTGCCGGTCCGAGGTGCCCGAGGCGATCACGATGAAGTCCGATACCTGCGAGAGTTGCTGCACATCCAGCACCAGGATGTCCGAGCACTTGGCATCAGCCAGGCAGCGGGCGGCCTCAATGGCAAACGCCCGTGTGATGGCGGGGTCGGTGACGGAGTGAGTCGGCAGGATCTGGTGAGTCTGCTTCTCCAGAGGGTGCGTCTTGATATTCTTGCTCATGTGCCGGAGAGGATAGGGACGGTCCGCTCCCCACGTACGGAAAGCCCCAACTTAGCTTCCGGTACGGACAGGGACCAGACACACCGTCAGCCACTGGTTGCCGATCCGATCGACGATCGGCACCGACCTCCGGATGGGCGAGCCGATGGGGAGGTTGCGATCCAGGCAGCGGTGCATGGCCTGAGCAAGATCGTGCTCCGCCGTCTCCAGATCGTGCGTAAAGAGCATGATCAGCACCGCCGCGTGCGCGATCCGGCCGTCGGATGAGAGCTTCCGGGCGTCCGCCGCGGGGCCGCGGGTCAGCTCCGCCGCATAGGAGACATTCGGCCCGGCGATCCCGGCCGAGTATGTGAACTGGCCCACCAGCTTGAGCTCCAGCCAGAAGGCATCCTCGGGAGGGCAGGTGTCCGCGGCAGGAGGGGGAGTCGGCGCAGTGGCCTCGATGGCGGCGAACAGCGTTCCCGCCGCCTGCTGCTTGCGGGCGCGGGCGGATTGGACAATGGCCAGAGGGTCGCCGAGCTTCAGCCCCGGCGCGGGGGTGAGCACGATGTCGCACCGCATGCGGTCGCGCGGATCCGGCAGTTCGCCGGTCACAGGATCGGCCGCGGCCAGGTCGGTCTCGGTGTATTCGGAGATGGCGATGGGCGGCGAGATCGCGTCATCCTCGCCAACGAGCTTCCCGCCTCGACGCTTGCGTGTCCACTCGTGCGGGTAGGGCTGCTCGCGCAGCACCCCGACCTCGCGGCCGCCGATTTCCGATTCGCCAAGGGCCCCCGCCAGCAGCGCGTGGAACTTCACCTCGGGCCAGGAGTCGAGCCCGTGGACGGCGTGCTCATCGCGCAGCTCATCCTCGCGCCGGGCGAGCGCGGCGGCGATTGCGTCGAGAATGTCGTCGGGAAGGTACACAGGAGACAGACTCAACGATACAGCAGCGGACAGAAGGATGACTGTGATTCGGAGCGCGAAACTCGCATAACGGAGGAGCGGTTCACCGCATTTCGCGGAGTAAACGTCCGACATCCCGGGATGCGTGGAGAACTCGTACGACCGTCACCGGGACAGTTGCAGGCTCGTAGACGACGAGGTAGCTGAATGCGCGGCGAAAACGGAACGGGCGAGCTGTCAAGTCCGGACGTCGAATGCCTGCATGCGGTCGCTTGCCAATTTGTTCAAAGACAAGTTCGAGCGAGTCAGCAACATGGTCGGCGGCATCCGTGCTGTGAGTCATCAGGAACTCCTGAATCTCCAGCAGATCAGCGATCGCCATCGAGCCAAGGTGATAGCGATACCGGCTCGTGCCGTCTTGCGATTGCGAACTGCCTGTCGGCGACGGCGGAGTTCGGCCATCACGCTCGGTCCGTCGAAGACCTCACCACGCCCGATCGCCTCTGCACCCTCCTCGATCGCATTGCGTGCGTACTCAGCAAAGTTCGCGCGGGCGACATCTCGCTCAGCCAGCAGCTTTATCGCTTCATCGATCGCTTCCCGTGTTGAACGGTAACGGCCATCGCGCACACTTTTGTCGATGAACCGCTTCCACTTCGGGCTTGGGTCGCTCTGCTTTTTCGGTGTCCGTGCCATGCCTGTATTGTACAACGGGACCCGTGTCATGCCTACCCCACCCCCAGATACGCCTTCCGAACCTCATCGCTCGCGGCCAGTTCCTTTGCCGGGCGGCTCATCTTGATCTCGCCGGTTTCAAGAACATAGCCGTAGTGCGCCACGTTCAGCGCCATGTGCGCGTTCTGCTCCACGAGCAGGATCGTCGTGCCCTCCGCGTTGATGTCGCGGATGATGCGGAAGATCGTCTGCACAATCTGCGGCGCAAGCCCCAGCGAGGGCTCATCCAGCAGCAGGAGCTTGGGCCGGGCCATCAGCGCCCGCGCCATCGCCAGCATCTGCTGCTCGCCCCCCGAAAGCGTTCCGGCGTTCTGCTTCAGCCGCTCCCGCAGCCTCGGGAACAGGTCGAGCGACTTGTCCCGGTCCTTGGCGATCTGCGATGAGTCCTTCCGAGTGAACGCACCCAGCGACAGGTTCTCATCAACCGTGAGGTTGGCGAAGATGCCGCGGCCCTCGGGGCTGTGGGCAATCCCGATGCGGACCATCTCGTGCGCCGGCAGGCCGACAAGCGACCGGCCGTCATAGATGACCTCGCCCGCGGCAGGGCGGATCATCCCCGAGATTGCGCGGAGCGTCGTGGTCTTGCCCGCACCGTTGCAGCCGATCAGCGTGACGATCTGCCCCTGCTCCACGCGCAGCGAGACATCATGGATGGCCTCGATTGCGCCATAGCGGACCCGCAGGTGCGAGACTTCCAGCAGCACACGCCCACTCATGCCCCACCCCCGCCACCAACAGCGTCGAGCGCAACCGGTTCGCCCAGATACGCCTCGATCACCTTCGGGTTCTTCTGCACTTCTTCGGGTGTGCCCTCGGTGATGGTCACACCGTGGTCGAGCACGGTGATGCGTTCGCACAAGCCCATCACCACGCCCATGTCGTGCTCGATCAATAGGATCGTGAGGCTGAACTTGTCGCGGATCGAGCGGATCATCGTGCGCAGCTCGATCTTCTCCTGCGGGTTCATGCCCGCCGCTGGCTCATCCAGCAGCAGCACCTTCGGATCTGTCGCCAGCGCCCGGGCGATCTCCAGCCGACGCTGGTCCCCGTACGGAAGATTCCTCGCGTCATCGCGCTCGCGGTGCAGCAGCCCAAGAATGTCCAGCAGCTCGCGCGACCGCTCGATGATCGCAAGTTCCTCGCCCGCCGCCAGAGACGACCGCCAAAGCGTCCCGGCGAGCGTGTGGCGGGTGCGCAGGTGGCACGCGACACGCACGTTGTCGAGCACCGTCAGATCCGGGAACAGCCGGATGTTCTGAAACGTCCGGGCCAATCCGGCCGCGGCACGCTGGCTCGGGCGCATGCCCAAGAGCGATTCCCCTTCAAGCGAGATCGCGCCGCTGGTCGGGCGATACACCCCGGTGAGCAGGTTGAAGACGGTGGTCTTGCCCGCGCCGTTGGGACCGATCAGGCCGTGCAAACGGCCGCGCGGGAGCTGAAGCGTGAAGTCCGTCACGGCCTTCAGCCCGCCAAACGCGATCGAGATGCGCTCCACATCGAGCACCGGTCTTGGGTTCGCGGCGGGGCTGTCGCTCATCGGCGTGCCCCCTTGCCGCGCCCACCCGCGCGAACCGGCCGCAGTTCCCAGATCTCGCGGATGCCCAGCAGGCCCTCGGGCCGCAGGATCATCATCAGCACCAGCGCGATGGCGTAGATCACCATGCGGTAGCCCGCAAGGTCGACCCCGAGCGTGCGGGCCGTCCACCGCATGACCTCCCACGCGATCAGAATCACGGCAATCGTCACCGCCGGCTTCCAGCGCTTCTCCGAGAACGGCGTGAGCGCGGCCGCAAGCACCACGCCCGCGATGAGCCCCCAGGGCCAGATCGTCGGCGGCTGCCGCAGCAGCTCGGGCAGGATCGTCAGGATGGTCGCGGCGAGCGCAGCCCCGCTGATCGAGCCCAGCCCGCCAAGCACCACCATGATCAGGATGTCGAAGCTCTTGAGAAAACCCAGCTCGCCAGGGTTGAGCTGCACACCCACGGTGTGCGCAAACAGCACCCCCGCGATGCCCGCAAAGAACGCCGCGATCACAAACGCCCGCACCTTGTACTTGGTCGTCGGCACGCCCATGGCTTCCGCCGCGACTTCATCTTCGCGGATAGCCAGGAACGCGCGGCCGGTGCTGGAATACTTCAGCCTCGCGGCGACAAGCAGCGTCAGCCCGGCAAACACCCACACCCAGAACAGGCTCGAATAGAACGGCAGCCCGGAGAACCCCAGCGCGCCGCCGGAGTACTTCGGCCACATGTACATCGGCGTCGCCGCGATTGTCTGCGGGTTCGACAGCACCTCGGTCGTCTGCGACTGAATAAGCACGCGGACGATCTCGCCGAATCCCAGCGTCACGATCGCGAGGTAATCGCCCTTGAGCCGCAGCGACGGCAGCCCCACCACATATCCGCACGCCGCCGCGGCCAGCCCGCCCGCAAGCAGCGAGCACAAAAACAGCAGATCGGCCCAACTGAACAGCGGCAGCGGGTTGCGGGAATCGATCATCCCGCTCAGCAAGCCGCCGTGCATGTTTGCATTGCCAAACAGCCGGAACGACCCGTAGTAAACGATCGTCGCCCCGACATACGCCCCGACGGCCATGAACGCCGCATGGCCGATCGAGAACTGCCCGGTAAAGCCGTTCACCATCGTTAGCGAGACCGCGAGGATGATGCTCGTGCCGATATCCACCAGCATCTTGGCCGCAAACACCGGCATCATCGGCCGGATCACCAGTTGCAGCACGATCGCTAGCGCGAGGCACGCAAACAGCGGCCAGGCCGACCGCAGCAGCGAGAGCGCAAACGGCGGCCGCAGCGCATTGGCCCGTGCGTGGAAGGCGTCATGTCCGCGATGCTGAGCCATTCCCGAGAGATTCCTTGAAAGCATTGCCGCGGCGGTAAACAACCAGCAAGCGTGAATCCGGTTCAGACCTTCTCGGTCGCGACACCGCCCAGCAGGCCGCCCGGACGCACCAGAAGAACGACGATGAGCAGACTAAACACAACGACATCACTGAGCTTGGGGCCCTGCTCGCCAAGATACGCACGCGAGAAAAACTCGATCAGCCCGATCAGGATCCCGCCGAGCATCGCCCCGCGGATGTTCCCGATCCCCCCGACAACCGCCGCGACAAACGCCTTCAGCCCCAGCAGCACCCACGTGGGCGATGCGGTCTGACCCAGCCCGGAATACTTCTGGCTATAGAGGAACCCCGCCGCCGCGGCAAGCGAAGCCCCGATCACGAACGTGATCGAGATGACCCGGTCGACATTGATCCCCATGATCGCGGCGTTGCCCGGGCTGAACGACACCGCCCGCATCGCACGCCCGAGCTTGGTGCGGTACACCAGCCAATCCAGCAGCAGCATCAGCACGACGGCCGTCCCCGCGCCCACCACATCCACCAGCCGGATCGGCACGCTCGGCGAACGCACCAGCTTGTACGTCAGGTTTGTTGCGCTCGTCGTGATCGGCGGAGAGATCGCGATGCCCGAGCCCGCGGCGTATTCCCCCAACGGCGAGGCGATCCCCACGTTCGCGATGCGGCCCGATGGGCTGAACACCTCGACCTTGTAGTCGCGCCCCGCCGCGAGGCTTGCGGGTTGATCGATCGTGATCTGCGTTCCGCCGCCGATGAGGTTCAGCGGCCCTTCGCCGATCACCGTGCGGTTGAGCACCCGGTCTTCAAGCAGCGTCGGCATGCCCTGCGGCCGTGTGCCGAACATCCAGTCGAGCTGCCCCACATTCTGCAGAAAGAGCGAGACACCGATCGCGGTGATCAGCACGTTGAGTCGCGGCGCCTTCCGCAGCGGCTTATACGCCAGCCGCTCCAGCGAGAACCCCACCAGCCCGCACGTGCCCATCGCCGTGATGAGGATGATCCCGCCAGCCAGGAACGAGAACGTGTCGGACATCTTCGCCGCCCGAGCGAGGATCACGAGCATGATCAACGACCAGCCCCAGCACGCCGCGACCGCCATCGGCACGCCCGCGCCGGACCTGGGCAACGCCGCAAACCGCGGCTGGATCACCCGTTCATACAGCGTCAGCAGCACCGCGACCGCGCTCACCGCGCCCGCCAGCCACCACACCCACGCCGCGATGCT
>JBBRUT010000100.1:0-13431 GCA_038247555.1 Phycisphaerales bacterium | reverse complement strand
CGAGGATCTGGAAGTAGATCGAGTGGAAGTTGGCGGTGGAGCCGCCCACGCGCGCATCCTCTGTGTACGACCATCCGCTGCCGATGAACGGCGAGTCGACGAACTCCTCGATGGCGGCACCCCACTCGCTGCCGCGGTTCGCGCCCTCCTGCCTGTCCAGACGCCTGTAGACCGACTGGGTCCCCGAAGGCATGAGATACCAGAGAATCGCCGCGCTGATCACCCCGAGCGTCAGCGGAAAGATTGGCCGCTTGATCATCGGAAGGCCCATGATGAGCGCCGGAACAACCGACTGCAGCACCGCTGCCCGCGAGCCGGAGGCCAGGATGCACGCCGCGGCCATCGTTCCCACACCGTACGCGAAGATCTTCCAGCGGATGCTGCGGTCGTAGAGCGCGATCGGCATGCAGATGATGAGCATGGAGGCGCATTCGTGCGCCATACGGTTGTTGCTGATGCCAAACGGCGCGAAGCGACCGCCCATCGCCAGCGTGATGCCAGATGTGAGCAGGTTCAGGATTGCCGGGGCCGTGAACAGCAGCGCAAACACCGCCCACACCCGCACCGCCACAAACATGTCACGCTCGGTCTTGAACGTCGAAACGCACAGAATTCCCATGAGCGCCGCGGGCATGACCATGCCCTTGAACTTCAACCCGTTGATCGCGTTGTCGCTCCACACCGCCGCGAGCCAGTAAATCGTGAGGAACACCAGCAGCAGTGAGGCCGCGAGGCTCATCCGCAGTTGCCGCTGAAAAACAACTGCGACAATTACGGCCAGAACCGAGAGATACAGGCGGGCAAACTTCAGCCCCTCTGCCCCGGGCACGAGTGCGGCAGACCATGGCGCAATCGCCACAAACGCGCCCACCAGAATGAACTGGGCGTTGACAAACCGCGCGGCCACTGCCAGCGCCAGGTGGGCAAGCACCGCACCCCCGACGACCAGGGCCAAGATGGTCATGTCGATCTGGAGGTTCACGGGTGCAAGAGCCTGGTCGGTGCGTGGTTTGGCGTTCGGACGGACGGCGAGCGATCCCGCGTACCGAGTTTGTCGGCTCTTCCACCTGTACTGCTTTGGTCCATAACGGGTTCGTGCTCAAACCCAAACGGTTATCCGGCCGCACCAACTGACAACACTACCCCCCCGGCGCGACCGACGCGGCACCTTCAGAGACTGTTTCGGGAGAGCATCGCACGCCACGAAGCGACGGGAAGGTATGCCCCAAACACCCACTATGAAATTTCTTTGATCCTCACCGCCGTCTCGACTACGCTCCGCCCGGAACGATCACGACAGCAGTGGGAACCTGAATGCTTCATGAGGTCTGCGGATTTCGGCGACTTGGCATGGCCGCGGCGGTTACCGTCTCGGTGATCGGGAGCATCGTTCTGGTTCACGGCCTCATCACCCCCGGCCTGGTCCGCATGCTCCGAACCCCCGAGCTGGTCGCGGTGCTTGCGCTCTTTGTCCTCCCCGCCCTGACGCTCGTCACCATGCACCGCACCACAGCCGAGCGCCCCCAGCCCGAGCCGCCCGCCGCGCCAAGGCGCAGCCAGCACGACGCCGCCGCAGCGGATACGGGCGATCGGAGCGAACGCCACCGCAGGCGGTCCATGGGCGCGGCCAAGAGCTGAATCGCCGTGATTGCGAACAGTCACCCAGCACGCGCATCTGCGCGGGCCGTTCTCGTTTGCGGCAGGTCGCCGCGGCGTCCCTACCCTTGTGCCCAATGAGCCAGGGTTCGACACACAGCTTTCAGGCCCCCACGGGCACACGCGACCTCTACCCCGCCGACCTCGCCAAGGTCCGTTACATCGAGCAGGCATGGCGAACGGCATCCGTTCGTCACGGCTTTGACGAGATCGACGGCCCCACGTTCGAGCACCTCGATCTCTACACCGTCAAGAGCGGCGAGGGGATCGTCAGCGAGCTCTTCAGCTTCCAGCGGGCCGGCGGCGAACGCACCTACGCCCTTCGCCCGGAGTTCACGCCGACCCTTGCGCGCATGTTTGCCGCGCGGGCGGGCGCACTGCCGCGCCCCACCAAGTGGTTCTGCACGCCCAGCTTCTTCCGCGCCGAGCGCCCGCAGCGCGGCCGCCTGCGCGAGTTCCGCCAGTGGAACTGCGACATCATCGGCGAAGACTCCGCGGCGACCGATGCCGAGCTCATCGTCTGCGCGGTTGATGCACTCGCCGCGCTGGGCCTGAAGCCCGAGCACGTCAAGGTGCGAATCTCCCACCGCCAGGCCGTCGAGCAGATGCTCACCGTCCGCGGCGTGCCCAAGGAGATGTTCCAGGCGTGGTTCACGCTGCTCGACAAGGTCGGCAAGATCAACAACGACCAGTTCATCGACCAGGCCCGCGCGCTGGGCATGGACATGCAGCGCGCCATGCAGATGCTCCAGATGATGGTCACCGCGACCCGCTTCGAAGAGCCCACGACGCAGGCGATGCTGTCGGAGGCCATGGGAGGCCAGGGGCCAGACTACTTCAAGAGGCTCTGGACCGAGCTGCGTGCAGCGGGCGTCGCCGACTGGTGCTGGCTGAATCTCGGCATTGTGCGCGGCCTGGCGTATTACACCGGCATGGTGTTTGAGATCCACGAGGCCGCGGGCGCCGAGCGCGCCATCGCGGGCGGCGGCAGGTATGACCAGCTCATCGAGATGTTCGGCGGCCCGGCCACGCCGGCGGTGGGCTTTGGCATGGGCGATGTGGTGCTCTCGTTGGTGCTGCAAGATAAGGGCCTGATGCCCAGTGACCTGCAGATCGCCGCGAAGCTCGGCAACCAGCCTGACGCGTTTGTCATCAGCAACGGCACACCCGAGGCCGATGCGCAGCTCGCCGCGGCGGTCGCCTCGCTGCGCCACGCGGGCCTGCACGCGCGACGGAGCTACAAGGCGACGAAGAACGTCGGCAAGCTGATTCAGGATGCGGCCAAGAGCGGCGCACGCTTTTGTGTGATCGTTGAATCCGACACCGGCGCAAGCCTGAAGAACCTTGTGAGCGGCGATCAGTTGCCCGTGCCCATTGCCGACCTCGCGCGGTGGATCAAGCTCGGCGAGTTGCCGCACGCGGGGTGAGCGAGGGTTCTTACGACATCGTGTCGTTCCAATCCTGTAGCCAGGGGCGTCAGCCCTTGGAAGTCAAGGCCGCCGCGCCACCGCCTGGTGTTTCCCCATATCTCCAAACCCTGCCCCCTGCCCCCAAATGTTCCTTGGTTTGGCTGGTCCATGTGCAACACTCTGGCATGCACCTTCCCCGCCGCATCTTCCGCACCATCACCGCCGGTCTTCTTGCCGCGGCGGGCCTCGCCTCCCCGGCGCAGGCAACCTGGTCCATCATCCTCATCAACACCCGAACGGGCGAGATCGCGGTCGGCTCTGCCACCTGTCTCACCGGCTTCGACCTTCAGGCGAACACGCCTGTACTGATCGCCGGAGTTGGCGCCGCGACCGCGCAGTCGTTCGTTGATCAGGGCGGCTTCAACCGCGTCTTCATCCGCGACCGTCTGCTCATGGGCCTCTCGCCCGCCGACATTCTCTCCGTCCTTCCCGCCTTCGATCCCGGGCATCAGTCGCGTCAGTACGGCATCTGCGATACGCGCGAAGCCGGCCGCGCTGCCACATTCTCCGGCACCGGCGCAGGCCAGTGGGCCGGAGGCGTCACCGGCCGCGGCATCGCCATCGGCCACGCCGGCGCGGACATCGTCTATGCCATTCAGGGCAATGTCCTCACCGGCGCGCCGGTCGTCAGCATGGCCGAGGCCGCGGTTCTCAGCACCCCCGGCGACCTCGCGGCCAAGCTCATGGCCTCGATGGAGGCCGCGCGCGCCATGGGTGGCGATGGCCGCTGCTCATGCTCCTCCGGCAACCCGACCGCTTGCGGTTCGCCGCCGGCCAGCTTCACCAAGTCCGCGCACATCGCCTACATGCTCATCGCCCGAGCTGGCGATCGCGATGGCTGTAACGGCCTCTACCGCTCGCAGGCCACACCCTTTGTCAGCCGCGCGGCCGACCTCAACGGCGACGGCCGACCCGAGGTCGTTTGCATCAATGCCAGCACCTCCAGCGTCGGCGTCTATCCCAACATCAGCAACGGTGATGCACAGGGCGCGCTCGGTGTCGCTGTGCACTACCCGGGCATGCTCACCCCGCGCGACCTCGTTCTGGCCGATGTAACCGGCGACGGCATCATCGACATTGTCGTGGCGTCTTCCGGCGGCGACCGCGCCACCATCCTCCCGGGCAATGGCGACGGCACATTCTCTTCACCTGTTCACCTCGCCGCGGGCGATGGCCCAAACGCCGTTGCCACCGGCGACTTCAACGGCGATGGAATCATCGACATCGCGATCGCCAACGCGCTCGATGACACGCTCAGCATCTTCGTCGGCACAGGCGGCGGGGCGTTCGCCCCGGCGCAGTCGTTCCCGTGCCTCGATAACCCGCAGGCCATGGCCGCGGCGGATATCGACGGCGACTCCGACATCGATCTGGGTCGCGGCAGCGCGGGCACGGCGGGCGTGCAGATCTTCCGCAACCACACCACCGATGGCGGGCTGCTGGCGCTCACCGGCGAGACCCCGATTGCGACCGGTGGCAATGGCATCTCGCAGCTGCGCATCGGTGATGTCGATGGCGACGGCGATCTGGATATCGCTTCCGCCGCGGGCGGCAACAACGCGATTGTTCTGCTGCTGGCCGATGGTCTTGGCGGCCACGCCCCGCAAACGCTCACGCTCGGCCCGGTCCCCGGCGGCGTCGCAATCGGGGATGTCACCGGCGATGGCATCATTGATCTGGTCGGCGTCACCCGCTCGGGCACGGGCAGTCGTCTGGGGGTGCTTCGCGGCTTGGGCATAGGCAGCTTCGCCGCGCCCGTGCTCGTCGCCCTTCCCAACACCCCGGGCCGTCTTGAGCTTGTCGACATCGACCAGGATGGCGATCTCGATGCGATCGTCCCCTTGCAGACGCTCAACACGCTCACCGTGATTAACAACATCGGCCAGGCGGCGGGGTTCAACGATGGTGTGGGCTGCGCAACCGGCGACTACTTCATGGAGTTCAACATCGCCAACCAGACCGCAGGCGCGCCCGACCCGGTGCTGCAGTTGCAGTCGCGGTACAACACATGGCGAGCGGGGCTCATCGGCAAGCCCGATGGCGAACGCTCCGACGCTACGTTCTCGCGTCCCGTCGTGCCCGCCGGCCAGGGCGACTGCGTGCAGATACTCACCATCCAGCTCCGCGACTGGCAGGGAAACAGCATCGTCGCTGCCCCGGGAACGGTGAGCGTCTTCCACGCACCGGGCAGCGCGGCCCGTGCGACGATCGCCGATGCGGTTATCGCGCCAGACGGCTCCGCGAACGTCACGATCTCCAGCCCCTTCCCCGCGGCCGACCAACCCGGCTCGGACTCCTTCGCCGTGCGCATCGAGCCTGTCGGCACGCCTTCTGAAACCAATCGCGCCGTCACCTTCATGCCCGTCGCGCGGCTTGCACGCATCCCGCACGCCGACATCAACCTCGACGGGGAGCGAAGCGTGCCCGACATTTTCGCGTTCCTCGGCATCTGGTTCGCCGGCCAGCAGGGTGCGGACTTTGACGCCTCCGGCGCGGTGAATACCGTCGATCTGTTTGCGTTCCTCAGCCAGTGGTTCCGCCAGAGTTAGCGACCACCGACATCGGCCACGCCGCGGCCTGCGAATACTCCAGCATGCCCACCACCGCACCGCCCCCGACCATCCCTTCCATGCCCTTTGCCGCGACACGCGTCCGCCGCTTTGTTCTGGGCATTTCCGGCGCATCGGGCGCGGCATATGCCATGCGTCTGCTGGAGCAGATGCTGCTGAGTGGTGCGGAGGTGCACCTGGTGGTGAGCGACTACGGGCGGCGACTGCTCTTTGACGAAGCCGCCGTCACCCATGTCGAGTTCGCCTCAATGTGCCCGACGGTTGCCGATTCGGCCGCGGCGTCGCGACTTGTGATCCACCCCAACAAGGATGTCGGCGCAACCATCGCCTCGGGGAGCTTTTTGCACGACGGCATGGTCATCCTGCCCTGCTCAAGCACGAGCCTGGGCGCGATCGCGACGGGCTCGGGCTCGAACCTGCTGACCCGCGCGGCGATGGTGACGCTGAAGGAGCGGCGGCCGCTGATCGTGTGTCACCGCGAGACGCCGCTGAGTTTGATTGATATCGAGAACATGCGGACGCTGACGCTGGCGGGTGCGATCGTGTGTCCGACCAACCCGGGGTTTTACTTGAACCCCAAGAGCGTTGAAGAGATCGTGGACTTCATGGTGGGGAAGGTGCTGGACCTGTTGAAGGTGGAGCACCAGCTGAAGACGCGTTGGGAAGAAGTGGAGCAGAGCAGCAGGGCGGCAAAGCAGCAGCGCGGCAGTTGAGCGCAGCGATCAGGCCGCCTTCTTGCGGGAGCGCGTCTTGGGGGAAGCAGGAGCCTGCTTGCGATCGAGTTCGGTAAGCACGCGACGCAGGCCGGCGGCAACTAGTTTGGCGCGGCTGACACCGGCGCGTTTCGCGGCCTTGTCCGTGCGGGCGAGCAGGCCGCGCTCGATGCTGACGGAGACCACTTTCGCGCCCTTGCCCACTTTCGGCCTGCCGCGGCCGCGTTTGATGGATTTCCAGAGCCGGCGGTTCTCGGGAGTGAGGGGGCCGAACTTGTCTGCGACGAACTCTTGATCAAGATCGGCGGTCAGTGCTTCCAGTTCCGCGATGGTCATCTTGGTAGACGGCTTGAGTTTGGATCGTTTGCTCATGATCGTCGCTTTCGCAGCTTTCTCTTCTCGCGATCAGTCAATGGTCTGGCATGGATGACAAAGAGCGTTCCCTCGGGATCGACGAGGTAGACAACTTGGAGATACCGGCCCCCAGCTGACTGCGATTGCACGAGCCAGCGGCCCTCGTAGTTCTCCTCCGGATACGGCCGTCGCGCGTTTCGTACCGCTTCTTCCGCCTCCTCCGGGTCAACCCCGTGGCTGTGGACCTTGTCGATGCTCCAGTCGATCCAGCGAAACTCCATCGGTACCTCTCACGATTTGATTATAGAGGAAATATCGGGCCGGGCAACCGACTCGTGGAGTGCTTTTGCCAGAATACCGGGAACAGGCAAACGGGGGCGGTGGTATCGTCTGACATGCGTGGGGTACGCACGACATATCTGGGTCTGCTCGCGTTTGCGGTGTTTCTCGCCACGATATTGATCGGAGCGCCGGCGGCGAGGGCCGATGGCAAGATGTTCGCGGTGGAGGTGGCGGATGTCTCGGGCGCACAGATCCCGGATCAGGCCGCGATGATCTGCTGGGACCCGGCGACGAAGACGCAGACGCTGGCGATCAAGACGCGGTTTGTTGGCAAGGGCACGGAGTTCGGATGGGTTGTGCCGCTGCCGTCGCGGCCGGAAGTGAAGCCCGGCACCAAGGGCATGTTCCCGAGCCTGCGGGGGATGTTCGCGCCGGTGGTGCAGACGCGGGGCGCGGGGGCGATGCCGCTGCTCATCGGACTCTTGCTCGTGGTGCTCGCAAAGCTCTACGTGCGAAACTGGGCAATCACTGTGTTGGCCTTGTTCGGTACGCTCCTTCTGTTCGCAGCGATACTTCTGCCAGCGCTCGCCTCCGCCGGCGCAGGCATGTCGGGAAGCGTGGCCGAGCCCGACTATGTCGATCGCCGGGTCGTCGGCGATTTCGAGGTCACAACGCTCGAATCGCCCGAGGGATCGGTGGTTGTGGACTGGCTGCTGTCGCACAAGTTCCATGTACCCGCCGCGGCGGAAACAGTGATCGATCAGTAGGCCAAGGAGAAGTGGTCGTTTGTCGCGACGCGGCTGGTGCGGGAGGCCGAAACGGCGGAGGCCTCTACGGCGCATCCGCTGGTGTTCACGTTTACCACTGATGCGCCGGTGTACCCGATGCGACTGACCGGTGCGGATGCGAAGCAGGACCTGAGTGTGGAGCTATTTGTGTTCGGGCCGACGCGGGCGACGGCGACGGGACTGGCTGTGCAGAGCGCGGGCGAGCTTGTTGTGAGCGAACTGCCCTTTCGATCTTTTCGGCGCGGCTCATCGACGTACATTCACGCCGCGCACAGCACGATCACGCCGCTGGTCGATACGGCAAAGTTCGCGGCGCGGCTCACGGGCACGCTCCGTCCGCGCGAGATGAACCGGGACATGGACATCGGGTGGACAAGCGGCGGCGCGAAGGGTCGCGGCGTGCAGACCCGCGAGACCGCGGCGGGGATCGGTCTCGATGTCGGGCTCGCCGCGATGTTTATCGTACTGTGCATCGTCGGGCACTACGAGCAGAAGCGTGGCTGGCCGCAGTTCACCGCGCTGCGGTGGGGTGTGATCGCGGCGGTGTGCGTCGGCACGGTGACATTTGCTGCGTTGCCGAAGGTGACATCGCTCAGCGTCCGTGACGGCTGGCGGGCGCATCGGGAGCTGGAGCGTGAACTCGTGGAACGTATTCGGCATGCAGTGAGTTCGGCTGAGGCTGTCCCGCTCGCCGCGGCGAGCGCAGTGCTCGACGAGGTGCTTGCGCAAAGGCTCGCTGCCGGAGAGCCCTTGCAGGCTCGCGGCGATGCGCCGGGGCAGACTGACCTTCGGGTGATGGACGGCATGATCTGGCTGGTTTCGGTGAGCGCGGTGGGTGCGGAGCAGTGGGAGGGGATCTGCGGGACCGACGACCCCGACACGGAGTGAAGTGTCCTACGAGTTCAGCTCTTCCGGGTGATCCGTCTCGATCAATCGCACAATTGCTTCGGCAAGGTATACTCGTTTGTACCTACCGCCGGTGATCTCCGACAGGATGCCAGCATCAACGAGCCGATCGATGAGCATCTGCGCGGCGGGCTGAGAGACTGCGAGCAACTTTGCTTCCTTGGACTGAAATATAGAAAAATACCAAAAAGTCTTTGGTCTCCGATTCAGATCAAACAAACTGTTTTGATTCACCAGTTCGTTCCTCGGCTTCGGTTCTCGCGTCGGAGCGAGCGGGAAGGGTTACGCCCCGATCGCCCAATCAAGGGCCAAACCAAACGGAATCTGCTATTCTCAGAATAACTCGGTGCCCGGGGAAGGTGGAGGGGTGCGATCGGTCTGGGCATGACGGCCACGGATGCCGTGCGAGCGAGTGCTGGTGGAATGGTGAGAGCGGCGGCAGAAATGGCCGCGGCGGTGGTGGCAGCGGTGTGGGTTGGGGGTGGGGGTCGGAGGTTCGGCCTCACGGGAAGGAGGCGCGGCGATGTTCCATGTGTTCTTCGGCGACAATGCTCCCTGGTTCACCGGCCCGGCGTTTCTGGGAACGGCGTTCCTGTTGCTCCGATTTCTGCTCCTCTCGCTGGGCGGCGGCGCGGACATCGATGAGGGTCAGGATGTCGGCCTCGATCATCACGCCCACGGAACCGATGGCCTCAAGCTCTTTTCGGTGCAGACGGTCATCGCCTTCTGCATGGGATTCGGATGGTCAGGGTTGATCGGGTATCGCGGCCTGCAATGGGGCATCCCCGCTTCGATCGGCATCGGCGCCATCGGTGGGTTCTTCATGATGTGGCTGATGGCGTTCCTGTTGCGGGCGGCGATGGAGCTGCAGTCTTCCGGCAATGTCAACGTGCAGTCGGCGATCGGGCTTGAAGGCACGGTCTATGTCACGGTGCCCGCGACCGGCAAGGGCACGGGGCAGATCACGATGGTGATCGGCGAGCAGCAACGCACGTACAACGCGGTGTCGGCGGATGAAGAACTGCCAAGGAACGCGCGGGTGCGTGTGCTTTCCGTCACCGGGGACAACTCGGTGATGGTCACCAAGGCCTAGGCGTGCGTCGAGCGTCAGGATCATACTCGTTTGGGATAGTTTGCATTGGAGCAATCGAAGATGGAGCAGAGCATGTTCACTCAACTCACCCTTGCCCAGCAGTCCAGCTCGGACCTCACCGGGCTGCTGACCATCCTCTTTGCCGGGGCGGTGGTCCTGGTGATCCTGGTGGTTCTGGCATGGGTGGCAACGCGGTACCGCCGGTGCCCGTCGAACCGGATCCTGGTGGTGTATGGCCGCGTGGGCACGGGGCGCGCGGCCAAGTGCATCCACGGCGGCGGCGCGTTTGTCTGGCCGCTGATCCAGGACTACGCGTATATGTCGCTGGAGCCGATGGTCATCGACATCCCGCTCGAGGGCGCGCTCTCGCTGAACAACATCCGCGTCAACGTTCCCGCGACGTTCACCGTCGGCATCTCTGTCGACCCGGTGCTGATGAACAACGCGGCCAAGCGGTTGCTGAGCCTCAACTCCTCGCAGATGCGGGAGCAGGCGCAGGACATCATCCTGGGCCAGCTTCGACTGGTGATCGCGACACTGACGATCGAAGAGATCAACAAGGACCGCGAGAAGTTCATGACGCTGATCAACGAGAACGTTGACCAGGAGATCAACAAGATCGGTCTGACGCTGATCAACGTGAACGTCCGGGACATCACCGACGAATCCGGATATATCCAGGCGATCGGCAAGCGTGCAGCGGCGGAAGCGATCAACCGTGCAAAGGTCGATGTTGCGCAGCAGGATCGCGACGGCGCGATCGGCGAGGCGATGGCCGTGCGCGAGCGGACGGTGCAGGTCGCCAACGAGGCCGCCGCGGCGGCCCAGGGCCAGAAGAACGCCGAGCAGACCAAGCGTGTGGCGGTCGCGGCATATGAAGCCCAGGCCATTGCGGGCGAAGTGCAGGCCAAGCGGGATATGGAGGTCGCCGCGGCCCAGCGCGAGGCGGAAACCGTAGCCGCGAAGAAGAAGGCCGAGCAGGAGCAGCGCATCCGCGTTGCCGAGGCCGAGGCCAGTGCGACGACGGGTGAGAACTCGTCAGCCGCGACGATCGCCGAATCCAACGCCAAGCTAGCGGAGGTCCGGGCCGATGCCAAGCGCCGGTCGGATGTCGCGACCGCCAAGGCGACCGAGGCCATCATGCTCGCGCAGCGCGATCAGGAACTCGCGCGGCTGGCCAAGGATGAGATCGCGCCGCAGGAGATCGAGAAGAAGCGTATCGAGATCGCCGCGATGGCCGAGGCCGAGAAGCGCCGCATCGAGGCGCAAGGCGAGGCGGATGCGACGCTGGCCAGGTACACCGCCGAGGCCGAAGGCACCCGCAAGGTGCTGGAGGCCAAGGCCGAGGGTTACCGCCGACTGATCGAGGCGTGCGGAAGCCAGCCGCAGGTCGGGCCGACGCTCCTGCTTATCGAGCAGTTGCCCCTGCTGGTCGCCGAGCAGGTGAAGGCGATCCAGAACCTGAAGATCGACAAGATCACGGTGTGGGACTCGGGTATGAACAGCAACGGCCGCTCCACCACGGCGGACTTCCTGTCGGGGTTCGTTGGCTCGCTGCCGCGGCTGCATGAGCTGGCGCAGCAGGCAGGGATCGAGCTTCCGCACGCGCTTGGGCGTGTGACGGAGGACCGCGCCAAGGCGGTAGATTCGAGCGAGCCCGACGGCCACGCAAATAGCAAGGCGGGGCAGCCGGGCAGGAGCTAAACTCCCCGACGCCAAAGGGGACTTGCATGAACCGTTCGCTCGCACTTGCTTCTGTCATTCTGTTCGCAATGGCCGCGCTGTTCGCGCCCGGTTGCGTCGGCCACAACGTCATCAACCCTGTCGCCGATGGGGAGCGCGGGTTCAGCAACCCGAACTCCGACCCCATCCCGCCGCTGATGATCGAGTCGCTGCGCTGGGTCGTGACCCGCTACCCGCCGGAAGAAGCCGCGGAGTGGACCGCCGGCGGTGCGCCGCTGCCCGATGCCGGCATCGGCACCCCCGGGCCGCGGTTTGCCATCAACCTGCCGGAAGGGACGAACGCGCTGGTGTATCAGCGCGTGGCGAACCTCGTCGGCTTTGGTGCGGTGCCGATGCAGGAGGGCAATGAGTCCCTTCCGACGTACCACGTCTCGCGCATCTGGGTCTCGGGCGATGAAGCCAAGGTGGATGTCATCCGCCCCATCAAGGGCTTGAACGCAGGCCCCGAGAGTCGGCCGATCACCCAGCCGATCACCGTGCGCCTTCGCGGCGGCCTCGCGCCCTGGCACGTCACCAGCCACAATGTCTGGTCGTTCAACTCGCTGCCCACCCCGCCGCTGTACTACATGCCGGAACGGTGAGTACATGTCCTCGCTCAGAAGTCGCGACCAGCCATCCCAGCTTCTGTTGCCATGACTGGCCATGGCATTACGCCGTGAGGCCGGGACATCCCCGCCGCTCCGGAAAGGTCAAGCTTTGCGACCCGTGCGGAGCCGTCTGCGAGGCCGACAGAAGTGCCGTTAGGCTTGGGCTTGAAGCCCTCCTGCGCGGATGGCTGACCCAGACTTACGTCAAGCGTCAGCCCTTTTTGCGACGGGAAACGCACATCCGCCAATGTCACTCCCCTGAAGTAAGACAGATCGGTGGGTGCGGGATCAGTCCAGTAGGTGCTCGCGGCGAAAGCGTTGTGCGTCAGGAAGAACCTTGATCGAACCACCGACTCGGGTGCCCCCGGCGTCGTGACTGGAACGCCATCTGTGCCCCGCGCCTCGATCGCCGCGCGATGGGAGAAGTACTCGGGGACGAGAAGGCTTGCCCAATGCCAACTCTGGGCGCGAAAGTAGTGCCCTGGTATGTCAAAGCCGTCGATGACCTTTGGCCCCAGCGGATTGCCCGGGGTGGCGAAGCATGGAAAAACTCCTTGTTGGGTTCGGCGTACATCTATGTGGCGGTGAACAGCTGCGCGTGCGTGGCGAGGCTCACCGTTGTCTTGGCATTCTGCCTCGCCGAGGCTAAGGCGGGTACCAGGATCGCGATGAGGATCGCCACCACAGCGATGCTCACAAGAACTTCAATGAGGGTGAACGCGGACAAACTGGATCGATGCGTCACCGCTGTACCTGACGTTGCTGACCTTTTGGCGGGCGGGCAAGCCATGTGCTAGTACTCCAGCCCGGAAATTCGGGGATCGACGATATTGCTCGTATGCACGCCGAGCAGAGCCCATTGTTGCCTGCGTTCACTCCAGACGAAACGCAGAGAGATCGGCCGCCGTGGCCCTGCCTCGTAATCTGCCACAATCGCGACACTCGCCAGAATCGCGCGGGACTTCTCAGCAAGCTCTGATTCCATCGTGAACGGCGGACGAAACCACGAGCGATAGGAATGTCCGACGGTGCCGTGCCATGTCATCATCCCAAGTTCGCCCTCGTGCATCGGCCCGGCTCGCTGTGAAAGGGTCGCTGTGCTGCTCGCAATGCGGATGCCCGGGGCAGCGGTGGCAAGTCCGCGCAGCCGATTGAAGCCGTCGCCGAAGTTCCAGCCGCCGTCCCAGAACTGGGCGAAGAGAGCATCGAAGTCGGCATCCGCGGGCAGCGGCTCACTGAAGTACGTCTGATGCCCTTGCCCGGCCATTCG